>CAZJMZ010000022.1:0-21427 GCA_964547115.1 uncultured Anaerolinea sp. | reverse complement strand
GCGAGGTCACCGGCGATGCCTATCTGGCCCGCCTGAAACGCCTGCGCTCTGATCTGGCCGAGAACGAAGCCGCCTTCAAGTCGGCTGGGCATTCCATCAAAGTGGAAACCATCCAATGCCCGAACTGCGGCGGCACGCTCGAGCTCGGCATGGATAAGTGCGAGTATTGCGGGCAGGTGTTGCTCTCGTAAACTCACAAAATCAAAAGTGCGCTCCGCGTATGGAGCGCACTTTTGATTCTCGACAGGTTATTTCACTTCAAAATTGACCGTCTGCACTAATTGGTCATTCAAATACAGATCGATCTTGTATTGTCCAACTGGCCAGGGGTCGGAGGCGCGGTCAAGGCTGAAATAGTAGGTGTTATCGCCACCGGTGATCTCGGCCGAGTCGATCTCTTGATTCGAGTCAAAGCCATCAGCAGAGACGAGTGTCCACACCCCTTTGACCACAGTATCGTCGGGTGCATTGTTCAGGTCAAAATAGCAGTAGAAAGTCTGGGCATCAGGGGCATACGCCGCCACCGACTGCGAATCGGATTCATCCAATGACATGTGCGCATTGGAAATATTCGCCGTGGACGCGCTGAAGTTACAAGCCAGCGCCGCCAACACCAACATCGCAATTGCCGCCCCAAAAACCACAAATCGCTTCATCTTCATTTTTCTCTCCTTGAAAAGTTTATGTGTTTCAACCAAATGATTTATTCGATCTCAATATACAGGCGCTTGTTGATGGCGCCCTTACTCTTATAATCCACCACACGGATCCTGCCCACTTCAAGTGTATTTCGCACATGCGTCCCGCCATCGGCTTGCAGGTCAAGGCCTACGATCTCCACCGTGCGGACGTGCGCAATGCCTTCAGGCAGCAGGTTGATCTTCGTACGAATCAGGTCGGGGATCTGAAAGGCTTCTGCTCGTGGCAGAATGTTGACACGAATCTCGCGTCTGGCCTGGACTTCCTGATTTACGGCTGCTTCGATCTCCCGCACCAATTCACCCTGCATGGTGGCGAATTCAAAGTCCATGCGACCTTTGAGCGGCTCCATATCACCACCGGTGACAAGTGCGCCATATGCTCGAAAGACTGTGCCGCACAGCACATGCAGAGCGGTATGGGTGCGCATCAGCTTGTATCGCCGCGCCCAGTCCAGGGTCCCGTGTGAAGCGGAGCCGGGGGCAGGCAAGGGCTGGTCGCCTCCAAGAAAATGCAGGATGTCGTCACCCTGTTTTTTGACCTTATCAACAACAAACACATTGCCATCTATTGCCAGCGTGCCAAAGTCACAGGGTTGGCCACCGCCACCCGGATAAAAAGCAGTCCGGTCCAGCACCACTGCACGTTCTTGCGGCAACACCTTCACGACTTGCGCGTCGAAATCCTGAACGTAGGCATCGGTATGATATAAGGCTTCTGTCATGGTTTCTCCGTACGGCAAGTGTACAGCAAATGATACAATCGGCCAATGGATGAAATCACCACTTATTGGAGGCAGCCATGCAACAACGGTTGATCGTCGTTGACGGTCAGGTCTATAACGATGTGAACGAAATGCCGCCCGATATCCGCGCCTTATACGAAGAGGCGCTGCGTAACGCCAACCGCAACGGCACTCCCGATCCATTTGCAAGCACGGACCCGTTCGCCAACCAGGCTGGAGCCATCAATATCCAGGCCGGTACCCCTACCGTGATGAACACCACCCGGTTCGTGGTGGATGGCCAAACCTTCGATAGCCTCGACCAACTCCCGCCCGAGGCCCGTGCCAAATACGAGCAGGCCATGGGTAAACTGGACGCCAACCGCAACGGCATACCCGACATTGTGGAGGGGATGTTCAATCTCTCCGCCCAGGCGCCAGCCGCCGCCCCTTCCAATCCCTCGGTTGGGACGAACAATCCGCCTCGTCCCCAGCCGATCCCTGCTGCGCGCACGATCGAGCCTGAATCTTCCTCGAACTGGCTCCTCATCCTGCTCGGGATCGTCCTGCTCGGAGGCTGCCTGCTGGTCGGGGCGGCCGGAGTTTGGTACTTCTTCTTGCGGTAAACCCCGCATGGATAGGGATTCAAAGGCTGTAAATTAGCGTTTGATTAGAACCCCGCAGCCTGCTTGACTTTGATTTTGGTTTTCTGTATAGTAATTTTCGCAGATATTGGCACGGCGAGCCCACCGGCTGGACGTGCCTTTTGTTTGTCAGCATCCCATTTCTTTCTTCAGGAGCGCCAATGATTCAAGTCAATGGTCTCATCAAGGACTATGGCGCGCGTCGCGCCTTGAACAGCATCACCTTCGACGCCAATCAGGGAGAGATCGTCGGCTTCCTCGGCCCCAACGGGGCAGGGAAAACGACCACCATGCGCATTCTCACCGGGTATATGCCCCCCACCGATGGTACAGCCATCGTGGCCGGGTATGACGTGGTCGAAGAATCCATCGAAGCCCGCAAGCGCGTGGGCTACCTGCCCGAAACCGTGCCGCTCTACACCGATATGACCGCGGTCGATTACCTCAAGTTCATGGCCGAGCTGCGCCGCATCCCCAACGCCAAAGCCCGCGCCCTCGAAGTGCTCGAACAGGTCAACCTGGGCGACCGCGCCAACAGTTTCATCGGCAACTTCTCCAAAGGCATGCGCCAGCGCGTCGGCCTGGCTCAGGCGTTGATCCACCGCCCCGAAGTGCTCATCCTCGATGAACCCACCATTGGCCTCGACCCCGCGCAGGTGGTCGAGATCCGCAACGTGATCAAAGAGATCGGCAAGGATCGCACCGTGTTGCTCTCCACGCACATCCTGACCGAAGCCCAACAGATCTGCGACCGCGTGCTCATCATCAACAAAGGCAAGATCATCGCCGAAGACACCCCTGAAAACCTGCAATCGCGTCTGATGGGCTCTCAGCGTGTAGTGCTTCGTGTGCGCGGCGATGCCGACGGCCTCGAAACAACGGTCAAGAAGGTCAAAGGCGCGCGTCATATCGAAGTCAAAGACGCCGAAACGGTCGAGTTCGAAATCTCATCCGAGCAGGATGTCCGTCCGCAGGTGGCCAAGGCGGTGGTCAATGCCGGGTACGAACTGGTCGAACTTCGCCCGGTAGGCATGAGCCTGGAAGAGATCTTCCTCGAACTCACGCAAAACACCTCATCCGGCAAGAAAGCCTAACGAGAAATAAACCATGAGAAACATTTGGATCATTGCCAAACGCGAATACGACCATTACTTTATCAGCCCCATTGCCTATGTGGTGGCCTTTGCCATGCTGCTGGCCATTGGGATTGTGTTCGCCATCAATTTCTTCTATTACACCCAGAATGCCTTCCAAGGCGCAGGCGCCCCGGACATTTCAGCCATTACGGGTGTGTTCGTCTTTCTGCTCGTGCTCTCCGCCCCCGCGTTGACCATGCGCCTCATCTCTGACGAGGCCCGCATGGGCACGCTCGAACTACTGCTCACCGCCCCGCTCAAAGACCACGAACTGGTCATCGGGAAGTGGCTGGGTGCCATGCTGTATATTTTGACCCTGGTGGCCACCACATTTATCTATCCGCTCCTGCTCAACGGCATCAAAATCGGTGAGTTCACTTTGTTGAACGGCTATGTCTCTCCCGGGTTGGACCTGCGCATTGTGTTCACCAACTATCTCGGTGTTATTCTGCTGGCAGGTGTGTTCCTGGCCCTGGGAACCGGCATTTCGGCCATGTTCACCAATCAGATCGCCTCGTTTTTCGTCACCCTCACCGTGTTCGTCTTTCTTTGGTGGCTGGTGGGTTTCCCTGCCAATGTGCTCAGCGGCAGCGGCGCAGAATTGTTCCGCTACCTGGATATGAAGACCCATTTCTATGGCGCCCTTAGTGACGGTATTGTCAACCTTTCAGACCTCGTATACTACCTCAGCCTGATCGCCCTCGGCTTGTTCAGCGGCACAGTGGCAGTTGAAATGCGGAGATGGAGATAATGGATAAGAAAAAATCACCCCCCCAGCGCAGCTTTGCATTGATTCCCCTGCTGGTTGCCGGTCTGGCTTTGCTCAGCACCTTCCTGTTCCTGATTACCAAGGGTCTGTTCAGCATCGGTATGTTCACCGGGGCCACCATCGAAACCCTCAACCGCGGGTTGCTGGTCAGCATTGGTGTGTTGATCCTCGGGCTGGCACTCTACGCCATCCTCGAGCCAGACCGCATCCGGCAGATGGTCACTGGTCGCCAGGCCCGTTACGGCAGCAATACACTTATTACGACCATTGCGTTCCTCGGCATTCTCATTGTGGGCAACGTCCTCGTCTTCCAAAACCCACAACGCTGGGACCTGACCGAAGATAAGACCAACACACTGGCCCCCGAAACCCTGCAGGCTCTCAAGACCCTGCCGCAGCCGGTCAAGGCTACTGCTTTCTATTCCGCCAGCCTCGCCACTGATTCGGCCGACACCCTGCTCAAGAACTTCAAAGCCAGCAGCAACGGCAAGTTCGATTACGAGTTCGTCAACCCAGACCTTGACCCCGTGCGCGTCAAAGCCGCGGGCATCACCGGCGATGGCAAGATCCAACTCAGCATGGGCGAACGCAGCGAAGTTGCCGCCTTTGCCTCTGAAACCGAATTGACCAAGACGCTCATCCGCCTCATCAACCCCACCTCGCGCGTGGTCTATTTCCTCACCGGGCATGGAGAGGCTTCATTGGATGACGCCGGGCAGGTCAGTTACTCCACCGCCAAGCAAACTCTTGAAAACAAGAATTACACGGTCAAACCGTTGAACCTGCTCGCCGAAAACAAGATCCCCGAAGATGCCGAGACCATCGTCATCGCCGGGCCCACCAAGCCTGTCTCAGAGCAGGAAGTGAATCTAGTCAAAGCCTTCGTGGATGGCGGCGGTTCCTTGATCGTGCTCGAAGACCCGGTCCAATTCACCGACTTTGGCGATTCACCCGACCCCCTGGCTGATTACCTGACCCAGGACTGGGGCATCACCCTCAACAAAGACGTCATCATCGACCTCAGCGGCCAACAGCCTCTCAATGCGGTTTCCTATTCAGCCAGTCAGCACCCCATTACCCAGAACCTGACTCAAAACTACCTCATCATCATGCCACAATCACGCAGCATCACCCTGTTGCAGCCCGCTGACGGCATCACTCAGACATCCCTCATCCAAACCTCACCCAACTCATGGGGCGAAGCGAACTTCACGAACGCTGAAGGCTCCCAGATCGCGCTGGATGAACAAGACCTACCCGGCCCGCTCAACATGGCGGTGGCGGCTGAGAATAGCAACACCAAAGGGCGTGTCATGGTGGCTGGTAATTCGCTCTTCGCCGGGAACGAAGGCTTTAACGCCTACGGCAACGGCAACTTGCTCGTCAACTCGGTGGACTGGGCCTCTGAGCAGGAAAACCTCATCAATATTACGCCCAACACTCCCAAGGAACGCACGTTCATCCCGCCCACACAACTTCGGTTGCTACTGATTCTGTTGCTCTCGGTCATCATCATCCCGGGTGTGGTCATCTTTGCTGGTGTATCCACCTGGCTGGCACGCAGGCGTCAGGGATAATATGCGCCGTTCCACGCTTGTCATCCTCATCTTGTTCGTTCTGACGGCAGGAGCTTATTACTATCTCAACAACCGCGCGCCTGAGGTTGCGGACATCGCCGTCACACTCGAGCCAACCACCCCGATCACCTATTTGTTCGATGCCGGGGACGGTGTCATCGATTCGTTCGAATTGCGGTCGAAAACAGGTGAGGCTGTGGGGCTGGAGCGTAACGCAGACAAGGCTTGGGTGTTGAAACTGCCCACCGAAGCCTCAGCAGACCAGGGGTCGGTGGAGGCGGCGGCGACGCAACTCGCCGCCATCCGCATCGAAGACACCTTGCCGGCCGGCGTTACCACGAAAGATGTCGGCCTCGATGCACCCGCATACACTCTCACCCTGCAATTCGCCTCGGGTGTGGAACGAAAGGCCCTCATTGGGGTTCTTACTCCATCAGAGGCCGGATACTACGCCTCGTTGGATGGCGACCCACGCATCTTGATCATCAGCCGCGATGCAGTGGACGTGCTGTTGGGATTGCTCACCAACCCGCCTTATACCGAGACACCAACCCCGCCTCCGACGACGCCGTAGCCTGCCACGCCTCAGCCGTAACATTTCCACACGCCTGGGCGTCTATAAGTAACAAAGAAAAACTTGTATTTTGCCTGAAAAACGTGTATTCTGATACAAAAAAGGTAGAGCCCTGACACATGGATGTAGATAAGATTTTGATGGTGGACGAAGAAGAAGAGTTTCCCGCGATCGCGCGACTCATTGAAATGGGTCGCCAAAAGGGGTATATCACACTCGACGATATTCTGCACTTCTTCCCCGAAGCCGAACAGGACGTGGAGCAGCTTGAGGAGGCCTTTTCGGCTTTGTTGAGCGCAGGCATCCCGTTCGTAGAGGATAATACCACTGCTGAACCCACCGAGGACGAGCTCGTGGCTGTGGAAGCCACCGAAGCCGAACCTGAAGTGGACCTGGCCCTCGACGATTACCTCGCAAATATCGACACCGACGACACGATCGGCCTGTACCTCAAAGAGGTCAGCCGCGTGCCGCTGCTCACCGCCACCGAAGAAGTGGAACTGGCGCAGCGCATCGAGCGCGGGCGTATGTCGCGTGAGGAACTGGCAAAGGGTAACGCCAGCCCGCGCCGCCGCATCGAGCTACGCAAACTCATCGAGGATGGTTGGGCAGGCCGCGAACATCTCATCACGGCCAACTCCCGCCTGGTGATCTCAGTGGCCAAAAAGTATATGGGGCGCGGCGTGCCCTTCCTCGACCTGATCCAGGAAGGCAACATTGGTCTCATCCGCGCGACCAAGAAGTTCGATTATCGCCGCGGTCACAAATTCTCCACCTATGCCACCTGGTGGATTCGCCAGGCAGTCACCCGCGCCATTGCCGATCAGGGCCGCACCATCCGCGTGCCGGTGCACATGGGTGATCAGATCAACAAATTGCTGCGCGTCCAGCACCAGTTGACCCAGCGCCTGGGTCGCGAACCGAGCGTGGAAGAACTGGCCGAAGCACTGGATGTGCCACCCAAGAAAGTGGAGAACATGATCCAGGTGGCGCGCCGTCCGCTTTCGCTGGAGACGCCGACCGATGACGAAGAAGATTCGGTGCTGGGCGATTTCATCGAAGATGACGAGGCCCCTCCGCCCGACGATACCGCCACGTATAACCTGCTCAAGGAGCACCTCGGCGAAGTGCTGAATGGTCTGCCGCCGCGCGAAGTGCGCATCCTGCAGCTCCGCTACGGCTTGCTTGACGGGCAGGCCTACACTCTCGAGGAAGTGGGCCGCAAAATGGGCGTCACCCGCGAGCGTGTCCGCCAGATCGAAGCCCAGGCGCTCAGCCGCCTGCGCCACCCGTCCATTCGCCGCAAACTGCGCGATTATTTGGGCGAGTAAGCCACAATACAAATCCGAAAGCGACATCGAAAGGTGTCGCTTTTCGTTTAAAATCCGTGCATCCGTTCGTGCTGTTCATTGGAGTCATGCGTCATGAAATTTATCCGCTTCTTTTTGCCGCGTATCGAATACATTCTCTTTGCCGCTATTTTCTGGGGCATTGCCGCCATGGGTCCCGTTATGCTGAACTCGGATGGTGACCTGCCGCGTCACCTGCTGGTTGGAGAAACGATCCGCGCCACAGGTGCTGTAGAGTTGGTGGACATTTACTCCTTCCGCACCACCGGGTTTGCCAGCACTCCTCACGAGTGGCTGGCCCAGGTGATCTATTCGCTTTTTTATGACTGGCTGGGATTGGGCGGCGTCGTCATTCTGGCTGCTTTGCTGATCACCCTGGCCTGGGGATTGGTCTTCAATGATGCGAACCGTCGCTCTGGAAGCCTGCTCATCGCACTGGTGTTGACCGGAGTGGGCGTGACAGCCAGCCTGATCCACGGCCTGCCCAGGCCCCACCTGTTCAGCTACGTCTTGATACCGGTCTGGATCATGACCCTTGAGCACACCGGCAACAAACCCAGTCTGTGGTGGCGGCTGCCGCTCATCATGCTGCTGTGGGTCAACCTGCATGGCATGTTCGTGTTGGGCATCGCCATCTGGGGAATATATCTGGCAGATGCCCTGTTCGAAGCTCCCTGGCGGACATGGCTCAAACACCCCGGCATCCGCTCCTTGCTGGCAGGCGGCGGATTGTCGCTGCTGGCCACGCTTTTCTCGCCATCCGGGTATCACATCTGGGCAACCATCGCCTCCCTTGGCGGGAATGCTTACATCAAATCGCGCGTTATTGAATATCAGAGCGCTAATTTTCAGATCATCGAAGCCTGGCCCTCCATCCTGCTGTTGCTGTTGGTAACTGCCGGGTACGCGCGCACCCAGAATAAGGCAGCCTGGCGGCATGTCTTTCTGATCACCGCCTTTGCTGCGCTGGCCATTTACTCCAGCCGTATGTTACCGATCTTTGCCTTGGTGGCAGTCCCGATTGTAGCCCGCGTGATGGCAGACTGGCTGGAAACCGAACTGCCCGGAGGCAACCCGCTCCAACGCCTGGAAGGGCGCATTGCCCCGCTCAGCCAGTCAGCCAATGGCGCGATCTGGCTGGTGACAGTTTTTCTACTGGTGGTTTACGTATTCCAACTCGGCATCCCCATCGATGCAAAGAACAAAGGCAATGTCTTTGACCCCAAGTTTTTCCCCGTGGCTGCAGTGGACTGGCTTGAAGCCCATCCGCAAAACGGGCATGTTTTCAACGAATTCGATTGGGGTGGGTATCTACTGCTTAAGCTATGGCCGCAATACCAGATCTTCATGGACGGCCACACCCACATTTACGGCGAGACCCTGACCCGCGAATACGAAGAGATCATCACCACAGCTGAAGGCTGGCAGGAACTTCTGGAAAAATACGAGGTGCAGTGGGCCATTGTCCGAACTGATTCGCGCATCGCAAAAGCGCTCCAGGGCGCGGATTGGCAGATCCGGTATCAGGATGACACCGCCATCATTCTTCATCACCCCTGAAGTTTACAACACCGAGTCGATGACGATCGCGAAGAAGATCAGCACCAGATAGGTGCTCGACCATTTATACATGCGCCAGGCCAGTTTGTTGCCGCCGTGTTTCCACACCGCCCAGGCGGCATACAACAACCACAGACCCAACACTATCGAAGAGACAAGATAGAACGTCCCGGCCAGATTCAACAGGGGTAGTAGTAATGTGACCGCCACCAACTCCATGGTGTAGATCAGGATCTGCTTGCGAGTTTCCATCTCCCCACGCACCACGGGCATCATCGGCACGCCCGCTTTTTCATAATCCTTCATGCGCACGATCGCCAACGCCCAAAAGTGCGGAGGCGTCCACATGAAGATAATCGCGAACAGAATAGCCGCGGTCCAATCTACAACGCCGGTGGCGGCAGCATATCCGACCATGGGAGGAATCGCCCCCGCCCCGCCGCCGATCACGATGTTCTGCACGGTGGCTTTCTTCAACCACAGGCTGTAGAAGATCACATAATAGAAAATACCCGCCAGCGAAAGCAGAGCCGCCAGTCCGTTCACAAAACAAGCCAACACATAATAACTCACCAGCGAAAGGCCCAGCCCGAAGGCCAGGCCTTCGGCATCAGTCAGGCGCCCATCGGCCAGCGGACGTTTTGCCGTGCGCTGCATATTCTTATCAAGTTCCCGGTCGATGTATTGGTTCAAGGCACTTGAGCCGCCTGCCGCCAGCGCCCCACCCAGCAGGGTCCAAAAGGTCAGTGTCAGGGAGGGAAAGGCCTTGCCGCCAATGACCAGCCCACCATAGGTGGTAATGAGCAACAAGCCCACGATCAGCGGTTTGGTGAGGGCAAAGAAATCGCGCAAGCGCTGGCCGCTTTGCACAGGCGCGGGCTGCGTCTCTTCCGCGAGCAGGCCTGAGGCATAAACCAGCAGAGTCAAAGACACCCACAGCGCAAACGTCGTCAATTGGTGCAGGATCACCAACTGGCCTTCATCGGCACGGGTCAATTGCATGGCACCCACCAGGGCCTGCCCAAAGAACATAACCGCCAGGATGGTCGTCAACGGCAACAGCACGCGCTGCCCGCGCTGTTCGCGCCAGGCGGTCACGAACACGATCACCATCAACACCGAGGCCACACCCACCAGCGCCATATGCAACAACTTCAACCAGCCCAACGGGGCGACCGGCACACATACCGGCCAGCCAACACACAGCGCCCAAGCCCCGGTGAGAGTAACGGCGCGCCCGGCGATCGTTAGCGCCAGCACAGCCACGAACAGACTCAGAGCCAGGCGGGCAAAAGAGGAACGGAGCGAAAATTTCATGAGCGTGTAGTTTCCTGCTTACGAACAAAGAATGGATACCCGATCAACAAGATCGCAGTGAAGGTGAACCACTGCAAGGCGTATCCAAAATGTGGACCTTCCGTCAGCTCGATCTCAGGCTGGTACGGAATAGGCGGGGTGGCATCTGCCGGGTCGGCGGCGGGCTGAAGATAGATGCCCAGGATGGGATACGGCATCTGAAGCGCGATCTGCTCGACGTTGGCATTGTTCCACACGGCAAGCTTGTTCCCATCCGCAGGCAGCGCATCTGCGACTCCGCCGAGGGCTGGTTTCGCCTGCCCCAGCCGTATCTGCCCCGTCACCGCCACTTGACCCGGCTCATCATATTTGCGCCAATCTGCAGGCGTGGCATTACCGTCAGCGGGGATCCAGCCCCGGTCCACCAGAACAGCCGTCCCGTTGGAAAGAAGCGGTGTGAGTAGATGGTAGCCATATTCGTTGCCGTAGTACTGGTTCCGCACCGCCACCTGATTCGCGAAGTCGTATTCTCCGGTAAAGGTCACTGCGCGCCATTCCATCAGGGCAAGGTCGGCAGGCACATCTTTGTTCAGATCCAGCGGAGGTTGGGCTCGCGCCGCGGTGAATTGCGCGTTGAACGCGCGGCGCTGTTCAAGCCGGTCCAATTGCCAAATGCCCAGCCGGGCCATCACGAGACTCGCCGCAATGACCAACAGCGTGGCAAACCACCAACGGCGCGAGAAAAACTTAAGCAGGAGCATGTTCCTGCTTTTTGGGCGGGAGAACAAAACTATACAGCGCCAGCAAAATACCCAACGGCAGGCCCGCGTAGATCGCGCCATAGACACGCGTGCCCAAAGTGAGCGGCTGGCGCACATTTAGGCCAAATGAATTGCCCGGCTGGAAGGAACAGGTATACGCCATGTTCTCTTCAGCGTTCAAGGCCATGCGCGCCGAAGACTCGGCGGGGATCCATAATTCACCCAATTTATGGTCCACCACATCTTCATTCTTCACAACCAGGGTATCGCCCACCACAAAGACCATATCCTGCGGAATGGTTGGCGGTTGCTCGCCGCGCAACACCTGCGCCGCTGTGCCAGCGGGAATGGTCAACACAACCTCCTGTGGCGGGCGGGCGGTTTCGCGCAAAAAGTAAAAAGGTACCTCGCTGATCAGTACCCCGCTGAGCAAACCAATCAACAACGAGATCGCAATGCGCTTTCGCATGGGCTCAACTCTCCTTTTCGGCCAGCAGCAATTTCAGATCGTGCACAAGGTCGTCCACCGGTGTATCGAAGGCATACGAGACCCGCAGGTTCCCGGCCCGGTCGATCATATTAATGCGAGCCGTATGATCGATCAAATAGCCCGAAGCTGAGGCGCCCTCGGCGATCTGGCGATATACCCCGTACGCACTCCACACTACTCCGAGTTGCGTCTCCGTGCCGCTCAACCCGATAAAGTCCGTGTTGAAATGGTCAACATATTCCTGCACTTTTTGCGGTGTATCCCGGGCCGGGTCCACTGTCACAAACACCACTTTGACCCGCGCCGCTTCATCAGGCTCGAGGCCTTGCAAAGCCAGCTTCATCTCAGCCAGCGTGGTGGGACAGACATCCGGACAGGTGGTGTACCCGAAGAACAGCAGGATGACATCGCCCCGCATCTCACTCAGCCGGAACCTGCTCCCATCCGAACGGGCCAGGTCGATCTCTGAAGCCTGCGGATATGGCTGGCCATATGCCGCCCCCCTGAACTGCGCCTGGCCGGAAAACAAGAACACCCAGGCTGCCACCACGCCAAGAAACACCACTGTCCCCAAGCCAACAGAAAACATTTTTTTATTCATGAGATCACCTATACGGAATATCAAAAGCACCGATAATAATACACCGAAAAATACGGGGCGACCGTGAATGGTCGCCCCGTATGGACGTTTTCTAATCCTGTTCTTAGAGGAAGAACTATTTGGCCACTGTGCCAATGAGGTACAACGCGGGGTAGAAGAAGATCCACACCACATCCACGAAGTGCCAATACACCGCAGCAGCTTCGACAGGGTAATGCTTCTCATCATACAGTCCCTTGCGCCCGTTCACCCACACCACAGCCAAAAAGATGAGACCTGTCAACACATGGAAAGCATGCATACCGGTCATCATGAAAAAAGCTGCGCCTTGCGCGCCGGAGGTGGGATACAACGGTTCCACGCCTTCGGGCTCGCCAAACAGAGCCAAGACAAATTTCGCCAACCCCGGAACAGAATGCCATTCGATCAAGACCACGCCGAGCAAAAAGGCCAGCCCCAACCCAAATGTGATCGCGGTGTTGTTTAGAAAACCTTTGCGGTCGCCGTTGGCAAGCAGTGTTTCGCCGCGGTTCATGAAGAACGAAGAAACCAGCAGAACACCGGTCACGAACAGGCCCAGGTTCTGATTCAGGTGCGGGTGCGTTTCGCCCAACAGGTTGACACGCATCACCAGCAAACCACCGAACACGAACAGGTCTGAGATCAGGAATAGCCACAGACCGAGCCGGTTGGTGCCGGTCTTATAGGCATAGGAATGCTCATCATCGCCGGAATCTTCATTAAGCTTGTAGATGTGCATGTAGTAATAGACCACCAACACAGCCTTTACCAACGCAACTGCCACGAGCATGATCGTCGAATTGAACGTGACCGCAACGCCAAACTCGAGCAAGGTCAACACAGCCAGGTAAACAAAGATCCACACGCCCTGGCTTAACATGGAGGATTTCTCTTGTGAATGGGACATTTAGTAATTCCTCACCGATTAGTGATGTTTCTTGCCCGCCGGAGCGGAGGAGAATTTGACGTATTGTGAGTCTGGCATGCCGTAGTCATACGGTTCGCCAATCACTTCAAAAGGCACTTCGTAATTATGAGCAGGCATGGGAGAAGGTACCTGCCATTCCGGCGAACGAGAGTTCCACACATTGCCAGTGGCTTTTTCGCCGTGCTTCATGCTTCGGAAAAAGTTGATGATGAAGATCAACACCGAAAGCGCAATGGCGAACGCGCAGATGGTAATCAGTAGATGGGTGGTATCAAAGCCCAGGGCAGGGTCATAGTCCGCGATGCGACGGCGCATGCCGTGCAAGCCTACATACATCATGCCGAAGGTCATGAACAGGAAGGCTGGGGTCATCAACCAGAAATGTACCTTGCCCCAGAATTCGTTCATCTTGCGCCCGGTGGCTTTCGGGAACCAGTAATAGATGGCGGCAAAGAAGGGGAATACGAAGCCGCCGAAGATCGTATCGTGGAAGTGGCCTACGATCCAGTAGGTATCGTGCAGGTGCAGGTCAAGGGCCACCATGGCATTCGGCGGGCCGGACAAACCGCCCATCAAAAAGACCACGATACCACCCAACACGAACAACATCGGAGTGGGCGTTTCGATCTTGCCGCCCCAAATAGTGGCAACCCACGAGAAGAACTTTACACCGGTCGGCACAGCCACCAGCATGGTGCTATACATGAACGGCACCCGCAGGTATTCGTTCATGCCGGAGGTGAACATATGATGCGCCCAAACCACGAAGCCGACCAGGGCAATACCCAGGGAAGACATCGCAATCCAGCGATATCCAAACAACGGCTTGCGGACAAACACCGGCAACAGCTCAGAGATCACACCCAACCCAGGCAGAACGAACACATACACCGCCGGGTGCGAGTAGAACCAGAACAAATGCTGGAAGAGCACCGGGTTGCCGCCCTTGAGCGGATCGAAGAACCCCATGCCAAAGAGGCGCTCGAAGGAAACCAACTGGAAGGAAAGACCGATCAACTGCGTGGCTGTCAGGGCGATGATGGAAGTGGCAACCGCGGCCCACACGAAGATGGGCATGCGCATGGCCGACATCCCTTTGGCACGCATGCGGATGACCGTGGCGATCACATTCAACGCACCCAGGATGGACGACCAACCGGCAGTGAACACGCCGAGGAAGAACATCTGCACACCCACCGGCGCGCGCGCCGAAAGCGGCGGATACCCGGTCCAACCGGTATCGAAACCACCCAGAACCAGGCTCATAAGCAAAAGCACGGCCGCCGGAACAGCCACCCAGAACGCAAAGGCATTCATACGCGGGAAGGCCATGTCCGAAGCACCGACGAGCAGCGGCACAACATAGTTGATGATGCCCGAAATGCCCAGCAGGATCGATACGATCATGATCATGCCGTGCAAGGACATCAAGGTATTGTACAACTGCGGGCCGGACTGATTGAAGACATTGAACTTTTCAGGGTCGGGGCTGAGAAACTGCAGGCCCGATTGGGCTAATTCGGTACGGAAGATCAATGCGAATAAACCGCCGATCGAAATCAGCAACAAGGCGGTTACGGTATATTGAATACCGATCACCTTGTGGTCGAGGGAAACGCCGAGGTATTTCTCCCAGCCGGGTACATCTTCGTGATGCTCGGGGGTGTCGATGCCACGGGCCCACTTGAGCCAGTCATCCACCACACCCACACCCAACAGGAAGGACAATACACCGACGAAGCCGCCAACCACCCAGGCCGGCTCACTGAAGAAGAAGGCGCCGAACAAGTCCGCGCCGCGCATGCCAGCCAAAAAGCGGATGCCGGTCACGAGCAGGCCGCCGAAGACTGTGCCGGTCACCTGCCAAACCAGACCACGCGTAATGCCGCGATAGCCATACACACCGAAGAAAAATGCGGTGAAGGCAAACAACAACGTAAAGGCGGAGGGGATCGCCCCCGCCAACTTGGGCGTGCCCGTGATCAAGATCTCGAGTCCCAGCCCGATACCGTAGCCAATCACCCCGGCGACCAACAGGAACAGCAGACCGCCGCCAACTGATTTCGTTTTCATCATTACGTATCCTCCGCCAATTATTTCAGCGTCTTAATATAAGCCAGAATGTCGTTCAACTGCTCGACGGTGATGCCCGCCGCTTCATAATTAAAGTTCATGGGCGGGTACCCGGCCACCACCTTGGCGCTCGGATTCTGAATGGACTCGATGATATAGGCATCATCAGCCACGCCCGTGGTGCCATCAACAAACTCGACATCAGAGCCATACAATCCACGCCAAGTAGGGCCGTTACCAGCACTGCCATTGATGGAGTGACAGGCCTTGCAGAAGGTTTCATAGATTTTCTGACCGCGACCTTCGGGGGTGGCGGCTAATTGCGCAGCTACTTCCTGTTGCTGGGCCACCCAAGCCGTGAAGGTATTGGCATCCACTACGATGACCGGTTGTTCCATGGCATAGTGCGAGGTGCCGCACAATTCCGCACAGCGGACTTTGTAATTTCCGGTCAAGGAGGGGGTAATCCGCAAATCGGTCACGCGCCCAGGCACCAGGTCCTGTTTGACGCGGAATTCCGGCACCCAAAATGAATGGATAACGTCGGTCGATTCCATCTTAAGATGAATGGGCTGGTTGACCGGCACATACATTTCGGTTGTGATGATCCCATAATCAGGATATTCAAAGCGCCATCCCCACTGGAAACCGGTCACTTTGACCACCAATTCATTCGGCGAGGGACGCAGGGTGTCAGCCAGATTACCAGCGCCCAAATAGGAGAATATCACCACTACAAACAATGGGATGGCTGTCCAGGCGATTTCGAGATTGGTGTTACCTTCAATATGCTGGGCGTCGGTGTTGTCACCTTTTTTACGCCGGAAGACCACAAGACTGTAGATCATTGGGACGACGATCAAGGCGAACAGGAAAGACATGGCAATGACTTGCAGGTCCCACATCCAATCAATATAGGTGGCCTGCGTGCTTGCTTCCACCGGCATGAGATTTTGGTGGACCAACCCGGCATGGGTGAGAAAAGCCACCAGGATGACCAAAATTCCCACGATCACAAAATGTCGCATATGTTGTTTCTCCTGAAACGAAATCAAACGTGGGCATAGCCCTGATACAACCGCCGAATTTTACCAAACTTTCCTGCATTTGTCACAAATTTCACATGCAGAAAATCATGTTTCTTAACGCAAAATCGGACTGGTCTTATCCAGAAACACCCAGCGCAGAAAGCACTTCGCCGCTATGTTCAGCAGGTCGTACATTCTCAAACACCTTGATGATTTCCCCGTTACCATTAATCAGAAAAGTCGTTCGTAACACCCCTTCGTAAGAACGACCAAGAAATTTCTTGGGACCCCAAACCCCATACACATCACACACCTTATGGCCTTCATCCACCAACAAGGGAAAGGGGATCTGAAACTTCTGCTTGAATTTCACATGCGACTTGACATCGTCAGGACTGACACCCAAGATCACGACATTGGCTCGTTCGTATGCGGAGT
This sequence comes from uncultured Anaerolinea sp., assembly GCA_964547115.1. Classification (GTDB taxonomy): domain Bacteria; phylum Chloroflexota; class Anaerolineae; order Anaerolineales; family Villigracilaceae; genus Defluviilinea. Next base: position 4,759 of record CAZJMZ010000022.1, on the reverse strand, counting down.
AATCGTCCCTGAAGTTACAGGCTTCCTTGGTACATCCGGGCGTATCGTCAGCCGGGTAAAAATATAGCACCACGTTTTTTCCACGAAACTCTGAAAGTTTGCGCAGGGTGTTGGTGTCATCGAGCATTTCAAAATCAGGGGCAGGGAGTCCGGCAGAGAGCGGCATGCGAATGTCCTTTGGTTTTCGCCCCATTATACTCCTGTGACTGTCATCAACAACACGCCAGATCCTACCAAGTAGTGATGGAAAAACTCCCGCAGAAATGTTCTGCGGGAGTGCGCCCTGACATCTTTAAAACACCACACCTATTTCAAAGCCCGAATGTAAACCACGATCTGCCAGATCTGGTCCTCGGTCAGAATACCGTTCCACGCCACCATGGAGGTACCCGGCTTGCCGGTGCTGATGCGCCAGAACAGATAATCATCGGTCACTTGCGCCTGCAATTCTGCCAGATTTTTAGGTTTGGGGTCCAATGAAGCACCCGCCACCCCATCACCATGACCATACTTGCCGTGACACGAAACGCAAAACGACTCGAACAACTTGCCGCCCTCTGTGAGCGCTTCAGAACCATAAGGATTCGTCACCCCGGCATATTCCGTCGGCACCGGTTCCAAGACGCCAGCGTCATTACTGGCAGCATCTTCGCCACCACAAGCCGCAAGCAATAACAGCAACATACCCAGCAACAAAAATGATCTCTTCATCACAGAACCTCCGTGCGCATTATAACGAGAAGTGGAGCATCTCACACATTGCAACCCTGCAAGGCAATGAACAAAAATGGTCCGCCTGACTGGCGAACCATACAACGGCCACAAGCTTCAACAAAGATCTATATCTGTACGGTTTTGTCAATCAGTCAGAATCACATTGCCCATTACAGACACATCATATCCTGTCAGCTGGGAGACGGCGTTTCGGAATGTTGCATCAGCCAAAAGGGAGAAGAGAGGCGCGAGCAGGTCATCTTCTGCAAATCGTTTCGGAATCACCAGATCATAGCGCTCCTGAAATAGCGGTACAAAATCCAGATCCAGGGCTTGGGCAGCAGCAGCGATCCCAAGACCACAATCTGCGCGACCCGAAGCCACCGCGGCTGCAACCCCAAGATGAGTATATTCTTCTTGATAATAGCCTTCGATGGCTTCAGGCGATATCCCCATTGACTTCAAGTGATAGTCCAATAGAACGCGCGTGCCTGCACCACGCTGGCGGTTGACGAATTGCACGCGCTTCTGACTCACAGTAGAGCTGACGAGGTCTCCCAAACTTTTGAGGCCCTTGGGGTTGCCCCGCCTCACGATCAACCCCTGCTCACGCCCCACCAACGCCACCACTTTAACCGGTATGTTCGGCATATATTGGCGGATGTACGAAATGTTGTATTCGCCGGTATCAGGATTCAAAAGATGTGAGCCAGCCAGGTGCGCCTCGCCGCGCCGCAATGCCACCAACCCACCCTGTGAGCCTACATTGGCAGAAGCCAGCCTGCGACCATGCACCGCCAGAAACTGTGACATGAGGTCGAGCGTCAGGTCGTGCGAGCCGATGGCCAGGATCGTTTTTTCGATCTCGCGCTGACTGCGATACAAACGCACCTGGACTTGTTCGCCAGCTTCCATGCCTTGCACACCGCTGGGTATCAACGCCAGGCCATCGGCCTGTACCAGGGAGGTAATGACACCGGCTCCCCGTGATAAAGGCGCTGCCAACAGTTTCTCTCCCACCTTGCCAACCACAACCCGCACAAAATCATCATCCCCGGCTGGGGAGACCAGCTTGCGTGTGAGTGTGGCAGTGGTGGTGGGTAATTCAAGAACTCTGCGCCCCAGCCACTGTGCCATGAGTGGCTCGACGAAAATATCGATGGTCAGCGCGGCAGAAACGGGATAGCCAGGCACGCCGATGATCGGTATCCAGTTCGCTGGATCAGAGTTCTGGTCATGAGACTCATGATGGTCAGTTGACGCCAGACGATTGACGAGTCCGAGAATCACCGGATGCCCCGGACGAACAGCCACCCCATGCACCAACAGGCTTCCAAGTTTTTCTACTACGCCCGCCGAGAAATCCTCCGCCCCAGCGGAAGAACCGGCATTCAGTAAAACCAGGTCATGTTCCCGGGCAGCTTCCTGCACACGCGCGCAGATCAGGCCAAAGTCATCTTTGGTGATGGGGTAGCGCGTCGGTTCGCCGCCCATTTCTTTGACCTTGGCCGCCAGGACCAGCGAGTTATATTCGAGAATATCGCCCGCCTTCAGCGGACTCCCGATGGGTACAAGTTCGGTGCCGGTGGGCAGAATGGCCACTTTGGGCTTTCGGGCAACTTGAATTGTTTGATGCCCCGAGGCAGCCACAGCTCCCAGATCGGCTGGCTTGAGAATATGCCCAGCCGGGAGAACCAGTTGTGTGGCAACAATATCCTCACCCAACGGGCGGACATGACTCCACGGTGCCACAGCGGCCCTGATCCTGATGGTCGCGGGTTGGCGAATGGCCGAGGTGACCTGGCCATTCGCATCCAACGATTCCACGTTCTCGATGGGGATCACTGCATTCGCCCAAGCGGGCAACGGGTCACCAGTATCCACATACTGAGCCCGAACTGCTGGCTCGCCAAGCACCAGCAATTGCACCGGCGCAGCGGGTTGCGCGCCATTCGTATCTTCCGCCCGGACCGCAAACCCATCCATGGCCGAGGCGTGATAATGCGGTGATGAGACTCTGGCCCACACCGGCTCAGCCGTCACCCGGCCTAGGGCGTTTTCATCGAGGGGAATGGTTTCGGGACCCAGCACACGCCAAAGTTGCGCTTCCTCCAAAGCTTGTTTTAAACGCGCCTGGGCTTGAGCGAGGGGAATATCGTGAAGATAGACAGACATTCGATTTACGATTTGAATATGAACGATCATCGCTTGAAGTGGCTGGTGAAACAGACCAACCTCAAGCGATGATCAAGTGATTCCTAATGCGTTACGCTATCCATGGCTGCGCCGAGGCGTTTGACGATCTCATCCACTTCGTCTTCGTTGATGGAGAGCGGGGGCGAGAAGGCCAACGTATTGCCTAATGGGCGGGACCGCAACCCGCGTTCCTGGGCGGCTTTGAAGATCTTCATTGTCATGGCCGGGTCGGCAGTTTTCGCCTCTTTGTCTGAGACGATCTCCACCCCACACACCAGGCCGAGTCCGCGCACATCTCCCACGAAGCCAAACTCCTTGAGCGCTTGCAGGCCTTCGAAAAGGCGCTGGCCCAATTCTTTGGCGCGGGCGGGATAGTTATCTTTTTCCATTAGTTCGAGATTCTTCAAACCGACCGCGCACGCCATCGCATGACCGGAGTACGTATACCCGTGCATGTACGCTTCACTCTCCGCTGCCGATTCGATCGTCTCGCGGATCTCGTCCGAGATCTGGATGCCGCCCAATTGGGCGTACCCACTCGTGATGGCTTTGGCGAACGAAAGAATGTCGGGCTTCACGTTCCAGTGTTTGAGGGCAAACCACTCCCCGGTGCGACCAAAGCCAGTGATAACCTCATCCGCAATGAACAGCACTTCGTATTTGTCACAGATCGCCCGCACCAGCGGGAAGTAATCGGCAGGCGGGACCACCACGCCACCCACGCCCATCACCGGCTCGGCAATGAACGCCGCCACCGTATCGGCGCCTTCGCGCAGGATCGCTTCTTCGAGTGCGCGGGCCGCAGCCTGACCAACGGTTTCGCCGTCTTTGATATTGCCGTCATAGCGATAGGGATTCGGCGCAGGGATGTGGACGAAACCTTCCGGCGAAGGGCCAAACATCGTGTGATATTTTTCCAACCCGGTGGCAAAGGTGGCCGAAAGCGTCACGCCGTGATACGAACCCTTGCGGGCAATGACCTTGTATTTGGTCGGCTTGCCCTTGCGCTTCCAGTAGTAACGCGCGGTTTTGAAGGCCGAGTCATTCGCTTCAGAACCACCGGAGGTGAAGAAGGTGGTATTCAAACCTGCATACGCAAAACCAGCCAGTTTTTCAGCCAGTTGAATGGACGGCAGGTTCGTCATGCCCGAAAAATTGGACGTAAACGCCATCGTCTTCATCTGGTCGTAGGCGGCCTTTGCCAACTCTTCCCGTCCGTAACCCACGTTGACGTTCCATAACCCAGCCATGCCATCCAGGATCTTTTGCCCGTCGGCGGTATACAGCCACACGCCTTCGCCGCGTTCGATCACCAGCGCATTTGCATGCGATTTCGGGTGATACACCGGGTGCAGTTGTTTCTTGTCGCGTTCATGCCAGTTCGTCATGTTATCTCCTTTATAACTTGGTGGTCGAGTAGACACGCGCGCTAGCGTGTGTCGTATCGAGACCACAACTTGTAATTTACTATTTACTTGTTAGCAGCGGTCTCGACTGCTTGCGCTCGACCACCGTATAACTACCCGATCACTTCCACATCATGCGGGCCAGACTCTTTCAACCCGGCACCGGTCATGCGCACGAAGATGGCTTTCTCTTGCAATTCTTCGATCGAATATACGCCGCTGTAGCTCATGCCTGATTGTAACCCGCCAACCAGCTGACGCAATACCTCACGTGCCTTGCCGCGATACGGAACCGCCGCCTCGACGCCCTCGGCCACGTACTCTTCCACGTCTTCCTTGGTCAGGTCGTTGCCCTCTTTTTTATTGCGATCGATGTTCGCGCCCAGTGAGGCCATGCCGCGCGAGGCCTTGTAACGATGCCCGCGGCGGGTCATGATCATGCC
>CAZJMZ010000021.1:0-21933 GCA_964547115.1 uncultured Anaerolinea sp. | reverse complement strand
GCCTTTCTCGCTCTTTTCTTTTTCACGCCTCTCGCCAAAATCTTTTCCATTACCTTCTTGCCTGCAACCCTCACGGTCCAAAACATCCAAATTGCCACTCACCAACTACTGTTTACCTTCTATCAGGCTGCTGCCTCCACCGTCCTCACCTTGCTCATCGGTCTTCCGTCAGCGGCCTTGTTTGCGCGTTATGACTTCCCTGGCAAATCTCTCATCCGTGCCCTCACTTCTGTTCCCTTTCTCCTGCCCACCGTCGTAGTTGCTGCCGCTTTCAACTCTCTATTCAATTCCCTCAACGCAATTTTTCAATCATCCAATTTCCTCTTTCCTTTTTCTTCTTTCCTTCTCCAACCTTCCCCATTCCTCCTTATCTTATTAGCCCACACCTTCTACAACACCACCATCGTTATCCGCATCGTAGGGGCCGCCCTCTCCAGCCTCGACCCCAAACTCGAACAGACCGCCCGCTCCCTCGGCGCAGACTCACTCCGCACCTGGACTCATGTCACCCTGCCGCTTCTTCGTCCTGCCATCCTTGCCGCCTCACTCCTCGTCTTTCTCTTCGACTTCACCTCCTTCGGCGTAATTCTTCTCCTCGGCCGATCTCAACTCGCCACCCTCGAAGTGGAGATCTACTTGCAAGCCGTTAAATTCCTCAATCTGCCTCTTGCCGCTCTGCTGGCTATCATTCAACTCTTCTTCACCATCATCTTCTCTATTCTTTATTCTCTACTCTCAACTCGCAACTCCTACCCACTTCAACCACGTTCCACACCCACCAAACCCCAAACCCTCCAGCAGAAACTCATCATTGCTGCCTTCCTCTTTTTTCTTTCATCTTTCTTCCTTCTACCTCTCGCCTCTCTTCCTATTCGCTCCCTCACCCGTCTCGAACCTGACCGCGCCCAGCGCGGCGAAGTCCAATATGGCTTTACCGCCGATTACTACAGGGAACTTTTCATCAACCGCCGCAACTCGGTCTTCTATGTTCCCCCCGTTCAAGCCATTTTCAACTCACTCGCCTTTGCCTCGGCCACGACGATTCTTTCACTGCTCATTGGCTTCCCCGCCGCCTTCGCTCTCGCCAAACCAACGGCCCTCGAAAAAGTCCTCGACCCGCTCATCATGCTCCCTCTTGGCTCATCGGCAGTGATGCTTGGGTTGGGATTTCTCCTCACTTTTGGCAGGTGGTTAACCTCGCCACTCATCGTGCCTTTCGCGCATACCCTCGTTGCTCTGCCTTTCGTTATTCGCACTCTGCAACCCGCCATCGCCTCTGTTCCACAACGCCTTCGTCAAGCCGCCTCCACTCTGGGCGCCTCACCCCTCGAAGTCTGGAAGACCATCGATCTCCCCATTCTGCGCCGCGCAACTTTGGCCGCTGCCACCTTTGCCTTCACCATCTCGCTTGGCGAGTTCGGCGCCACGCTCCTCATCGCTCGTCCCGATTACCCGACCATCCCTGTTGCCATCGAGCGCTTCCTCTCCCAACCCGGCGGACTCAATTATGGTCAAGCCATGGCCATGGCAACCATTCTCATGCTTATCACCGTCATCAGCATCCTGCTCATCGAAAAATTCCGCCTGCCTGAATCACGAGACTTCTAATGCTGCAACTGCAACACATCCACAAAGCCTACGAAGGTCAAACCCTGCTCACCGATATTTCCCTCACCGTCGCGGAGGGGGAGACCATCTGCCTGCTTGGCGCATCGGGCAGCGGCAAGTCCACCCTCTTGCGGATGATCGCCGGACTCGAAGCCCCTGACTCGGGACTCATCTCCTTCAACGGACTTGACCTCACGCTCATCCCGCCTCACCTCCGTGACTTTGGCCTGGTCTTTCAAGACTATTCGCTTTTTCCTCACCTCAGCGTCAACGACAATGTAGGCTTCGGGTTGAAGATGCGCCGTAAGGGACAGGCCGAAATTGATTTGCGCGTAGGCAACATGTTGGAGTTGGTCAATCTTCAAGGATTTGGCAACCGAAAGGTCACCGACCTCTCAGGCGGAGAGCAACAACGCGTGGCCCTCGCCCGCGCCCTGGCCATTGAACCCCGCCTACTCATGTTCGATGAGCCCCTTGGCGCCCTCGATAAGAAACTCAAAGAGTCGCTCCTAAACGAACTGCGGACCATCCTCCACCGGACCAAAATTCCCGCGATCTATGTCACTCACGACCAGGAAGAAGCCTTCGCTATCGCTGACCGCATCTTGATCCTTCACGCAGGCAGGATTGTTTGCGAAGGCACGCCCGCTGATGTGTCGGCCAACCCCCAATCAAGTTACGTGGCAGAGTTTTTAGGCTTGGGAAATGTGATTGAGGCTAAAAACAGAAAAAAGAGAAAAGATGGAAAATGGGTTATGGAAAGTCAATATGGTGACTTTGTTGTAACTTGCCCGCATAAACACTCAATGGGAGAAACAGTTCATTTGCTGGCACGCCCGCGGGAGGTCAAGGGAGAGGCGAATGTCATCTCGGGGAAAGTGGCCGATATCATCTTCCAGCAGGATCGCTACAAGGTCACGTTGGAGAATGGACTGTACGTTTATTTGAAAGCAGCCCCTGCACTTGGGCGGCAGATCTCCGTACCGGTTAAGGTAGAATGTCTTGCATCATGAAGATCATCGTTCAGAAAAAGAACCTCAAAGAAGAAGTGACCTGGCAATACGATGGCGTGGTTCTGCAGCAGGCAGAGACGTACGTGACCCTCGAAGCGTTCTTCAACCGTCCTGATACGCCTTTCATGGATATTGTGCTCAAAGAGAACGACCGCTTCGTTGAGACCTTCCACGCCGACCGTTGGTACAACATCTTCGAGATCTATGACCGCGATGATGGACAGCTCAAAGGTTGGTATTGCAATATCGGCAAACCGGCAGTACTCGAACCTGGCCTTGTCTCATATGTGGACCTGGCTCTCGATCTGTGGGTGGCCGCAGATGGTAAACAGACCGTGTTGGATGAAGACGAATTTGAAGCCTTGAAGCTCTCCCCCGAATTGCAGCACAATGCCCTGCAAGGTCTTGCGGATTTGAAGAGGCACTTCTTAAACAACAAACCTCCGGTGTGACCGGAGGTTTGTTGTTGGGGATGAAAGATGATTAGCCGAGATTCTGCATGATGGCGTCACCGTACTGCCAGAGCAGGCCAATGGTGGCGCAGCAACAACACAACAAGACCACGGCCACGATGGCAATGATCATGGTGGTATTGTTCTTCTTGGGCTGATCGGCGGTGGGGGGCATTTCGTTCATGATTTCTCTCCTATTGTGAAATAAGATGAATAACTGAGCGCATTATATCAGGTAGTTTGGCGCTCAGACCGGCGGTAAAGCCAGTAGAACAGGAAGGCGGCTGCTACAATGATCAGCGTCCCGACCAGGATCGGGATGATGATCGAGATCAGTGACAACAGCGTGGATGTGACATCCTCGGCGATCGAGACCGGCGTGTTGGCAGTGCCGCCCGTGGTAGCCGTGACAATGGGCCTCAGCACCCCGGCTTTCGCCACATGCACCGTCCCGGCTACGAGCAGGCCAGCGCCCATTGCCAGCACCGGGCTGACGTCGGTGACGACATTGGCGCTGGCGGCGAACGCGATCGCACCGGCCGTCGGGCGGATGAGGGTCTGGATCAAGTCATTGATGTGGTTGACGGCGGGGACTTTATCCGCCAGCATTTCAATGATGACCAGCGCGCACAACAATAGGATGATCCACGGGTTGGCCAGGGTATCCCAGGGTTTGCTGAGTTGGAGCAGGTCGGTGTAGCGGGCGAGCAGGCCGACGATCAGCAGCGGAATGTAGGCGTTCAAGCCAGCACTGGCTGAAAGCCCAAAAGCCGTGAAAATTCCGGTGAGTAATTCCATAAGTAAAACTCCTTCTAAAATGATTTACCTGGCTGCAAAGAAAAGCATCAGCGAAAAATCAGCCCAGGGGAAAGCCTCCCCAGGTTCCGGTGAGGGCGAGGCGCAGCAGGTCGATCGCGGTGATGAGCAGGAAGGCCAGGGTCGTCCCTGCGAGCAAGGGCAGCCACATCTGTGGGAGTCGGTCAAAGGCATTCTCTTCGCGCATGATGAGCACCCAGGCCATGCTGAAAACGCAGATGAGCAGGGCCAGCACACCCGCCACGCTGAGAAAGGCGATGGGCAACAACACAATGGGGCTTTCTGTCAGTATTAGCAGATTGATGAGCAGGATGAGCCCAATGAGCGCAGCCAGCTTTTTCCATGTGAGCGCTGGGGTGGGGTCATAGGTCTTCCACGCACTTTGATTGAAAGCCGGGAAGATGACCGCCGCCAGCGCCAGGCCCATGCCTGAACCTGTGAACAGGCGCAAGGTGTTGTTCGGAATATACAGATTGGGGATGTTGCTCAAGGCACCCGGCGATGTTTGCTTGATGAGATATAGATACGAGTTTGAGCCATCAATACCGAAGGCCAGCAGAAAAAAGACCAGTGGTGCGCCCAGTTTCCAGCCGGGCATCCCAGCCTGTTTGCCGCTGGTGAGGGCAAAAAAGATCAGCCCCACCGCCGCGGCATAGAACTCGCCAGTACAGCGCGCGCACAATGGCAGTTGCCGCCCGGCCAGGTGGAAGGAGCGTTCATCGATGCGATGGCAGACGGCATACCCGATCGAATCGGCCTTGCCGAGCAGCCCCGGGGGCGCATTATAGAACCAAAAACCAAGCACCAGTAAAAAGGCTACCGGTATCAATAAACGCGCCAAACGTTGTGACAATGAGAGGGGAGAGGTCTGTTCCATTGCTGACATTATATGGGGTTATACCTGCCGCCGCAAGCAATGCTTAAAACACAGGGAGCCGCCCATTGCTGGACGGCTCCTGTGCGCGCTGTGGCTTCCTTAATCTTACTTGAGGAGGGATGCCACAGCGCTGGGTTTGATACTACTATCCATAATAGACATCACCTCCTCCTTTCATAAGGATGGCAACTGAATTGACTTGCCCCCGAACAATGACAAAAGTATGTCATACTTCAATTCGGATGTCAATAGCCTGAAATCGGGTTCTCATCGAACTGTAATCCCGATTTTGCAGAAATCTGATACCTTTTGAGAGCCTCCGCAAGCCTTCACCCGCTATGCTTGTGCGAAACCCATCAAGGAGAACTGCATGAAAGCCAACCCCAATCGTTTTTGGTTGCTCGTTATTTTGCTCGGCTGGTCGTTCGATTTTCTATTTTGGGACAAGCCCGCCGGGATCAACTTTTTCCTCTTCACCGGCCTCACCCTTGTCACCGGCCTCTACCTGTTGCAAGCCGACGGGCTGCGCTTCAGTCCACGGGCAGGCCTGCTGCTGCTCCCGATCCTCTTCCTTTCATCCATGACCTTCTTTCGCCAGGAACCGCTGACCGTATTCCTGCTGGTGGCAGGCACATTGTTCGGCCTTGGTGTGTTCGCCATCTCTTATCTTGGCGGGCACTGGTTGAAGTTCGGACTGACAGATCATCTGGTGGGCTTCCTCTCGCTCGTCGGCAGCATGATTGTGCGTCCGCTGGGATTCATGGCCGATGTGAAAAAGGAGCAGGCCGCGGTGGGTGAGAAGCGGGGGCCATCCGCAGTGTGGGCCGTGCTGCGCGGCATTGTCATCGCTTTACCAGTGATCGCCATCTTTGCTTCGCTCCTTTCCTCCGCCGATGCCATCTTTGCAGACCGGGTGCAAAAACTGGTCGAATTGTTCCGGCTGGAAAACCTGCCCGAATACATCTTCCGGCTCGTCTACATCCTGATCTTTGCCTATGCTTTTGCAGGGACCTTTTTGCACGCCGCTCAAAAATCCGACTGGGCGCCGGAGGAAAAGCCGCGCTTTGCGCCATTCCTTGGCTTCACCGAAGCGACCATTGTGTTGGGTAGCGTGGTGATCCTGTTTGCGTTGTTCGTGGCCATCCAGTTCCAGTATTTTTTTGGCGGGCAGGCAAATATCAACCTCGAGGGATACACTTATTCCGAATATGCCCGGCGCGGTTTTGGTGAATTGGTGGCGGTGGCATTTTTCAGCCTGCTGCTGTTATTGGGGCTGGGCGCCATCACCCGCCGCGAAACGGATACGCAACGCCGTACGTTCTCAACGCTGGGGGTGGTGCTGGTGGGTCTCGTATTGGTGATGCTTGTCTCGGCCTTCCAGCGCCTGATGTTGTACGAGAATGCCTACGGCTTCTCGCGTCTGCGGACATATACGCATGTGTTCATGCTGTGGCTGGCGTTGTTGCTGGTGACGGTGGTGGCGCTGGAGTTCACGCGCCGCGAACGCATGGCAGGGCTGGCGATGATCCTGGCTATGTTGGGTTTTGCCGTCTCGCTCAGCCTGCTCAACGTGGACGCATTCATCGTGAACCAGAATGTGCAGCGTGAACTTCGCACTGCGGGTGATGATAAGACGCTCACCGAGGGGCGCGTGGAACTGGACGCGCAATACTTTCTAGACTTGTCAGACGACGCTGTGCCCGCATTGGCGCGTGCCTATGAAAACCAGGCCCTGCCCACCACCGTGCGTGAAAAGGTGGGGGCAGCGCTGTTCTGCAAGCGCTACTTCGACACCGTGGACGAACGTGTTATTCCGTGGCAGGGCTTTCACTTCTCGCGGTATACGGCGGCACAGGTCTTTTCCCGCCTTGATAGCTCATTGGACAAGTACGAACTGGTTGATACGAGTTACCCGGTCACTGTAAAGACCCCGGCAGGCGTGGAATTTTATTGTTACGTGTATTACGATTGATCGGTTCGGTAAGCCTGTGACTTATACGATGCTACAACAAAAACTCCGGTTCTGCCGGAGTTTTTGTTGCTTATTTGGCTTTCAACCGCGCGGTGATATCGCGTAATTGGATGAACGAGATGGGCTTGATCAGCACAAAGTCAACCTGATCGCCGTACATATCGCCCATGCGGGCGTCAGCAGTGGTGATAATGACTGTGGTCCTGGTGTAGCGCTCGTCAGCCTTGATGGTGCCGGTCAGGAGGTCGCCGCCGGAGATGTGGGGAAGATGCATATCGAGCAGAATGATGCCCGGGACGCGTTCGCCCTGCAGTTTTTCGAGGGCGATCCTTCCGTTGGCGGCATGGTCCACCTCATACCCGGCATTTTGCAGGGCGGTGACGAAAATATCGGCCAGGTCCATATCGTCTTCGATGACGAGTGCAAAATTTTTATCCATAACACAGCTCCTATGTCAGCCTAGGGAATGACCAGCGGCAGGTCGATCGAAAAGCGCGTGCCTGTGTTGAGGCTGCTGGTGACTTTGATCTCGCCACTCATCAATGTGACCAGTTGTTTGACGATGGATAGTCCCAACCCAAAACCACCCTGTGTGCGCGTGGCTGTGCCTTCCACCTGCCGGAAGGTTTCAAAGATAAAAGGCAGTTCGGTCTCAGGGATGCCCCGACCGGTGTCTTCCACTTCAATGCCCCATCGGGCGTCGTCGCTGCGCACGAAACGGACGAGGATCTCGCCCTGGTCTGTGAATTTGATGGCGTTGGTCACGAGGTTGACGAGGATCTGTTGTAAGCGGGCTGAATCGCCGAGCAGGGTTTCGGGGAGGTCATCGTCGATCTCGCTGGTCAGCCTCAGGCGTTTGTCTGAGGCGCTTTTATCCAACAGGCCGTGCAGCGTGTCGAGCAGGTCGGCGGGGCGGAGGGGGGCATTGTGGATGGTGAGTTTGCCTGCCTCCATTTGGGCCTGGTCGAGCAGGTCGTTGATGAGGCCGAGCAGGCGCTGGGTGTTCTTCATGATGCGGTCGGCCATGTTGACCTGTTTGTCGTTCATGGGCCCGTAAACCGCTTCTTTGAACATTTCAGCATAGCCCAGGATGGCGTTCAGTGGGGTGCGCAATTCGTGCGAAACGATGGCTACGAAGGTGCTCTTGAGTTTTTCCACTTCGGCTTCGCGGGTGAAATCGCGGAAGACCGTCACGGTGCCAATATTCTCGCCGCGTGAGTTGTAGACCTGGGCCGCGCTGACCGAGAGGGTCTTCTCGCCCCAGCCGATCCGGAAGCCGATGGGCTGGGTGTCGTGATCGATCATGGCGTTGAGCAGGGGGCGGCTGTGTGTGGCCAGCCGTGGATGTTCGATCAGTTCGCGGAAGTTCTTGTTGACGATGAGTTCCAGCGGGATTTCGAGCATGCCCTTGACGGCCGGGTTGGCCATGATGGCGTTCCATTTCTTATCGAACACGATCACGCCGTCGGCGATGGAGTTGAGGATGGCCTGGCTGCGCCCGGCTTCGATGCGTTCCCGGTCGAGCGAGGCGGTGAGCGCGCGGGTGCGGTCGTTGACCTCTTCGTCGAGGTTGGCATTGATGGCCCGCAGGTCTTTGAGGGCGGTTTCAAGGCTGCGCGCCGAAAGCCAGGAGACCAGCGCCAGCATGAAGAAGCCGATGATCGCGAAAAAATTGACCGGCTGCCCAATGGACGTGGCCAGCCCGGCGACGATCCCGCTGCCGATGAACGCAAATAAGAAACTGGCCTCGGGGAGCAGGATCAAACTGGAGACGGCAATGGGCAGGGTGAAGATGAAGAGCGAACGTCCGTTGGAGAGTTGGTCAGGCGAATCGGTAAAGGTGAAGAGCAGTGTGAGCAGCAGGAGGAACAGCAGGGCGGCCCAACTTCCGGACCAGCGTTTGTTCACCTGGTAAATGCCGAGGATGCCGAACGTGGCGGCGATGGTGCCTCCCAGCAGGAGTTGGGTCTCGGGGCTGCTTAGCTCGTTGGAGAAGGCCGAACTAAGCACAATCGCAACAAAGCCGATGACCGTGGCCAGCAGGGTGCCCAGCAACAGGATATTCAGCACCCGGCGGCGGCGGGCGTCGTCTGGGTCTGGCACCTGGACATTGAGCAGGGAGTTGAAAAAACGTTGCATGGTTTATTGAGCCAGCGCGAGGGCGCAAATGATTGCCGAGCGGATGACCAGGTTGGGGCTATAGAGGCATTTGCCGATCCACAGCGGAGGGTAGGGCGTGTTGAGATGTTCTTTGAGCCAGCGCGCCCCGTTCTTGAATACAGGCTTGGGGATACGGGCCACCTGTTCATTCCAAACCCATAGGGCTTGCATGGCGTAGGCGGTCTCTTCGGCGGTGGCCAGATAGATGCCCCAGGAGCCGTTGGAATTTTGTGAGCGCAGCAGCCACTGAACCGACTCTGCAACCACATCGTTGGCCAGCCCGGCACAGGCAATGACGGCATGGGCCGTGGCGTAATATGGCGATGAATGCCATTTATCAAGCCAGAAGGGATTCTCGCCCCGGCTTTTGCGCAGGAACTGGATGATCTTTTGCACCGATGAGTTCTTGGCGCTTAACCCGGCTTGTTTGAGCGCGCTGAGCACATGAATGTTGGCGCTGATGGAGGGGTTGGCTTCCAGATCAAAACACCGGAAGTGATCCTTTTCTTCGTAGAGCAGCACGCTGGCCAGGTCCTTTTCGATGCCATAGCGCAGGAGCGTTTCGTAGACCAGCCCGGTATCGTCGCTGTCTTTGACCGTGTACCCGGCTGCAAACCCAACCCCGCTCTTTGGCTGCCATGCGTTGGACAGAAATTCGAGGTGCGGCTTGAGTTTGGATTGTACTTGCCTGGCTCCCACCAGGCCGGGAATCAGGCTCAAATTCCACAAGGCCCAACCGATCTCAAAGACATCGAACGGAGCCACGTTCGGCAGGCCGCCATCGGGTTTGAGCGTGTTGCGCAAATAATTCAGCGCGGCCCCATCCCCTTTTTTAATGTATGTGGCGAAATATGCGGAGGCCGATGGGCTGACACCGACCGAACCATTGGTCTCCTGCAGGTTCGCGATGTCGAGCATGTGCTGACCATCGGTGCCGGCCATTTCAGCCGAGAAGGCCATGGTCACATGGCGCGAGATCATTTTGCCCTGCAGGTATGAAAGTTTTTTGGCACGTAATTTGGACAACCGCCCCAGGATGCGGTTGCCTTGATTCTTGATGATGCCCAGCTTTTCGGCCTCTTCGGTCAGGATGGGGGCGATCATTTCAAAGCCGACAGTTGCTCCATTTGAATCGGCCTGGAGCCCCTGTGTGGCGCCTCCCACGATCCGTTCGAGGGCTTGGCGGCCTCTTTCGATCTGGTTCTTATCCTGTCCGCGCCGTCCGCGCACTGAGAGTGCGATCATCGCCGCCAGCGTGCAAAGGACGCGGTCATGGTAGTACATGGGCGCTGGGGCGCCCCATGAGCCATCAGCTAATTGATTTTCTGCCAGCCAGGAAATCGCCTGGCTGCTGATGGACCAATCGATCTCGCCAAGCCGGGCCGCCCAGGCGGTATCGTAGGCTGTGCTGGCCATGTGGCCAGGACCGATCTCGTTGATGAGCTGCGTGATGATATCGGTCACCGGGCGCCTCCCGGTTCCGGAAACCACAGATTCGACTTGAGCCTGCCCACGCCGAAGGCAAAGTCCTTTTGCGAACGGTAATAGGCGCGGAGTTGCTCCAGTTCGTGCGGCGGCAGTTGGGTGTAATCCGGTTCGGGCACGCGCCGCACATAGATATGATCGTAGAGAATTGCGCGGAGCTGGCGTTCGGTCATATAAGGCGAGGGGCTGATGGAGAAATACAAATCCTCTTCGCCCGTGGCGAGCAGGGGCATATCGAAGACGGTGAATTTATCAAAACCAATGAACAGACTGACAGGCGGTACATCTTCGCCATAGTATTTGTGGATGAGGGTCTTTTCATCGGGGATGGAGCCGTTGACGAGGTAATGCTCCACAGAGAGGCGGGCTACGGTCTGCGTCACTTCGTCGGCAAAGACGCCGAAGAACAGGCGGAAGGTGGTATTGTTTTTGGTGGCTTCGGTGGCTTCGTAGAGCGATTTGAGCGCGTATTCGTAGGGTGTGCCGGTGAGCACGTCACGATAATCGCCGTAGAAGCGCACCCGGACGTTACATTCGCGGAAGAAGGCGCGGTACCGTTCATCGGTGGCTGTGCGGACGAGACCCTCGATGCCGACACGTTGGGTGTATTCGTCGCCGCGTTTCATGAGTTCACGCCCAAAGACCGGGGCCAGGATGGTTTCGATGCCGTGAGTGTAGAGCATCTGGCAAAGGGCAATGTGGTTGCGAATGGCTTCGTCCATGTAGGCGGCGAAGAAATCTCCCTGGATCTTTTCGGCATGCTCGAGCATGAACCAGCGGCGTGTGCCGTTAACGGGGAAGACGCAAACCTTGTGCCCGGTGGCTTTGACCTGTTCGGCGATCTCTGCGGCAGGAAGTTCGAGAAAACGCTCGAAGGGAATCATCGGCTCCTCGGCAGGCGGGGCAGAAAGCGGGGAGTCTGACGCGCATAGTCCGCATAGCCGGGCAGGGTGCGTGAGAGCAAGTCTTCCTCTTGTTGGGCGGCGCGGGTGAAATCCCAGAGGGTGTAAAGCAGGGCGGCCAGCGTGGTGAGTGCGGGGTTGATCAGGAAAAGCCCGGCGGCGATGCCGAAGAAGGAGGTGATGACCGGGTGTTTCATCAGCGCATACGGACCGGTGTTGATGACCTGATGCTCGGGTTGCACCTCCACGCGTTCGGCGTAGTAGTGGCGCAAGTGAACGCGCGACCAGACGTGCAGAGCCAGCGCAGACATAATGAGCAATAGTCCCGCGAGCTGTAAGAGCCAGGCGAGGGACTGGGTGAGGCGCAGGCTTAGTTGCGGTAGCAGGATGGGCTGCAGGATGAGGATGGTTACGAGGATGAAAATGAAGAATGTGAAGTCCCAGGCGCGGCCGGTTCCACTGGCCTGTCGTTTTTTGTCGTAGCGGCGGATGAGAGTGAAATCCATCGCGTAGAAGGCGACAATGGTCAGCAGGGTGGCGGCGGCTTGTGGGAGTCCGATGTACATGGTTAATCGGCGGGCGTGAGCGCAGCCCCGCCTGGGAAGCCTGCAAAAGTAACCATGGCGTGGTTGGTGTCTTCGAGATGGAAGCCGAGCCGGCGCTTGACATCGTAGGCGCCGGTACCAAAGCGGACGAGACGCACATTGTGGATGAAGGCCTCCTGCAGGGCGGCGTAAAGCAGGAAGAAATATCCGCCGGGAACATCGTCTTCCAGGCCGAGGGCAGTGGCAAGTTGGAACTGGTTATCGCGTACCACTGCGCCGCAGCCGACGAGTTTGCCCTCTTTACGCAGCTCGAGCCAGGTGCCATCGACCATCGAGATGTTTTCGAGCAGGCCGCGCGTCCACGGATTGGGGGCAGAGCCGTGCCAGATGGAGACGTTCTTGATGAGTTGCAGGGCGGTGTCCACGTCAGAAACAGAGGTGTGGCGCGAAAGTTCGAGGCCGTTATCCTGCGCTTCCTTGATCGATTTCTTATAGTGCTGGCGGTCTTTTTTGTTGCCAGAGTCGAGATATTCTTCAAAACTGGCCCACTCCATGGGCATGTAGGTGCCGGGCTCAGAGACGGTGATGGGCTCCGAACCGCGCGGCCAACCGGGGTATTTCAGTTGCTCGGTGAGCAGATAATCAAAGACCAGAAAGGAACAGCGTTGTTTTTTGAACTGTTCCTGGGCAGCACGCCCGATGGCGGTGAGTGCTTCATCGCGCAGGGGTTCGCCGGGCAGCAACAGGGCCGAGGTATCGGCCAGCGGGGAGCGGCACACCAGCAGCGGACGCTTCTTGAGAATGGAAGACATGAAGCGGCGGGCCACACTTGGCAGGGGCAGCGGTTCATTATGAATCTTGAAAAAGGCCGCACCAGCCACAGGTTGGTCGCCTTCGTAGGCGAGCAGGTAGGTGGGCGGGCAATCGGCCATGGCGCGTTCGCCGAAGGCGTACCAGCGATGGGATTGAAAACCGCGCCGGGCGGCAATGCCATCCCAGACTGCGGGAGAGATCTCTTGAATGCTATTGTATACTTTGATATCGAGGTTGCTCATACAGGCTCCCGGTGGTTTCAATTTTACATGAGCGTGTTGGGTCAGCCCTTTGCAAAACTGAAAACAGAAAATGAGGTGTGCATGCAAAATTATACCTTCCGCCTGCGTCCCGGGCATGACTTATTCAATGCAATCGAAGACTTTGTGCAGGCGCAGGGCATCGAAGCCGGTTGCGTCATCAGCGGGGTGGGCAGCCTGACGCATGCCACATTGCGACTGGCGAACCGCGATTTCTACACAGACTACGAGGGGCATTTCGAGATCGTCTCGATCACGGGGTTGGTCTCGGTGCATGGCTCGCATCTGCACATCTCGATCTCGGATGGCGACGGAGCGACTGTGGGCGGGCATCTGGTGCCGGGCTGCAAAGTCTACACTACGGCTGAGATCGTCATTCTCGCTTTCGAGAACGAAGTGCATCGGCGTGAGTTCGCCGCAGATTCGGGCTACGATGAACTGGTGGTCTATAAAAAATAAGGGCGGGATTCACCCCGCCCTTTGTTTCAGCGCTGCCAGGAATTCATCCTGATTGCGTACGGTCTGCGCCAGCCCCAGTTTCTTGCCGAGCCGGGTCAATTGCGGAGGATCCACATAGGTGGAAGCCAGGGCCTGCTCCTGCCCGAGCACGGCGTTGGCGGGCCCATCGAGCAATACCTTTCCCTGCGCCATGGCGATGACCCGTTCGAAATTCTCAGCACAGAAATCGATATCGTGCGTAATGGTGATAACTGTCTTGCCGCGTTCACGCAAGGCCCTGATCACATGCGCGATGCGCGCGATGTTGGCGGCATCCTGCCCGGTGGTGGGCTCATCGAAGATCACGATGGGGGTATCCATGGCAATGACCGAAGCGATGGCAACCAGCTTGCGCCAGGTGGGAGAAAGGTCGTACGGATTGGTCTCCGTCTTGTCTGATAGTTCTGTCATCGCCAGCGCATCTTTGACCAACGCCCCAACCTGTTCACTGGCATACCCGAGATTTTTCGGCCCGAAGGCCACCTCCACACCCACGTTCTTCGAGAACAACTGCTCATCGGGATTCTGAAAGACGTAGCCGACCCGCCGTGCCATCTGCGCCACCGAAACCTGGCTTGTCTCCCAATCCCCGATCTGGACCAAGCCGGAGGTGGGTCGCAGTAACCCATTCAGATGCTTCACGAGAGTCGTTTTCCCGGCACCGTTCTGGCCTACGATCGCCACCTGTTCACCGGCTCGGACCGTCAACGAGATGCCGTGCAGTGCGGTCACGCCGGTGGGATAAGCGAAGGTGAGATCGGAGATCTCGATGTTCATGCTTTGCCTCCCTCTGGCGAGAAGCCTTGCACGGCCTCTTCCAACGTTACCGGCAACTTCTCCCGCTTCCACAGCCCCGGCTCTTTCGCCTGCCGCGCCACCGATGTGTACCGCGAAATTCCAAAGCCTTTGTTCAATAACAGGTCAGAGGTCAACACTTCTTGCGGTTTGCCATCGAGCAGAATTTGACCTTCATGCAATGCGACGACCCGGTCGGCAAAGTTTGCGATCCATTCCACTTTGTGTTCCACCAGGATCACGGTCATGCCTTGTTCTGCCATGGCGCGGATCGTGCTGAAGACTTCGCGGGTGCCGATGGGGTCCATTTGCGAGGTCGGTTCGTCGAGGACGAGCACTTTCGGCTGCATGACCAGGATCGAGGTGAGGGCGACGCGTTGTTGTTGTCCACCGGATAAAGAATAAGGCGAGCGGTCGGCCAGATGCGAGATGCCAGTCAAGGACATGGCGTCCTGTACGCGTTGTTGCATCTCGGCCCGCGGCACGCCGATATTCTCCAGCCCAAAGGCGATCTCTTCGAAGACAGTGTACTTGGCGCCGCTGATCTGGTTGAACGGATTTTGGAACGCCAGCCCCACATTCAGGACCCACTCATGCAGAGACGAGGCGCTCGACTCCCGGCCTGCCACGGTCACTGAGCCGGTGAGTTCGCCTTTGAAGAAATGCGGCACAAAACCCGCGATGGTGTAGCACAGCGTGGACTTGCCCGCGCCGTTCGGTCCGATGACTGCGAGGAATTCGCCCTCGTTCACCTGCAGGTTGATGTTTTTGAGCACAGGCGCATCGGTGAGCGGATATTTGTAGTTGACGTTTTGCAGGTTGATGATGGACATGGTTCTATTTCACCCACAGGTTCGATGCGATGACAACCGCCACCAGCACGAGCAATACCCAGCGCAATGCGCGGTCAAAACTGGAATCGGGCACTTCGTGCAGGGATGTCTTGACGTGGGTGGACGTGAAGCCGCGGGCTTCGATGGCGATGGCGCGTTCCTCCACTTCCACCAGTGACCCAAAGACGAGCGGACCCACCAACGGCAGAAGCGACCCGGCACGTTTGAGAAAGGTGCTCTCGGTGTCCAGCCCGCGGGCGCGCTGGGCCGAGATAATGGTCTGGGCCTTGGCCTGCATCTGTGGCAGGATCTGCAAGGTGGAGATGATGACGTAGGCGAACTGTCCCGGCAGGCCGCGACGGGTGAGATCAGACATCAATTCGCTGGGGTGGGTGGTGAGCAGGAACAACGTAAACGCTGAGATCATCACTGCGATACGGACCGCCACCCGGAAAGCGAAGGTCAGGCTTTCCTGCGTGACATCCAATACCCAGAATTGGAAAATGGGTGTCCCGCCGGTGGGCTGAAACAGCGACTGCATGATGAAAATAAATCCGGACGCCGGGATGATCAACCGGATGGCGCTGTTGAAATACTCCCTTGTCACTCGCCCAGTGGCACTGAGTGGCAGGATGCCTAACAGCAGCAAGGCCAGTCCCGTCCAATACCAGGGGCTTAGGAAGGCAGCCAGGATAATACTTAAGACCAGCATGAACTTGGTCAATGGGTTCATGCGGTGCAGGGCGCTATCGCGCTTGACGTAATAAGAAAGGCGTTCGTGCATGGGTTGGGTGATGGGATTATACGCGAAACTGGATACGGCAATCTTGTGAGTTTGGCCCCGAATTTAACGAAAAGGCGTCAGGTTGAAAACCTGACGCCTTGAAGAAACAACCTTTGTGCTTATCCGCCCAGCATGTTGCGGACGAGGAAGCCCAGCGCCACAACAATGACCGTGACCACCAGCGCGGTGACCAATTGGGTGGTGGCGTTGCCTTGTTCGGCATCGGCATTTTCGGGGCGGGGGAAGCGGGCCAGAAGCCGCTTGGAGAGTCCCTGCACGATGGCAAAGGCCAGCATGGCAGTGGCGATCTTATCCACAGGTTCGACAAGGAAGCCTGTGCTCAGCACCGCCGAGACCACGCCCTGCCCGGTCTGAAGCAGGTAGGCCGTGATGAACGAAGAGCCGCTGGCAGTGATGCCGCCATACAGATAGACGGCAATAGGCGTGGAGGTAATGGCTGCGGTCAGCGCGATCAGGAAACCTGAGACGATCACCTTCCACCAGTTCTTGAACAGGCCCGCGTTCGCGCACAACCCGGCCACCAGACCGATGAACAGGGCCACCGGCCACCATGGCAGGGAATCGGGGTTGAACAGGCCCCAGATGGTGTTCGAAAGCGCGCCGGTCAGCGCCCCGGCCCACGGGCCGCAGATAATGCCCACCAGCACAGTGCCGATCGAGTCGAGATACACGGGCAGTTTCAACAGGACGACGATCTGACCAATGGCAATGTTGATGGCAATGGCGACGGGGATGAGCACCCACGTCATGGTCGTGAAATCTTTCTTGATCTTGTCAAACATGGCATTCTCCTTTTGAGATTTAACTGATACAACACCGCATGCGCGGTTTTGGTTCACTTTACCGGGTCGCTCACGTTGCCGGGGCAGGGCAGGCGGCTCGTAATGGTTGCCGGAAAAAACCGGAATAGCATAAAGACGATCAGCGCGGTCGTGACCTTATCCACGGGCTCCTCGATCAGGAAATAAGCGGCTCGCAGTTCCGTTGCGCCAAAGACCGACCATGCGACCAGGGTGGATGCGCAGGCAGCGACAAAGGCGCAGAGCAGGCCGGTCAACAGCGCCCCAGGCAGGCGCTTGAACCATCCAGCATTGGCGCACAACCCGGCGACCAACCCCAACAGGAGCGGCACAGGCCAGTACGGTGCATACCCTGGCGAGAACATGCCGATGATCAGATTGGTGAGCAAGCCGGTCAACGCGCCCGCAACCGGGCCAGCCGCCGCAGCGACGAAGAACGTGCCGATCGAATCAAGATACAGCGGAAGATCCAATTTGGCAATGACCCATCCACCCGCACCGTTGACGAGTACCCCGGCAATGATGAGGAACGGTGTGATGAGCGTAAAGCCACGTTTTAGAGTCTGGATCATGGAACACTCCCTCAGGCGGGGATCGAACGCGCCAGCGCTGTCATGCGCTCCAGGAACAATTCGATAAAGTCACGTGCCCGCACACCCAGCGCCACTCGCATATTGGCGGGCTTTTTGTTGTAGTTGTAAAAATCGGCAAAGGTCTTGCCCATCGAAACGCCGCCTGAAATGTCCACATCTACGGGCAGGTCTTGATAGGTGCATAACTCGGGGGCGAAGGTCAATGCCAGGGCCAGCGGATCGTTGATCACACAACCCTGCACGCCCTGATACGACTCGTGAAACTCCATGTAAAAATCAGTAGCCTGCTTGATGAACAACGGGATGGGTGAGTTGATCTGCATCAGCCGTTCCACGTCAGTCGATTTCAATATGCATTGGTAGGTCACGTCCAACGGCACCAGCGTTGTGGGGATGCCTGCGTGATAGACGATATGCGTGGCGTGCGGGTCCACATACGTATTGAACTCGGCCAGTGCCGTGGTGTTGCCCTCGTGCCTGATGGCCCCGCCCATGATAATGATCTCTTTTAAAGCCGTGGCGAACCTGGGTTCCTTGCGGATGGCGAGCGCGACATTCGTCAGCGGACCGATCGCCACCAGCGTGACCTCACCCGGATGTGCCAGCACCTGTTCGATGAGAAAATCGCATCCATGCTGACCGATGGGCCTGCCCATTGGTTCTGGAAGTTTGGCATAGCCCAGGCCGGTATTGCCGTGGGTTTCCGGCGCCAGCAGGGAGGGTTGCACCAGCGGCAACTCACATCCCTGCGCCACCGGAATATGACCCGCTTTGGCCAGCTCCAAAATGGAGAGCGCGTTCAGTGCCCCTCGTTCGGCCGAGCAATTGCCGTGGACGACGCTTAAACCATTCAGTGTCAGCTCAGGCGAAGCGAGTGCCAACAGGATCGCGCAGGCATCGTCGATGCCGGGGTCGGTGTCGATGAGGATGTGTTTGGTCATGAATTTTTCCTGAAGCGTTGAGTTACCCACTGCAGACCGACACCGAACAAGGCCAGGACCATCAGCGTTTGCGAGAGTGTGAGCGTGGTGAGTTTCAGTCCTTTGAAGAACAGAATGGCGGAAGCTGCGTTTGCCTGGCCCGTCAACACCGTGATGATGCTAATATTCTCCAGCCAATCGAAGAAGGTGGGCAGCAGGAACAGTGGCAGGAGTTGGCGGGCACTCATCCACTCATGGGCGGCAGGCAGCAGGCGTCGCAGACCGAAGGTGAGAATGGAGGCGGTGAACAATCCGCCTGCGAAGGGGAATAGGAAATCGTTGGCTGTGAACTTCCAATAAGCGGTGTAACTGGCGGGCGTGTACTCGCTCAATTGCCGGGCGATATCCTGCACGGTCAGGTTGTTCTGCGTATCGAACGGCGGATGCCCATTGGTGAGGCTGGCGAACGTATCCCCCAGGCGCATAAGCAGAACGAGCGAAATACCGAAAACGAGGGTGATAAGCACAAAGGCCCACCATTTTTTTGAGCAGAAAAGGATCAGGTTTTGCAGGGCGGTCATGAAACTCCGTGGTCATGCATGAATTGTTCCACTGCGGTTTTGGTGGGCAGTGACGGTTGGGCTCCAAACTTGGTGCAAGCCAGTGCGCCGCAGGCGCACCCATAACGGACTGCCTCCGGCAGGCTGACGGACCCGAGTACGCTGGCGAACCCGCCAATGAACGCGTCACCTGCGGCGGTGGTATCGACTACATTCACGGGGAACGAGTTTATGTGTGTGCTTGTTTCCATGTCCACGATCAAGGCCCCTTTGCTGCCCATGGTCACGATCACATGTTGTGCGCCCCGTTGCAGCAAGACACGTGCGGCTTGTTCAGCGGAAGGGGTATCTTTCACCTCCAGGCCGGTGAGCAGGCTGAGTTCAGTTTCGTTGGGGATGATGAAATCGGCGAGGGCGATCAATGCATCGGGAAGTTCTTTGGCAGGGGCGGGGTTGAGGATCACGCGCACCTTATGTTCTTTGGCGCGGCGGGCGGCGGATAAAACTGCCGGGGAGGGAATCTCCAATTGCAGCAGAAGCAGGTCGTGATGAAAGGGCGAAGCGGAGTCTACATCCGCAGGGGTCACCTGTCCGTTGGCGCCCGGTGAAAGGACGATGCTATTCTGTCCCTTTTCATCCACTACAATGATGGCGGTGCCGGTGGAGGCTGCATCGCGTTGGACGAGATGGGCATCCACCGCATTGGCTTGCAGGTTATTGAGCAGAAAATCACCGAAGTTATCGCTGCCCACGCGCCCCAACATCGAGACGTTTGCGCCCAGCCGTGCTGCGGCCACAGCCTGATTGGCGCCCTTGCCGCCGGGGATGACGTGCAAGTCTTCGCCGCTGAGGGTTTCGCCGGGCTGCGGAAAACGCGGCACACGCACCACCAGGTCGGCGTTGAGTGAACCAACCACTAGAATGTTTGACATGATTCGATTCTACCCGATTTGAGAATTACTCATATAATGGGCGTCAGGAGATTTTTCATGAAAAAACTGGGTTGGGCGTTTGGGTTTTACTTTCTGTACTATGCGGCGTTTGCTTTTCTAGCCCCTTTCACGGTGTTGTATTACCAAAAGTTGAATTTTACCGGCACGCAGATCGGCCTGTTGACCGGCCTGCCTTCGCTGATCACCATGGTGGCAAACCCGTTCCTTTCGAGCCTTGCGGATCGCACCCAGCGTCAGCATTTGATTCTGAGTGTGGGTATCTTGAGCGCTGCCCTTGGCATTTTTGCCCTGACATGGCTTGAGAGTTTTATTGCCGTGTTCCTGTTGGTAATCACCTTCAACTTCCTGTTCTCGCCGGTGGCTTCACTGGGTGACACCGCAACGATGGCGATGCTGGGCGAGAATCGCGGCCTGTATGGGCGTGTGCGTGTGGGCGGCACGTTTGGTTGGGGCATCTTTGCGTTATTTGCAGGGAAGCTGCTTGACCTGCAAGGCGTGACCGCTTTGTTCTATGTGTTCTCCATCATCTCTCTGGTCAACTTGTTTGTCAGTCAGAAGTTGTCTTTTGGGCAACCGCATGCTGAGGCTTCAACCTCCGGCGGTGTGCCGGCCCTGCTGCGAAACCGTCTTTGGATCTTTTTTCTGGCTTCAGCTTTTTTGGGTGGTTTGGGGGCTTTCACGGTGGCGGCCTTCCTCTCGCCTTATCTCAAGGATTTGAATGCCACCGGCAACCAGATCGGCATTGCGCTTTCAGCCGCAACACTGCCGGAACTGTTCGTGTTCCTCATCGGCGACCGGCTGGTGAAACGCTTCGGCTCGCGCGGCTTGTTCGTTATTGCGCTACTCTTGATGGGCGTGCGTTCGATCCTGTTCGGGTTGGCGAGTGACGTCACATTGGCGATTGTGATCCAGGTGCTGGGCGGGGCGATCTTCCCGGCGATGTGGCTTTCAGGTGTGGCCTATGCCGATGAACACGCTCCGGGGCATCTCAAGTCCACGGCGCAGGGGTTGTTCGGCGCCATGTCCTTTGGTTTTGGCTCTGCTGTGGGCGGTTTTATCGGCGGGCTATTACTGGATAGTGTTGGCAGTCGGGGCATGTACATGGTGTTTGGAATTATTATTCTTATCGGGTTGGGACTCATCGAAGGCGTTCGCAAACTACTGCCGGATGCTGCGCCCGCCTCTCCCTCAGCCGAAAGTTGATACCGTCCGAACGACCTGTTTTCTATCTGACCGATACAAATGACTGGCGCATTAGCCAGTCATTTTAGTTTTCCGACCTTGCCATCCGCAACAAAATGACCCCCGCAAATAAAATGACACTACCCGTCACCTGAGCACCCGCCAACACCTCCTGCAGGAATACATAAGCCCACACTGCTGTAAAGACCGGTTCGAGCGTGGCAATGAGATTGGAAACCGTGGGCGAAAGATAACGGATGCTCAACGTGTACAACCCAAACCCACCAAGCGTGGGCGCCACGCCGAGAAAGAACAGGATGCCCCAACCCGCAATTGACTTGCCCAACCACAATAAGTTGGTGAATGGCGATACCTGATTGAATACATTGAAACCCAGATTGAACAGGAACAAAAAGACCGTTGCCGCGCTGAAACTGTAAAGCAATGCTGTCCACGAATCGATGTGGCGATCTGAAGCGGCTTTGCCTTCGAGATTATAGATCGCAAAGAACAGACCGGTCAGCAGGCCGAAGATAATGCCTGCCGGGTTCAACCTCCACATGGCCGGGTCATGCGCGCCGGCGACGAGCACCGTGCCAATAAAACTCAACGCGATCGAGATGACCTTGACCCGGTCAAAGCGTTCGCGAAAGATAATGCGGCTTAATAGGGCGGTCATGGCCGGGGAGGAAAAAGCCAATACAGTGGCGACCGCCGCCCCGTTGTATTGCACCGAGAATGTCCATAAGGCATTGAAGACCGCCAGTGTCAACCCATACCCCGCCACGAAACTCCACTGTGTGCGCTCCAGATGCAAACGGGCGCGGCTGAAGACCCACAAGCCAGCGAACACGCCGAACGAGACGAACAGATCGCGCCAAAACGCCAGCACCAGAGACGGCAGCGCATACGTCCTGTTGAGGTAACTGATGAACGGCCCGGTGGTGGACCACAGTACCGTGGCTGCCAGTGCAATGAGATACCCGCGTGATAATGTGTTGTGCTTCAATGCAACTCTCCCGATACCTGCTTTGGTCGTGTAACCCATAAGCTCACCGCGCCGATGAAATATCCGCACGCGGCGAGCAGGT
>CAZJMZ010000020.1:16141-21952 GCA_964547115.1 uncultured Anaerolinea sp. | reverse complement strand
GTCATCTGGGGCTGGAAGGTCACTCGCGAATACGCCGCCATGAAGTTGACCCTGTACCTGTTCATCGGTTCGGTCGTGGCTCTGGTCGGTGTTTTGGCGATGTACTTCGTACAATACCAGAACACGGGTGTCTTCTCCTTTGATATGCTCGAGATGGAAACAGCCGGTTTTTCCAGTGCATTCCAGATCGTTTGGTTCCTACCCGTCTTTTTGGGCTTTGCTGTGCTGGGTGGTATCTGGCCCTTCCATAACTGGTCGCCAGATGGTCACGTCGCGGCGCCAACTGCCGTCTCCATGTTCCATGCAGGTGTGTTGATGAAACTTGGTGCTTTTGCTGCCCTGCGGGTGGGCATTATGCTCCTGCCGGAAGGTGCGAAGTACTGGTCCTGGTTGATCATGACCTTTGCTGGTGTGGCGGTGGTGTACGGAGCATATATTGCCTTCGTACAAATGGATTTCAAGTACATGGTCGGGTTCTCTTCAGTGTCACACATGGGCTTGGTGGTACTGGGCTTTTCCACTCTCAACCGTGAAGGCTTGCTGGGGGCGGGCTTGCAAATGTTCTCGCATGGCGTCATGACGGCGCTCTTCTTCGCCGTGGTCGGTATGATCTATGATCGGGCACATACCCGGCAGATCCCCGAACTGGGCGGTATTGCCAAGGTCATGCCGTTTGCCACAGTGGGCTTCATCATCGGTGGCCTGGTTTCGATGGGCATGCCACTCTTCTCGGGCTTTGTCGCCGAATTCCCGATCTTCATGGGTGTGTGGAACGTGCAGTGGTTGGTGGCGGTCATTTGTAGCATTTCCATCGTCATCACTGCGGCCTATATCATGCGCAATATCCGGCAGGTGTTCTTTGGTGAAATGCCCGAACATTTGGTGGGGCATATTCACGACGTAACTGTGCTGGATAAGGTGGCGATCACCACGCTGTGCCTCTTCATGATCTTGATTGGCATGTTCCCCGGCTTGATGGCACCGATGGTCGAATCGGGCGTGCAAAACGTCCTGCGCCTGTTGGGAGGTCTGTAATGTTCAACTCGACTGATTTCGCTTCGATCCTCCCCGAGATCCTGATCCTGATTGTGGGGATGCTGGTTCTCATCGTTGAGCCTTTCTGGAAGGATGAGAAGCGTCGCAATACCGGCTGGCTCACGGCTGGTGGTTTGCTGGCTGCCATGCTGGTCAGCCTGCTCTTTGGTCAGCCCGGTGCACCGACCTCTGCCTTAGGTGGCATGGTCCGTTTTGACTGGCTGGGTTTTTTCTTCAAGATGTTGTTCATGTTCGCGGGTGCGGCTACGGCTCTGTTGTTGATGGATAACGAAAACGCGGGTCGTCGCGGAGAAGCATACTTGTTGTTGCTCGCTTCTCTCATCGGCATGAACCTGATGGCTGTTTCCTCGAACCTGGTCATGCTGTATCTGGCCATCGAAACCACTTCCATTCCGCTGTATGTGCTCTCGGGTTTCCTGCTTGGTGATGAGAAATCGACCGAGGCGGGTTTCAAATACCTGCTCTTCGGCGTGATGACCTCCACCATCATGTTGTATGGTTTCAGCCTGGTCTTTGGCTTCTCTGGCACAACCGACCTGTATAAATTGGCCGAACTGTACAAAGTAGGTGACCTCTCGCTGGTGACTGCCTTTGGAGCACTGGCGCTGATCCTGGTGGGGTTGGGATTCAAAGTTTCGATCGTGCCGTTCCATTTCTGGGCACCGGATGTGTACGAGGGCGCGCCGACCCCGGTGGCGGGTTTCCTCTCAACCGCTTCGAAGGCGGCTGGCTTCGCCGTTTTACTACGCCTGTTCTTTGTGGCTTTCCCGGCAGATAGTCTCTCGGCAAATTGGACAATGACGCTGGCGATCCTGGCGGCTATTACCATGACGGTCGGCAATCTGTTGGCTCTGCCTCAAAATAACATCAAGCGATTGCTCGCTTTTTCGTCTGTGGCGCATGCTGGTTACGCTTTGGTAGGTGTGGTGGCATTCTCTGCATTGGGTGCCGCAAGCGTGGTGTTTTACCTGGCAGCGTATATTGCCACGAATCTGTTGGCCTTTGGTGTGGCCATGGCCTTCAGCAAGGTGACCGGCTTGGAAAAGCTCGAAGATTATGCTGGCATGAGCCGTCGGAATCCAACTCTGGCATTGATGATGTTGGCTGCCTTCCTTTCGTTGACCGGGATGCCGCCCTTCGGTGGTTTTGTGGCCAAGGTGTTCGTTTTTGCGGCTGGTATCCAGGCTGGTTATGTGTGGCTGGTCGTTGTAGGTATTTTGAACTCGATCCTCGGTGTGTACTACTATCTGAACGCGCTAAAATTCGTGTATCTATACCGCATGCCGAACGAGGATGAAGAAAATCACCCTATTCCATTGACTCGTCCCTATGCCATTGCGCTGGGTGTGCTGGCAGTTGGTGTGATTTTGCTGGGAACGGCCTTTGCGCCGTGGTTCAGCTGGTCAAATATGGCTGCTTTGAACCTGTTTTAGCTTGTTGAGCCCGCCCGCAGTGCCTGTGGGCGGGGCTTTGTATTCGTGTTGAGCCAATGTTCAGGATACCCGAAGCAGGTTTGGCGTTGAAATGACGCGAAATTTGACGGGTTTTCCGCTTGTGATATAATTCGCAACCTATGAAGCAGTCCGATTCAAATGACGGCAACAAAAGTCTCTCTTTTTCCATGGCGCTGGCTGGCGTTTTGGGGGTGGGGGGGCTGGTTACACTGGTTATTGTGATCGTTTCTCTGTTGGGTGGGCTGTGGCTTGACCGGGTGATGGACACCAAGCCACTGTTTACCCTGCTGTTTATGGTCGCGAGTGCGCCGATTTCCATTTTTGTGATGTATCGGGTGGCGATGAATTCGATCTCGAAGATGACGCCGCCCGCTAAGAAAACCGAAGGAGATACACAAGACAAATGACGACCAAGACTGAAAGACGCTTTGGTTTCAAGCGCTGGGTTCTTCTTGGCCTGATGATTCTGGGTGGGTGGCTTGCAATGGGTGTGAAGGGCGTGTTTACGCCGATCAGCCCGTCTGTGATCTTGCCAGCTGAACCGTTTTTGCCCGGATTGAAGCTGTTCAAGGGTACTGCGTTCGAAACCTATTTCTCCAATTCGATGGTATCGCTGTTGATCGCCGTCGTTTTGCTGCTGATCCTGACCTTCTTTGTGGTGCAGCCGTTCGTGCGCCGCAAGCAGGAAGTGCCGGGTGGTTTCTACAACTTTGTGGAAATGCTGATCGAGTATTTCTGGGATACCACCCAGGGTGCTGCCGGGAAACACGCGCGCCGTATTTTCCCGTTCGTGATGACCATCTTCCTGTACGTGTTGTCGGCCAACCTCGTAAAGTTGCTGCCAATCCATGAAACGATTGGTTGGTTCGAGCCGGCTCACGGAAGCTTAACCGGTTATGGTACGACCGAATTGTTCCACATTGGCGCTCTGCCGGTGGTGACCTTGAATGGCACCGAGGTGATTAAGCCCTCGGATCGCACCGAGGAGCACGCCGCTGAAGGTGGAGAAGAACATGCCTGTGAAAAGGATTGCATTCTGGTACCGTTCTTCCGTGGGGCTGCCACTGATTTGAACTTTACCTTCTCACTGGCGTTGATCACCATGGTGATGGTACAGGTCTTTGGTTTCTCGGCCTTGGGCCCCGGTTACCTGACCAAGTTCTTCAACTTCACCACCATCATTCAAAAACCCTTCTTCGGGTTGATGGATACCATCGTGGGCGTGCTTGAGCTCATTTCAGAATTCGCAAAAGTACTCTCGTTTGGTTTGCGTCTTTTTGGTACCATCTTCGCAGGGACGCTCCTGCTCGGCATCCTGGGTGTGTTGATCCCTGTGTTGATCCCGGGCTTCCTGTATGGTTTGGAAACATTCGTGGGCCTCATTCAGGCCTATGTGTTTGCCGCCCTGGCCATGACCTTTATGAGCCAGGCTACCGTCAGCCATCACGGCGACGAACACGCTGAACATTAATTAATCATCTGAAAAATTTTGGAGGAACTGAAACATGAATGACCCCGTAGTCTTTTTGCAGGCAATGCGCTACATTGGCGCTGGTCTCGCCGTGATCGGTGTGGCAGGTGCAGGCGCTGGTATTGGTATCGTGGTGGGTGGCGCTGTGCAGGGTATGGCTCGCAACCCCGATATGGTGGGCACGATCCAGACCAACATGATCCTGGGCATCGCGTTCTCTGAAGCGGTCGCCATTTATGCGCTGGCCGTGGCGCTCATCATTCTCTTCGTGTAATCAGGAGGATCGATGGCCGCATTAGGTGTAAATTTAGGTTCATTAGTCGTCTTCGTGATCGCCTTCACGGTGGTTTTCACTGTGTTGAGCGTGTGGGTCTATAACCCGGTGCTCAACATGCTCGAAGCCCGCAAGAAGAAGATCTCGCAGGGACTGGAAGATGCCCGCGTAGCCGCTGAAGCACGCGCCGACGCTGAAAAAGAAGCTGCCAGGATCATCTCGGCGGCCCAGGGCGAAGCCGGCAAGATCGTGGCTGAAGCCACTGAGCGCGCCTCCTCGGCTGGCAAGGAAGTCAAGGCTGCCGCTGAAGCGGACGTGGTGAAAATGCGCGAATCCGCGATGGCTGAAGCTCAACTCGAACGCAACCGTATTCTCGGTGACCTGCGTGGTCAGGTTGCGTCACTGGCCATTGCTGCCGCCAACAAGCTGGTGGGTGAAGCACTGGATGCCAAGAAGCAGCATGCATTGCTCGACGAGTTCTTCTCTGGTGTGAAATCGGGCAAGGTGGTGGTGCTCGAAGGCTCAGACTTCAAAGGCGATACTGCCGAAGTCACCAGCGCCCTGCCGCTGAACAAGGACGAAGAAGCCTCGGTCAAGAAAGATGTGCTGGCCAAAGCCGGTGCCAAAGATATCACCTTCAAGGTTGACCCCGCTATTCTCGGTGGCTTGGTCATTAAGGTCGGCGACAAAGTACTCGATGGTTCCGTGGCAGGCAAGCTCGAAGGCCTGCGCCAGAGCCTGAAGTAAACGAAAAAGTAACTGAAAGGGTTTTGGTACAATAGCCAAAACCCTTTTTTGTTTTAATCCCATGTCCAAAACACTTTCACAACTCTTCATTGACTTCCCGTTACCTCGTCCCGCGCACATTCCCGATGTGACGATCGGTGGCATTGCCATCGATAGCCGCGTCGTCAGGCCCGGCGACCTCTTCGTTGCCATGCAGGGCGGCACCCAGGATGGTCACCGTTACATCGACAAGGCCATTGCGAACGGCGCCGCCGCGGTGGTGGGGGATAAGGAGCTCGGCGGACTTCCCGTCCCATATCTGCGACTCGAAAATGCCCGCCGCGGACTTACGTGGCTGGCTGCTGCATTTTACGATTGGCCTGCCCGCCAACTGACAGTGATTGGCGTCACTGGTACCGATGGCAAGACCACCACGACCAACTTGCTTCATAAGATCCTGCTGGCAGCCGGCCTCAAGGCCGGGATGATCTCTACTGTCAATGCCGTGATCGGCGACGAGGTGCTGGATACCGGCTTCCATGTCACTACACCCGATGCACATGATGTGCAGCGTTACCTGGCGAAGATGGTCGAGGCCGGGCTGACACATGTAGTGCTGGAGACCACGTCGCACGGTTGGGCACAGTATCGCATCGATGCCTGTGAATTCGACGTGGCGGTATTGACCAACATCACCCATGAACACATGAATGAACATGGCTCCTTCGAGAATTACCGCGCCGCCAAGGCTCGACTGTTCGAGAGTCTTACCTGGACCATGCCGAAACCACAAGGTAACCCGCGTTTGGGTGTGATCAATCGTGACGACC
>CAZJMZ010000020.1:14210-16041 GCA_964547115.1 uncultured Anaerolinea sp. | reverse complement strand
ACCATGCCGAAACCACAAGGTAACCCGCGTTTGGGTGTGATCAATCGTGACGACCCGAAGTCATTCGACTTTCTCAACAAGTTTATTCAGACACGTAAGTTGAATTATGGCTTGGGAGCCGATGCCGATCTCTGCGCGACGGATGTGCAATTTACCCCGGCTGGGATCGAGTTTATCGCCCAGAGTAAAGAGTATCACGTGGCAGTTCGAAGCAATTTGGTCGGGGCGTATAATGTGTCGAATTGCCTGGCGGCCTTCGCTGCTGCTGTGCATGGGCTGGGTATCGCGCCTGAATTTGCTGCACGTGGGATTGCGGCCCTCGAGGGTATTCCAGGGCGCATGGAGCGCATCGACCTCGGTCAGCCCTTCACGGCTATTGTGGATTTTGCTCATACGCCGAATGCGCTAAAATCTGCGCTTGAGGCTGCCCGCACGATGACACAAGGACGGGTGATCGTGGCGTTTGGCTCGGCAGGGCTGCGTGACAAGGAAAAACGCCGTATGATGGCCGAAACCTCGGCTGAACTGGCCGACTTGACGGTTCTGACGGCTGAGGATCCGCGCACCGAATCGCTCGAGGGAATATTGGAGGAGATGGCAGCAGGCGCGAGGTCCAAGGGGGGACGCGAAGGCGAGACCTTTTGGCGGGTGGCCGACCGGGGTGAAGCGATCCGGTTTGCGTTGCAGCTGGCGAAGCCCGGAGATGTTGTCCTTGCCTGCGGTAAGGGCCATGAACAATCGATGTGCTTTGGTGTGACAGAATATTTGTGGGATGACCGCAATGCGATGCGTGCAGCGCTTGCGGAATATTTGGGCGTGGATGGTCCGGTAATGCAATACCTACCCTCACAAGACAAGCCCGAAGCGGAGTGGCTGCAGAACTGATGATCCATTATTTGATTCGCGAACAGGTCATCCCTGCGCCTGTAGAACAGGTGTGGGAATATTTTTGCAACCCGGCCAACTTGAACGAGATCACCCCGCCCGATATGAACTTTGAGATTGTGCGGGGCGCAGACATAAAGATGTATGCGGGGCAATTGATCGAATATCGCGTGGAATTCATCCGCGGTATACACTCGCTCTGGTTGACCGAGATCGCCCATGTGCAGGCGAACCGGTACTTCGTTGATGAGCAGCGGGTGGGACCGTATCGCTTCTGGTACCATGAACACACTTTTGAGCCTTCCGGGCGTGGCACACGGATGATCGACAAAGTGACCTATGTGGTGCCGTACGGTGTGCTTGGTGACGCGCTGAACTTGATTTGGATTCGCAAGCGACTGGAAGGTATCTTCGATTACCGCAGGCGGAAGATCGTGGTCATGTTTGGAGAGGCACCATGAATCTTTGGGCGACCCCTGTAACCTTGACAGGCCGATACGTGCGCCTGGAGCCCATGACCGAGGCACATATCCCGGCCCTGGCTGAGATAGGCGTCAGGCAGGCGTTTTGGGACTTTATGTTGTATGGTCAGATGAACACCGAAGCCGACATTGCCAATTGGGTGCGCGATATTCTGGGGCGTGCCGGGAAAGGGACCGACCTGCCGTTCGTGGCGGTGCAACTGGCATCGGGTCGTGTGGCGGGCGCGACGCGGTATTTGAACATGCTCCCCAGGGATCGCGGCTTGGAAGTAGGTGGCACCTGGTATGGGTTGGATTTTCAACGCACTGTGGTGAATACGGAGTGTAAATATTTGCTCCTGCAATATGCTTTTGAGACTTTGGGATGCATCCGGGTGCAGTTGAAGACGGATTTGCGCAATGAACGTTCGCAGCAAGCCATCGAGCGGCTCGGCGCGGTCAAAGAGGGAGTACTGCGCAATCAC
>CAZJMZ010000020.1:0-14110 GCA_964547115.1 uncultured Anaerolinea sp. | reverse complement strand
GGGGGCGGGTTTTTGTCGGCTGTGTGCCTTGTCCGTCCTGAAATCCCGTGCTATAATCCGCCGTCGCTCAAAAAAGACTATCAAACGCAAGGAAGATAAAGACCATGGCAGATGTGATCAAGGCTCTCGAAGCCAAAGTGAACGAAAAAATCCCGACGCTCGCTGCGGGTGACACCGTGAGTGTGCATGTGAAGATCAAAGAAGGTGACCGCGAACGTATTCAGGAGTTCAAGGGCACCATCATTCGCCTGCGCAAGGGCGGCAACGACGCCTCGGTGACGGTGCGCCGCAACGCCTCCAACGGCATTGGTGTGGAACGCACGTTCCTGCTCCGCTCGCCGCGCGTGGACAAGGTGGTGGTCGAACGCCACGGCAAGGTCCGCCGCGCGCAGTTGTACTTTATGCGCGAGCGCACGGGCAAATCGGCCCGCCTCAAGCAAAAGTTTGACTAGTGGCAATCAGGCCCCAGGAATTTCCTTGGGGCCTTTTTTATTTTGTTTTACAATGGGGGCATGAAACCGATCATTGGTATTACCACCAACCTGAGCCTTAACGCATATAACCAACCCGTCATTCAATTGCAGCAATCGTATGTCCGTGCCATCATGCAGGCGGGCGGTGTGCCGGTGCTGATCCCTTCGCTGATTGCTGAAGGGGATTGGGATGCGCTCTATCACCGCCTCGATGGTGTTCTCTTTTCGGGCGGCGGAGATATTGCCCTTGAGCATTTTGCCGGCGAGGCGCACCCCCGCATCGATGATGTGGACCCCTTGCGGGATTCGGTGGAAATAAAACTGCTCCAAGCCTCAGCCGCTGATGGCAAACCCTTCCTGGGTATTTGCCGTGGCTGCCAGCTCATGAATGTGGCTCTGGGCGGCACTTTGTACACCCACATCCCGGCGCAACTGCCCGGCGCATTGGATCATTCCTACCCCGGCAAACTGCGGACGGTGCTGGTTCATCCGGTGAAGATCGAAGAGGGCACACACATGGCCGAAGTCTTTGGTGAACCGCTGATCCACGTTAATAGCCTGCATCATCAGGGTCTCAAGGATATTGCACCTTCCGTCCGTGTGACAGGCGTGGCTCCTGATGGGTTGGTGGAGGCGATCGAACTCCCTGACCATCCCTTTGGGTTGGCGGTGCAATGGCACCCTGAGTGGCTCACGGATCAGGCCGGAACGCGGAATTTATTCCGCAAGTTCGTGGAAGCCGCAGAGAAGTAATTTACCGTCCCAGCAAAAAGCGGATGTGCGCCCGGAAGGCGTGATAAATGCTGCCGCCGAACAATGCGCCCAGTATTGCCAGCCCGGCGCGGATGGGGCTGGCCCCCAGCCCGGCTTGAAAGCCGGATAGCAATTCCAGAACAAGCGCCACACCTGCCGCCTGCCCGAGGAGCCGCGGCAGGCCTTGCTTAAACGACAGTTCGGCACGTCCACGCCATTCAGCCAATAGGTAACCGAGTATGGTGAAGGCGAGCAGGTATTCCACACGGGGGAAGAGCCTCTGCAGGCTGGTTTCGGTGGAGGAAGTTGTGAAGCCCAGCAGGAAGTGAAACGTTGCCCAGGTAGGGGAGAAGGAAGATGTGGTGAGGCCGAGCAGATACAGCAAAAAGAGCGGTATGAGTATGGTCAGTGTGGTGCGTTCGAACCGTCGCTCCTGGGCCGGTCGTGGCAGGAGAGCCAGCAACCCTGCCAGACCTGAAAACGCGAGGGCGATCAGCCGTATTCGCAGGGAAAATAGCAGTGTCGGTCCGACCCCGGCCAGGCTCCACAGCCCGGTTGCCAGAGCGGCATGGAGACCGGCTCGCAGCGGGGGATGATCTCGCCAGTGACGATATAACTGGCTGAATCCCACCGCGATACACAGGATGATCAAGGCGGTCAACATCCAGCGCCGTGAGGAGAACCGCGAAGCGATGATATTGGCCCATAGCAACGGCAGGACCAAGTACATCAGTCCCATGAGCGGAGTTTCCAGCCGCAGCCTTCCGGCCATGCCCGGTGTCATGCGCAGGCGGGCGGCGTATTGGGTGTTGAACCACTCGCCAAGCAAGGCACCGAGGGTGTTGGCGAGTAGGTCGATCAGCGAGGGTGTCCGGGCGGGGATGAACAGCTGCACGATCTCGATACCGAGACTCAGGCCAAAACCGAGCGTGAGCGCGCCGCGCACTCGGTTTTGGCCTGGGCGGTAAAAAAAGCCGATCGGCAGGAATAAGACAATATTGGATATGAAGTTGGCAAGGTCACTGTCAAAAGTGAACGCGACCTGCTTCGGGATGGCGAACCGGAACGGGTTCAGTGTGAGCAGGATAATGACCAGGGTGAAGTAGCCGAGCAGGGCGGCAGAAAGGCGGGCGCTGGTGGTTTTGAGCATGGTTTGATCGCGACGGGTATTTTATCCGATAAGATGGCCTGGGGGTGAATGCGTTATACTCCTGAGCATGGCATCCACATCCACACAACCGATCGGCATCTTTGACTCCGGTGTCGGCGGTCTCTCCGTCCTCCGTGCAGTCCGCGCGCAGATGCCGGAGGAGGCGGTGCTTTATTTCGGCGATCAGGGGCATATTCCGTATGGGCCGCGGCCGATGGAGCAGATCCGCAGTTTTTCAGAGGCGATCACGCGCTTTCTGCTGGCGCGTTCGGCGAAGCTGATCGTGGTGGCGTGCAACACGGCTTCGGCGGCGGCGTTGAAGCATTTACGCGAGACCTTTCCCGATGTGCCATTCGTGGGCATGGAGCCGGCCGTCAAACCGGCAGCAGAGCAGACCACCACAGGCAAGGTCGGCGTGCTGGCCACCCCGGCGACCTTTCAGGGTGCGTTGTATGCCTCGGTGGTGGAGCGGTTTGCCAGCGGGGTGGAGTTGTTTCAGGATACCTGCACCGGCCTGGTGCAGGAGATCGAACAGGGGAATTTATCCGGCACTGGGACGCGGCGTATTTTGGAATCGGCCTTGAAACCGATGCTGGAAAAGAATATCGATACGGTCGTGCTGGGTTGCACGCATTATCCGTTCGTGATACCGCTGGTGCAGGAGATCGTAGGGGACAAGGTCCGGGTGATCGATCCGGCTCCCGCAGTGGCGAAACAGGTCCGGCGTCTGTTGGAGGCGGGCGGAGAGAAGAGTCCGGCTGGCGTAAAAGGCCCGGTCCGCTTTTTCACGTCGGGCGAAGCGGACGGGCTGCAGTCGTTATTGCCGGTTTTGTTGGGGGAGGTTGGGGATGTGGAACAGGTCGAGTGGTTGGGTGATGAAAGCGTCCAGTGACGGTCACTTTTGAAGCGACCGTCACTTTTTGGTCATAAAGCCCAGCCGAGCATCATGCCGAAGATCGCCACGATCACACCCAGGTGCAGGAACAGATTGCTCAGCGTGATGAAATTCGGACCAATGAAGAATGGCAGGATGAAATTGACCACCACCAGCGCAATGCCGATGAGTGGAAGCAAGCCTTTGCGGTGCGCGAAATAATTCGACGCGTCATCGATCAGTTCTGAAAGCCACTTCATACTTCTTCCTCTTCTTCCGGTTCGGGGATGTTGTTGGTTACCTGCCAATCGCTGAATTGCGCGAGCAGGCGGCCGGGGATGCGCCCTTGCATGTACACGCCGCCGCGCCCATGTTCGACCAACTCCACCTGCCCGGATTCGTGGAACAGCGAGATGAGCGCGCCTTGTTGATATGGCAGGCGCACGCGGATGGGGGTATACGTTTCGTATAATTCTTCTTTCATGACTTGCAACAGATCCGGAAGCCCGCTGCCTTTCAACCCGGAAATTGTCACGGCTTTCGAAAAGCGACTGGCTGCCGCCTTGGCCGCTTCAGGGTCGCGTAGTTTATCCAGCTTGTTCAAGGCCGTTACTACCGGGATATGGTGTGCGCCCAGTTCGTCGAGCGTATCCTGCACGGCGTTGAATTGGTTCAAGGCGTTGGGGTGTGAAATATCCACCACATGCAGGAGCAGGTCGGCTTCGAGAATTTCTTCCAGTGTGGCGTGAAAGGCTTCGATCAGGGTGGTGGGCAGTTTTTGGATGAAGCCGACCGTGTCTGTGACCAGGGCCTGATAGCCGCCGGGTAGTTCCACGCGCCGGGTGGTGGGGTCGAGCGTGGCGAAGAGTTGGTCTGCCACATAGACCTCTGATTTGGTCATCCGGTTGAGCAACGTGGACTTGCCCGCGTTGGTATAACCGACGAGTGCCACGGTGGGGATGCGCGAGCGTTTGCGCTGGGCGCGATAGCGCTGGCGGTGGGCGCTGACCTTTTCGAGTTCTTTTTTCAGGTGCGCGATCTCCCGGCGGATGGCGCGCTTGTCCACTTCGAGCTGGGTCTCGCCGGGGCCGCGCAGACCCACACCGCCCGCCGAGCCGGTGCGCCCGCCTCCACCGCCGCCCTGACGCTCCAAGTGCGTCCATTGGCCGGTGAGGCGCGGCAGATAGTATTCGTATTGGGCGAGTTTCACCTGCAGCATGCCTTCGCGGGTGTGGGCGTGCTGGGCGAAAATATCGAGGATCAGCGCGGTGCGGTCAAGTACGCGGAAGTTCTTGCCGAGCGCCAATTGCAGTTCGCGCTGGTGGCGGGGTGAAAGTTCGTCATCGAAGATGACTACTTGCGAGAGTGTCTCTTCGACAAGCAGTTTCAACTCGTCCACTTTGCCGGGGCCGATGTAGGTTTTGACATGGGGTTTGTCGAGTTTTTGGGTCAACTCACCGGCCACGTCCAGCCCGGCGGTATCGGCGAGCAACGCCAGTTCGGTGAGCGAATCTTCGAGGGCAAGATGGGTTTTTTGTTGGAACAATTCCACGCCTACGAGAAAGGCTTTCTCGCGTGGGGCGGTGGTTGCTGTGGGAATGCGTTTTGACATAAGGGTTGTGTATTGTGCGAATGGATGGTCGTTTATTTGCGGTTGCTCAACTCGTTGAACAGTTTTGCCATGTTCGGGTCGGGGGCCTCGGTGCGGGCTGGAATGAGTATGTGAAAGATCGAGCCGGGGCAGGCCTTTTCGTCGTAGCCTTCTGATTCGACCCATAGCGACCCGCCATGTGCCTCCAGAATGCCGCGCGCGATGGGCAGGCCCAGTCCCGGGCCGCCGCCCTTGAATTTGGTCTTGCCGCTCGAGTGCAATTCCACGCGCCCGAGCTGGCCGAACTTTTCGAAGATCACGGCCTGGTTTTCAGGCGAGATGCCGATGCCGGTATCGGTGACGGTCACTTCCACGAAACCGGCCAGGGTACGCCCATCAACGGTGATGCGCCCGCCATCGGGGGTGTATTTGATGGCGTTGTTGAGCAGGTTGTATAACGCCTGCCGGATGCGCACCGGGTCGATGTAGATCCACTTCTTGTTGCCGTCGAAATCCTTTCGGTCCAGGGTCAGGTTGCGGGTGCGCAGGATCGGGTCCAATTCCAGAGCCAGGGCATCGATGATCTGGCTGACCTGTGTTGGTTGAAAGTTCAGGCGCAATAGATTGTTATCGATCATCGAGACGTCGATCATATCGTCCACGATGGCGCGCAAGCGACTGACGCCGGTGGTGATGCCGCCGAGCAGGCCTTCGATGGTGGCTGTGCGGTTATCGCGGACCATGTCCTGCATCATGGCTGAATAGCCTTCGATCAGGGTGATGGGCGTCTTAAGCTCGTGGGCAGCCACCGAGATGAACGCCGACTTGCTCTTATCGACCCGTGCCATTTCCTTTTGCACCTTCTCCATTTCGTTGGCGATGTGTGAGACGCGGCTTTCCATTTCGTAGCGTGCCACCACGCCCAGGCCGTAGGTGTAGATGGGAATGACCGCGGCCAGAAAATCGAGTGCCTGCTGCTTGGTCAACTCTTCGCGCGCCACCTGAATGGTGAGCGAGATCATGCGGTTGAGCAGGAACGAGACGTGATACAAGCCCTCTTCAAGATTGGTTTCAGTGGATGATTTGGCCCAATCGAGCAGGATGGTATCCATCCAGGCAGGGTCGCCGGTGGTGATGGATTGCGTGAGCAGTTCATAGAACCGCTCCAGTTGTTCTTCGAACCCGGCCCGTACTTCCATACCGCGGGCCATCTCCAGGCCCACCCGTTCGATCCAGATCGGGCGCGCCTTTGCCAGCGTTTTTTGAATGGGGTTGACGGTCGGTTTTTTTGGCATGGCCTGCAACGCGGTCTCTGTGCCCGATTGTATCAGTTCCCGCGCTGTTGAGTGATCCATGTCCACAGGGTGCGGCCCACGGCTTCCAAACTGGCGGCTGAGACCTTGTCGGGGGTGTCGGCAGTGGTGTGCCAGTAGGGGTAATCGAAATCGATGACGTCTACGGCGGGCAGGCCGGCTTCGAGAAACGGCGTGTGGTCATCGAGCATGGAATATTTGTACTCAGGTATGAACACTTCACCATAGCCCAGTTGTGCGGCAGTAGCCCAGATGGCGTCGGTGAGGCTGGGGGTTGAATTGCGCTCCTTGTAAATGTTCAGGTCGGCGTCGCCGATCATATCCACGATCACCACGGCACGAGGCTGCAAAGCCGGGTTGTTCCTGACAAATTCGCGCGAGCCCATGATCCAGTCCCAGCCTTCGATGCGTCCATTATCTTCGGCATCGAAGAACACCAGCCAGGTGCTCGGCGCATCGGCGGGCAGAGTGCGGGCCAGCTCCAGCAACACCGCCACGCCTGAAGCGCCATCGTTGGCACCGGGCACGGGCTGTTGAGCCTGGTCGGGGTTCAGGTCCTGGTCGGCGAAGATGCGCGAGTCGTAGTGGGCGCCCAGGATGATCTCTGGATCTTCGACCGACCGCTTCGCCACGATATTCCTGACCTTGTTCCCCAGCGCCTCACTTTCCTGAATTTCAACCTGCCACCCCGCCCGAGCCAATTCGCCCCGAATCCATTCCACCGCCTGCGTGTGCCCATCTGTGCCGGGGATGCGCGGCCCGAAGCCCACTTGTGTCAACACATCGGCATAGGCGCGCTGTCCGTCAAATGGACTGGGCGGGAAGGTCGGTGCTGGAGTGAGGGTGGCGAGGACATTTGCCGGAGTGGGCGAGGGCAAAGCCTCAGAGCTGGTCAGGCTGCTGGGCGTAGTCGCAGGTTCCGGTTGGGGGCGAAGCGCGAAGAGGTACCATCCAGACACAATGACGAGTAGAAGTCCGATGGTGCCGAGGTAGAGCGCGATGGATCGATTTGTCATGCAGTTTGCGATTGGAGGAAGGGTTGCAGGTCGGTGAGCGACCGTTCGGCATAGGCTGCGCCGCGTTCGCGTTTGGCGACCTTGTTGGGCCCGGCCAGCGACGGGAGAATGCCGAAATTAGCTTTCATGGGCTGGAAGTCTTTGAGGTCGGCGTGTGTGACGTAGTGGCAGAGCG
The DNA here is from genome assembly GCA_964547115.1 of uncultured Anaerolinea sp. Classification (GTDB taxonomy): domain Bacteria; phylum Chloroflexota; class Anaerolineae; order Anaerolineales; family Villigracilaceae; genus Defluviilinea. Next base: position 6,765 of record CAZJMZ010000020.1, on the reverse strand, counting down.
CGCCCAGCATGGTGGTTTGCGGCAGGGTGAATGGCATTTCATGGTTGAGGGTGCGCGCCGCGTTGATGCCTGCCAGCAGGCCGGTGGCGATGTTGCCCATGTATCCCTCCACACCCGTGATCTGACCGGCGAAGAGCAGGTCATCGCGTGTGCGGTGTTGCAGGGTGGCGCGCAGCAATTTGGGCGAGGCGATGAAGGTGTTGCGGTGCATTTGCCCATACCGCAGGAACTCGGCCAGTTCCAGCCCGGGGATCAGGCGCAACACGCGTTTTTGTTCGGGGAATTTGAGGTTGGTCTGAAAGCCGACGAGGTTATAGAGGCTGCCTGCCAGATTGTCCTGCCGTAATTGGACGACAGCATGGGGGCGTCTGCCTGTGCGTGGGTCACGCAAGCCCACCGGGCGCATGGGGCCGAAAGCCAGCGAATCCAGCCCGCGCTCGGCGATGATCTCGACGGGCAGACAACCCTCAAAAAAGTGACCGGCCTTGACACCGCTTTTGATGGCTTCTTCGAAGGCGCGCAGTTCGATGCGTTCGGCGTTGAGCAGCGCATCGACAAAGGCATAGTATTCCTCTTTGGTGAACGGGCAGTTGATGTAGTCGCCTTCATCCTGTTCACCGGTGCCGTAGCGCGAAGCGCGGAAAGCGACCTGCATGTTGATCGAGTCGGCGTGGATGACCGGGGCGATGGCATCGAAGAAAAAGAGATGCTCTTCGCCGCTGAGTTGCGCGATGGAGTGTGTGAGCGCGGGAGATGTCAGCGGTCCGCTGGCAACAATGGTTGGGGTCGAGGGGATCTCTTTGACTTCTTCGCGCACCAGCTCAATGTTTGGATGGGCCTCGATGCGTTGGGTAACGAGCCGGGCAAAGAGTTCGCGGTCCACGGCCAGGGCGCCGCCTGCGGGCAGCGCGGCTTCTTCGGCACAATCGAGCAGCAGCGAGCCGAGCAGGCGCGTCTCGTTCTTGAGCAGGCCGGAGGCGCGGTCGGGCAGGTTCGAGCCAAGCGAGTTCGAGCAGACGAGTTCAGCCAGGTCGTGGGTTTGATGTGCGCCGGTTTGCAGGGATGGACGCATTTCGTACAGGCGGACTTTCAGCCCGCGTTGGGCGGCCTGCCAGGCGGCTTCACTGCCGGCCAGCCCGCCGCCGATGATAATTAAGTCATTCATGGCCTGGATTCTACCATCTCAACCTGCTGTATAATTAACCCCACAATGCCCGCGCACAACAACGCAGAATTTCAACTCAAGGAAGCCAGCCAGATGACCGATGTCGCCTGGTCGGTGCTGGCGGAGCGCGAGATGGGGAAATGGCGCGTGGTGGCCCAATACAAGGTCAGCAAAAAGACACAACCAGCCCTGCTGGAGTTTTTAGCGAAGGGTGAAGTCGATTCGTGGCTGGGTGGGGCTTTGAGCGGCGGGCAGAGCCGTTCGGTCTCCGTCCCTGAATCCATTCAGCTTGAAGTGGCGCGGTTGCATGCCTTTCCGTTGCCGGGCATGGCCTGTGTGGTGCTGGTGGGAGCAGACCAGTTGAGCAATGAAGCCCAGCGTTTGTGGCGTCTGGTGGCGGCGGGCCTGGTCCGTGAATCAGCCCCGGCTTCGGATGATGCGGCGTTGGCGTCATCGGTGGCGGCTTCGCTGTTAATGCCCGATCTTGATTCCGAAAATCCATACGACCTGCCGCGCGCGGTTGACCGGGCTCTGGCCTCGTTCGTGCGGTTGGTGCCGGTGCAGGGCGCGTTCCTGGCGTTGCGGCGTGGCGATGCGTTGGAGGTACATGCCGAGTGGAACGCCGCCGGTTGCGCTGGGCTGGTCATGCCGATCGAGCCGCATACACTGTTCCGGCGCATGAATCGCAATCTGACGCCGATGGTGGTCAATCGCGGTGATGCGCTATGGGAGCAGATCCCGCACAAGGGCATGAAGGCTGCCACGAAATTGTGGGCCAGCATCCCGCTGGTGATCGGCCAGCGCCTGATCGGCGCGTTGGTTTTGTGGCGCACAAGTAGTTTCAAAAGCGATGAATGGAATCGTTTGATCGAGCTTTCCACGCAGATCGCGCCCGCGCTTGAGACCATCATTACCATCGCTGAAATGGCGGGGCACTTGCGCCGCCTGGGTATGCTTAACGATTTTGCGCTCACGGTTTCCTCGGGCCGCAATATGGACCAGATCGCGCGGCGTGTGTTTGCCATCCTTTCGCGCGCATTCGGCACCGAACTGCTCGTGTTGTATTTGTTAACCTCTGACAATCGGCTGCTGCATGAATATCGCATGGTGAACGGGACTCTGGAGACGACCCTGCGTGGCGTTGAGGAGCATCGCGTGACCCCGCTGCTCCGCTCGGGACATACCCTGAGGTTGGGCGATGGACAACATGCCTCCACGCTGCCGGTGCTGGAGTCTGCGCTTTCAGGGTTGTACCTGCCCTTGCGGTTTCGTGAGCAGACCATCGGGTTGTTGAGCGTCGAGTCCAGCCGGGTGAATGCCTTTACCCCCTTCGATGAAAACCTGCTGGTGGTCATTGCCAGTCATTTGGCCAGCCTGGCCGATTACACCCGCCTGCGTGAAGAGACCGAAGGCCGCGCCCGCAACCTGGAGTTGATCCATGAAGTGGTGCAACAGGTCATCGGCCTCACTGACCCGAACGAAGTGGCGCAGATCACCGCTGAATTGCTGGCGCGTTATTTTGCCTACGAACTCACGACCGTCTTCATTGCTGACGGGCAGGGCAACCTGACCATTGGTGGGTTTGGCGGCGCCAGCGCTAACGTGGTCAAGCGCGCGATGAAATCGGTGGCCTACCCGTTGACGGGTGGCATCACCGGGCAGGTCTTTGAGACCGGCGAAGGTATTGTGGTCAACGATGTTTTGCACGAAAAACGCTACCAGCCCATCCGTGGCTGGCAGGCGGGCTCAGAGATGTGCGTCGCCATCCGGGAAGGGACGCGTGTGCTGGGCATCATTGATGTGGAAAGCAGTTCGCGCCATGCCTTCACCCAGAACGATTTCCTCGCGCTCGAATCGCTCGCGGGCATTCTCGCCACGGTCGTCACCAGCGCGGACCAGTACCAGCGCCTGCAAAGCACTGTCAGCCAGTTGCGCGCCATGCAGGTGGAATTGCACAGCCGTATGGAAGCCCAACGCTCAGCAGAGAACCGACTTATCCAGGCAGCGAAACTCGCCGCCGTCGGTGAAATGGCCGCAGGCATTGCCCATGAGTTGAACAACCCGCTGACTTCGGTCACTGGTTTTTCCGAACTGGTCATGGACGATCTGCCTGAACAGTCTGATGCGTATAGGGATATGCAGTTGGTCCTCAAAGAGGCCCGCCGCGCACGCGATGTTGTCCGCCGCTTGCTGGATTTCTCACGGCAGAGTGAGAGCGTCCGCTCGAGCGCTTCGCTCAACGAAGTGGTGGAGGATGTGGTGGCTTTGAGTCGTCACCTCCTACGCACCAACGGCGTGGAGTTGACCGTCACCCTCCAGCCCGACCTGCCCTGGGTCACCATGGATGGCAATCAAATGAAACAGGTTTTGTTGAACCTGGTTCATAATGCATTGCAGGCCATGCCTGAAGGTGGCGAAATGGAAATTCAGAGCGCTGTTGCCGTGCGCAATGACCGTAAGGGTGTGACCGTATTGGTGCGTGATACCGGAGTGGGTATTTCCACCGCTGACCAGGCGCGCATCTTTGAGCCGTTCTACACCACCAAAGGCGACCGAGGCGGCACAGGCTTGGGATTGTCCGTGACCTATGGGATTGTCACAGATCATGGCGGGCAGATCGATGTGGATAGCAAGCCCGGTATAGGCTCCACGTTCACGGTCTGGCTGCCGTTATAAAAGGTTGATAACATGGAATCTGCTTCAATATTGGTCGTGGATGACGAGCCCGGCATCGCCTTGTTGTGTAAACGGGTACTGACCCGTGCCGGGTACGAAGTCATCGCCTTGAACGATCCTCGCCAGGCGATCGAGACGCTCCAGCAACAGCGCTTCGATCTGTTGCTGGTCGATATCCGCATGCCTGAGATCGATGGCTTCGATGTCATCTCGCGCGCGCAACGCGCCCAGCCCGATATCGCCGTGTTGGTCATGACCGGCTTTGGCACGGTCGAGACCGCCATTCGCGCCCTGCGCCAGGGTGTGGATGGCCTGATCCTCAAACCCTTCGACAAACGCGATGAACTGCTCGAAGCCGTCCAGCAGGCCATCACCGATAACCGCCGCAAACGCGATACGGCCCGGGCGCAGGCCCTGCGTCCGTTATTCGATGCCACCGAGTCGCTCTTCTCTGAGACCGATACGCAAAAACTCTATCCGCTGATCGTCAGCGAAGTGTGCGCCCACCTTAATTGCACCAACGCCGCTTTTTATCGCACTGATGGTGGCGATCTCAGCGCTCTCGCCAGTCGTGGCAACATCATCAATCCCGCCGAAACCGGATATGCCACCCACCTTCTGCGTCAGGTGGATGCGGATGGTAACCCCATCATCATTAACGCCACCGGCCCTGGTGAACAGGACGCGCAAACGCTTCTGACTTCCCTCAAGCTGGGTGCGGCGATCCTGATCCCCTTGACTCGTTCCACGCCTTCTTCGATACGCGGCGTGCTGTTCGCCGCCCGCGATGCGGGCATCCCTCCTTTCCGTGGCGTGGATCTGGAGATGGCACTGGTACTGGCGCGGCAGGCTTTGGTTGCGCTCGAAAACGCCCGCCTTTATGCCGACTTGCGTAGCTACGTACGGCGTGTGGAAGAATCGCAGGAGGCCCTGCTGCGCGCTGAAAAAATGGCCGCCGCTGGCCGCCTCACGGCCTCGATTGCTCATGAAGTCAACAACCCCTTGCAATCGGTGCAGAATTGTTTGCATCTTGCCGGGCGGGAGGATGTCCCCGCCGCAAAACGCAAGGAATACTTTGACCTGGCCCGCGTGGAACTCGAGCGCCTGATGAAGACCATGCAGCGCATGCTCGATTTCTATCGCCCCGGCGCCGCCCGTACGGCCCGCGTGGACCTGCTCGACCTGTTGCAGCATGTCCTCAGCCTGACCTCCCAGCAACTCGGGCAGCGCCATATCGAAGTCGTCACCGAGTTACCAGCCGCCCTGCCTGCCATCGATGCGGTCAGCAGCCAGATCCAGCAAGTATTTTTCAACCTGATCCTCAATGCCTTCGATGCCATGCCTGGCGGGGGAAAATTATTCATCAGCGCGCATAAGGCGGGGACGGGGGTCGAAATGCTGTTCGAAGATACCGGCACAGGGATTCCCGAAGAACAACGCACGAACATCTTTGAGCCATTCTTCAGCACCAAGGATGGTGGTACTGGTCTGGGGCTGACTGTGAGTTACAATATTGTCACTTCGCACGGCGGCACGCTCGATATCGTGGATGGGCGTGGTTCCGGCGCTTGCTTTAAATTATTCCTACCAATAACGGGAGAAGCCCAATGAAATCGAATATTCTGGTCGTAGATGATGAGCCTGTTGCCCGCCAGTCGATGTCCGAAATTCTGCGGCTGGAGGGGTACGCGGTCAACGCCGTGCCGAACGGCCAGGCAGCCGTGGAGTTCGTGCGTACGCACCCGGTCGAACTGATGATCGTGGATCTACGCATGCCCGGCATGGATGGATTGGAAGTGGTGCAGGTGGTCAACCAGATCTCACCAGAGACCGAGATCGTACTGTTGACGGCCTTCGGCTCAACCGAATCCGCCATTCAGGCCCTGCGCCTGCGCATCCATGATTATTTGCTCAAGCCCGCTGCGCCGACGCAAGTGCTGGCCAGTGTCAAGAAGGGCCTGGCGCGGCGTGATGCGCGTTTGAAAGCGCGCGGCGGCACTGCCACCCAGGAGGTGGACGATGGTCCCGCCGAGTTCTCGTTGAAAGATGGGACGCACATCGACCTTTCCCGCCGTCAGATTCGCAAGAAGGACAACATCATCCACCTCACGCCTGCCGAGGGACGTCTGCTGCGGGTGTTGATCGAGAACCCCGGGCGGGTGTATTCGCACCGTGAATTGGTGTTGCTGGTGCAGGGATACGACACTTCCCAGCGTGAGGCTCCTGAGATCCTGCGCCCGCTGGTCAGCCGGCTGCGCCACAAGTTGGAAGCCTTCCCGTCGCTTTCTGACCGCATCGTCAGCGTGCGTGGGACAGGGTATTTGTACGAAGGGGACAAATAAAATCCTCAGTAGAATCAAAAACAGCCACCCAACAGGGTGGCTGTTTTTCTTTAGCGTGGCAGGCTGTGGTTAGGCGGGAACGGTTTGTCCATCCCGCACGATGGGGACGGTGAAGTAGAACGAAGTCCCTTTGCGATATTCGCTTTCGAACCAGATCTTGCCGCCCTGCAATTCGATGAGGTTCTTGGTGATGCTCAGCCCAAGGCCGGTGCCGGGGGCTTCGCGCACGAGCTCATCGGTGGAGCGGAAAAATTTGCTGAATAGTTTTTGCTGGTCTTCGGGGGTCATGCCGAGGCCGTTATCTTCCACTTGAATCTGGATCAGGTCGGCATTGCGAATGGCATGGACAATGATCGCGCCGCCTTCGGGCGTGTATTTGTTGGCGTTGCTGATGAGGTTGGTAAGGATCTGCGCGAGGCGGTTGCGGTCGCACCAGGCTTTGGGAAGTTCTTCGGGAATATCCACGGTGACGGTCTGGTTCTTTTGTGTGACCTGCGTGCGGGTGAGCGTGACCACTTCGTCGATCACATCCCACACGGGAACTTCGCGCGGTTCGAGACGCAGGTTGCCGCTTTCGATGCG
>CAZJMZ010000019.1:16912-22150 GCA_964547115.1 uncultured Anaerolinea sp. | reverse complement strand
TCCTGATATTTCGAGTCCTTCATGCGCATGCGGGTGCCGCCAAAGGTGCAGGTCAACACAATGTCTGAGCCAGCCTCAACGAACGAGTTGGCCAGGCGGTAGAGAATGTCCGGGTCATCGATGATCAGGTCTTCGGGCGGTTTGCCCGGCTTGAGTCCCATCTTTTGCAGGTTCGAACCGGTGGCACCATCGGCCACCAGGATCTCGCCACTGTGCAGGCGTTCCAAAAATTTGTTCATGGTATTTCCTTCAAGATATATTCCGGTGATTGACTATCGAGATCACCGTCTGTGTCACTTCATGAAATTCTTCGCCATCGGGTCGGCCTTGCGGTGGGGGATGAGATGGGCGATATGTTCGAACGGTTCGTTCATGTGCGGGAAACTGGTTGCCAGAATGAACTGATTCTGAAAGTCCGGGTCGGTGGGCAGTTCGAAGCGCTCCACCTTGCGCGTGACCGCATCGATCTCGTTGCGCTTCTCCACGTTCAACAGTGCGATGCGCGCACCGTCGCCCGCGGCGTTGCCGATGGCATACACCTTATCCAGCTCACAGTCGGGGATCAAACCGATCAACATCGCCTTTTCTTTGTCGATGTATGAACCGAAGCCGCCCGCCAGGATGATTTTATCAGGGGTTTGCAGATTGCTGCGCTTCAACAAGGTGCGCGCCGCCACGAACAGCGCCGCCTTGGCCAATTGGATCTGGCGCACATCCTGTTGGGTCATGGGGATGTCCCGGCCAATGGACGTTTCCTCCGCCCAGGCCACCACATACTCCCAGCCATTCTCGCCCTCCCGTACACGCTTCGATTCTAAATTCTTCTTGAACTTGCCGCGAGAATCCACGATCCCCGCCCTGAACAGTTCCGCTACCGCGTCGATGATGGCCGAACCGCAGATGCCCTTGACCTGCCCCTTGAATTCGGCGTGGTCAGTGTTCCAGCCATCCACACCAATGACCTTATATTTTGGTTCGAGCGTTTGCTCATCGATCTGCACACGTTCGATGGCGCCCGGTGCCGCCCGCATACCGTATTCCACATGCGCACCTTCGAGGGCGGGACCAGTGGGGGTGGAGGTGCACATCAGGCGTTTGCGGTTGCCAAGCACCAATTCAGCATTGGTGCCCACGTCGATCAGAAGCCAGTTCTCATCCTGTTTGTGTGGCTCTTCCGCCAGGATGACGGCGCTCGTATCTGCGCCTACAAAAGAGGCAATGGTAGGCAATACGTGGATGTTGCCCGAGGGGTTGATGTGCAACCCCAACTCGCGTGCCTTCACATCCACAGAGCTGTGGATGGCCGGTACGAACGGGGCCAGCCCCAGGTCCTTGGGGTGCAGGTTCAATAGGATGTGGTGCATGGTCGAGTTACCCACCAGCACCATCTCCAGGATTTCGTGCATTTTGATGCCCGCCGTTTTGGCGGCCTGCTTCAAGAGTTTGTTCAGGGTGGCAATGATAGCCTTGTGTAGCTTTTCCAGACCATCCGGGTATTCGATGGTGTACTGGATGCGCGACATCACGTCTTCGCCGTACACGATCTGCGGATTCATCTCGGATTCGGCGGCGAGCAATTCGCCGGTGCGCAGGTTGCATAGATAGAGCGCCACGGTCGTCGAGCCGATATCCACCGCCGCGCCGTAGCTGTCTTCCACATATCCCGGCTGGACTTCGATCACTTCCTTATCCTGCCACACGGAGACGGTTACGTTCCAATTCGCATCCCGCAGCGTCTTCGATAATGTTCGCAGGCAGGCGTAATCGATGGTCAGGTCGTGCCAGCGCGGTACTTCGGCTTCGACGCCGCGCACCAACCGCATGGAGGTTTCGAGACCCTTGGCAAGCCGTTCCCAGTCGGCGATGGGGCGCTCGAGATTGGGCGGACTCATCGTCACCAGATACTTGCGCACCGAAGGCTTGACTTCAATATTCCGTTCACGCGCGCTCTTGCGCACGATCTGTTTGTTCCCCCGGCTCTCTTCAGGGACATTGATCAACACGTCTCCGCTGATTTGGCATTGGCACGACAACCGCACCTGCCCGATCTCCCAGCCTTTTTCTTTGAGCAACTTGGGGCGGCGTTCGAGATAGGCGCGTTCGGCCACGCCCACCGGTGAGAGGTTTTCGCGCTTCGATTCGATGTTGTATTTCTCGAAGCGGCCCTCCTCCACCAGGATCATACATTTGCCGCAAGTGGCATTCTCGGCGCAGATCGATTCGATCTCCACGCCGAGTTCGCGCGCAGCCGTGCGGACGGAAGTGCCCTCGTCCACTTGTCCGCGCCGACCGGAAGGTTGCAGGATGATGTTGTGTTTTTTGGTCATGCTTATTGTTGAGCCGTCCGCCTGGGAATTTCGATTTTGGCGAACTCAGCCTCAAGTTCAGTCAGAAGCGCATCGGCCACCTCTTCGGGGGAACCGGCCCGTTCGACCCAGTCGCCGCGTTTGTATTGGGCGCTGTAGTCTTCGTTGTTGGTCAGGCCCACCGCCATGGCATAGGCGTCGATGGCGTTTTGGATCTTCTGTGAGAGTTGTTTCTTGATCGTGCGCCCATCGCCTTCCACTGTGATGGAGGAGGGGATGTGCTTCCAGTAAAAAATGCGATAACGAGCCATGCTTTTCAAATACCTCTTGAGATTATATATAATTTGCAGTTGCCGATTGTACGAGATGTTTTCACAGGGGTCAATGCAAAAATAAAGCCCCGCCGAAGCGGGGCTGGTTCAGCGTAAGACGCGTTCCCAGTAAATGAGGTAGACCGCAAAACCGATGAAGACCAGGATCAGCAGCAAGCCGGTCAGGGTCCAGCGGAAGGCTTTGGTGTAGGTGCGGTCGGGGAAGGCGCCAAAGCCGCGCGACTCAATGGCCATGGCTGTGTTTTCGGCCTTGCGCAGGCTGTTGACGATGACCGTGAACATGTATCTCTGCCACAGCCTGAAGCGATGTTGCAACGGGGAATGCGAAGCGCGCCCGCGGATGGCGTGAGCCGCCTTGACCGCATCCACTTCCTGCTGCACGATGGGCAGGAAGCGCAGCGCCAGAAAGATGGCGAAGGCATAACGGTATGACATGCCGATGCGCACCAGGCCGGTCATCAGGTCGCGGATGTCGGTCGTCCAGATAAAGATGAATGAAGCCAGCACCATGATGGTGATGCGCAGCATGAATTCGAGCCCACGTTCGAAGCCTTGCTGTCCCAGCTCCAGCCCGGCAATGGTGATCGTGCTGGTGGATGGGAAAGTGAACACATTGACGAGGAACAGCAGCGCGCCCATGATGAGGATCACCGGCGCGGCCTGCCAGGCCGTCTTGAGGGGGATGCGCGCAAACAGGAGCATGATCACCAACAGGAAGCCCAGCATGATGGCGCGCCCTTCATTGCTGTTCAATTGGAAGGTGGCGATGATGACCAGCACCACCCAGAAGAGCTTGCTCAGGGCATCGATGCGGGTGAAGAATGAGCCGTTATCCACATAGCGCAGGGAATGTTCGCTCATTGCAGCGCTCCAATGAAATCTTCCACAGTGTTCAGCCCGTCGGGTACGGCCATGCCCTGGGCGCGCAGGCCATCCACAAGGCGGCGCAGGGTGGTCGAGCGCAGGGAGGCGCGTTCGAGCGTCTCAGGCGATTGGAAGAGTTGATCTGGCGGGCCATCGAAGATCTTCTGCCCGTTGGCCATCACGATCGCCCTGTCGATGTGCGCGTCCACCAGGCGCATATCGTGCGTGATCATCAAGACGGTGATGCCCTCCTGCCGCAGGTTGTTGATAAGCGCCATCAGGCTTTCGGTCAGGCGCCGGTCCTGGCCATAGGTCGGCTCATCCACGATCAGGAGCCTGGCACTGCCTGCGATCAGCATGGTGGCCACCCCCAGCCTGCGCTTCGCACCCGCGCTCAAAGAAAAGGGATGGCTGTCTGAGGTTTCGGTGATTTCCAGACGTTTCAACATTTCCTGCACGCGTGTGGCCACGATGGTCTTGTCTTCGATGCCCTGCGCGAGCAGGCTGTATTCCAATTCATCGCGCACGGTATCGCACAGGAACTGGTGCTCGGGATTTTGAAAGACCAGTGCGATCTGGGTTGCCAGGTCCTGCACGCGCCATTGTCTGGCGCGCCGCCCGAACAACAACAACTCGCCGCCGGTGGGCTTCAATAACCCGACCAGCATCTTGCTCAGGGTGCTTTTGCCCGCGCCGTTCTGCCCCACGATGGCCACGATCTCACCCTGTTTGATATCGAATGACACCCCGCGCAGCGCCTTGAACTTGTTGCCGTATGTGAATTCGACGTTCTGCGCCAGCACCAGCACATTGTCCTTGCGCTCGGCTTGTTGGGTGGGGGGGCTGACGTGGAAACGCGTCTCTTTCAACGCCTCAACTGCTTCCGCCACGGTAATGGGCACCTGGCCCTTGAGTTGACCCTGCGACTTCAACCGCAAGCCGATCTCGGTGGTTTCGGGCAGCCACACCCCCAGATCGAGCATGGCCTGGCCGTGCTTGTTCACCACATCGCGCGGCGCGCCCTGAGCCACCACCCGGCCCTCTGCCAGCAGGATCATATCGTCCGCTTCGGCCATGAACTCATCGAGATCCTTGGTGACCAGAATGATGGTGCGGCCTTCGCTGCGCAGGCGCAGGATCAATTCGTGCACCGAGTGGGTGGTGGCGGGGTCGAGATTGGCGGTTGGTTCATCGAGCACGATCAACGGCGTTTCCATTGCGATCACCGAAGCCAGCCCTAACTTCTGCGTCTGCCCGCCAGACATGGCCCAGACCAGGTTGTTGCGTAGTCCTTGCATGCCCACGTACTCGAGCGATTGCTCGACGCTCTTCAAAATATCCGCCGGTTCGCGGCGCAGGTTCTCAGGCCCAAAAGCGACCTCGTCCTCCACCTTGAGGGTGGCGAACATCCATTCGGGGTCTTGGAACAACATGCCCGTGGACTTGGCCAGTTCCTGCACCGGCGTATTGGAAACGTCGTGACCATCCACGGTGACCGTGCCGCTCAATTTGCCGCCCAGGATCTGCGGGATGATACCGTTGAGCAACATGCATAAGGTGGATTTACCCGACCCGGACGGCCCCACCAAAAGCGTGAAGGACCCACGTCGCACTGTCAGATTGATCTCTGACAGTGCGGGCGTGGGCTTGCCGTAATGTTGATAGGTGACCCGGTCAAACCGGACGAGCGGTTTGTTCGGAGCAGAAGCAGGTTTGGCCACGAAGAGAGTCCGTAT
>CAZJMZ010000019.1:10065-16812 GCA_964547115.1 uncultured Anaerolinea sp. | reverse complement strand
TTAAACCCATTTCCTTCAATTCCGTTTTGACTTCATCGTACATTTTTTGCCAGAAATCCAGCGGTTCGACCTTTTGAATATCATAAACCTGGTCAAACGGCAGGCCAGGGTTGCCATTTTCGAGCGCAAAAACATGTTCATACTTCGGCAGGAGTTGCTGGACAAAGGCGTTCGCATCCTTGCGCGACATCTTCATCCGATGAGAAGCGAGCGCAACTTCCGCCATCAGGCGCGCCTCCAACCCCGAACAGTTGGGCAGGTTGCCGTCCGCTGCGCCGCAGCCCTCAAGGTGACCGCCGCTCACGGCGTTGACAATGGCGTTGGCCGCCGTTTCATAGAGCAGTTCTTTCGTCCCTGCGCCAGATTTGGGGTAAATATCTGAAACGATGATGGTGGGGGCGTGGCGGGCGAACGCCTGGGCGGTGGCATTGATGACCCACAGCACCTCGCGGGTGGAAGTGGCGATGTGCCGTACATGGATGGGGTGCAGGATGTGATAATCTGCAAGGCAGGTGAGGTTGGCGATGAGGTAGGAAGCTACATTGATGACTGCCGAACCGGCCGGTCCGCCGCCCAGCCCGCCGACGATGACGCACGGCAACGAAGCATTGACCATGCCGTATTCCAGCGAGTTGACCGCGCGCGAGATGTTGCGGTGGTCCATTTTGAGTTCGTTCAAGACCGGCACCAGGTGCGAGTCGCATTTGCGTAAATAATCGGGGTGCGCCGCGGCCAGGTCACCCAACTCTGAAACGGACGATTGCGCTGCCAGCATGCCCATGCCTGCCCGGCCAGCGCGCTTGAGGCCCTGCCGCATGTATTGCAGTTCGCGGCGGGTGGAGACGATCTCGATCGGGTTGCCAGTGCGCACCTCACGCCCATCCACTTCAACCAGCGTACCGCAGGTGGCCAGGTCGATCAACGGCTCCTGCATATACGAGAGGACGTTGGCCATGAAGATGCGTTCAGGAACAGGCGTCCCTGGCGAACCGCCGAAAAATAACGGAGCCCGCTCGTCGTCGAGATGACGCGCGTACAATGTCCGGGCATCCTTGCCTTCACCCATCACCACTGCCTGGGGCATATTACGAATGCCATTGTCGATCTCGTCCTGTGAAATTTCAATGATGCGCTCGGTGGTGCGGCTGTACGAGCCGACCGTCACAGCCAGTTCGTAGCCGGCATCGAAGATGGCCTTTGAAAGCGCGGGGTCGTCGGTAACCAGGTTGTTCTTATCCCACTCGATCTTGTACTTCTTCACCAGCCGCTTGGTGGTCATGGCGATCTTTTCCAGGTCCCAATTCTCTTCAGAAATATACGGACCGTTATGCGCCCGGTCGAGGATGTCGAGATAGTTCAGCATGAGGTCTCCAGTAAATGAATTGCAGGTGCGGAGCAATGCTCAGCACCTGCAAAAACGAATCACATACCAATCTTTTCGCGCGCCACTTTCACTGCATCAGCGGCATTCTTGGCCGTGCCATCAGCGCCGATGGCTTTGGCCCAATCGGGTGTTACTGAAGCGCCGCCCACCAATACAATATACTTCTTGCGGAGGTCGCGGGCTTCAAGCAATTTGATCAGGTCTTTCATGAACGGCATGGAGGTGGTCAGTAGTGCAGAGAGTGCGATGATCTTTGCTTCGATCTCCTCTGCCTTATCAATGATCGATTTGATGGGCACATCCACGCCCATATCGGTGACCTCAAAGCCTGCTGCGGTCAGCATCGAAGAGACGATGTTCTTGCCAATATCATGGATGTCCGTCTGTACCGTGGCGGCCACCACTTTGCCTTTGATCTTGCCATCGCCCCCGGCGTATTTTTCGAGCAGGATCGGCTTCACAACTTCCATTGCGCCTTTCAGCGCGCGCCCGGCCAGCATAAGCTCGGGTAGAAAATATTCGTTGCGTTCAAAGCGCTTGCCCACCTCATCCGCGCCGTCCATCAAGCCGGTGTTCAGAATCACCAGCGGGTCCACATTGGCATCCAAAGCCTTTTGGGTGGCTTCGATGGCGTCGGCGGTCTCCCCCTCGATGACAGCGGTGGCGATAGCTTGCAGATGGTCGTTTTCAGACATGCCTGCTCCTGAATTGTTGGATTGGATGCAAGGATTGTAAGGTAGTTGAAGACCTCGGTCAATGACAAATCCGTTAACTTCCGCCCGCTTCCCACGACCCCCAGCCTGCCTCGCTGCCCCCGAGCTTTGACTACGCTGCGGCCTTCTTCCCGACCTTCGTTAACAGGTACACACCTGTCCCCAACAACACCGCCCCCAACGCAAACCCGCTGAAATTGGATACAAAATCGCTGATCAACTCCCACTGACTGCCGAACGCATACCCCAGCCCGCCATAAACGGCAAACCACGTCAGCTCGCCGAGCATTGCCAGCGTGAAGAACTTGCGGAAGCCATATCCGCTCGTCCCGGCCACCAGGGTGACGGGAAAGGCCACAGCGGTGAGCAGCCAGCGGGTGAGGAAGATCGCGAGTCCGCCCTGGCGTTCGAACAGACCGGCGGCGTTCTTCCAGGCTGCGGTTTGCCCGAATTTGGTTTCGATCCAGCCCCGGGCAAAAAAACCCACGGCATAGAGTGAGGCATCACCGGCAATGGTTCCCAGATATGCAATGAGCGGGGTGGAGGTTGTCAGCAATTCCTGCCGAATGAAGGCACCGGAAGCGATGACCAGTAAGGTGCCTGGCAGGGGAATGCCCAAGGCGCCGAAATATAACAAACCCGCCACCATGGGTGCGCCATAGGAACCGATCCAACCAAGGGCGAGCGAAGTCAGGTCAATGCTCATGGGATCACCGGCTTGACGCCTTTCTCATCCACCAGTTTTTGCACCGCCTCGACCAGCGCTGATTTTCCGCCGGTGTAATTCATCTCGTCGCTAAGGAAGCCCAGGGGTTTGTTGGCATTGCCTTCCACAGGGAGCCCCACGGTCTGCAAGATCTCCTCAGCCGGGATGCCTGTACTGTTGGCGATGTATTGCACGGTCATCCAGTCTTCCACATGCTGCTCGATCAGGCCGGTGACCACCGGGTTGGCACGATAGGCTTCGATGGTCTGCTTGATGGTATCCATCAGGGCTGGTTGGTCGTTGACCTGGCCGAGTTGCATTTGTTGGTTGAGGCGGGCGATCGAAAGCATGGAGGTTTCGCGCTTCGGCTGGATGCCGGTTGCTTCGAAGATGTATTCCTGTGGCACTGCGTATGCCACCGAGATGTAGCGGATCGTCATCCAGGGGCGCAACAGGTCTGTGGATAAATTCCCCGCGGCAAAGTTGTTTTTAGCTGCATATTCGGCCTCACGGGAGAAATCGGCCATGCCTCGCCCCTTGGGAATCATGATCATCACGCCGATCACGATCAGTGCAATGGCCAGCCACTGCACACGGTTGAGGGAACGAATTCGTTGAATGAGCTGATTCATAGTGACTCCCGGTTGACTACCGTGATGATAGCACGGCCTTGTCTGAAAATCTTGAAGATAGTTTGTGGATTGTATCGTACTGCGGGTGGTCTAAAACAAACTCGCCCGCAACGATGGTTGGCGGGCGAGACGAAGGGTGATCTTGCATGTCAGGTCATGGTGCCGGAGGCGGGAACTTGACCTGGCTGGGAAGAATGGACATATCAGCCATATACCCGGCATGTTCAAAGGCAGTATGAGCGCCGCCCTCGCCGGGCACCGGCTCAACCGCTTCATTGCCATTGAGGTCCACGCCATCGAGCATCTGGTCGGCCAGGGTGACAGCCGAACGAATCTCTGCCTCTGAATTCGCAAGCTCAGTAGCCTGGACGATCTGAATGGCCAGGTCACGCAGTTGGGTAGCCCAGGTTTCCACATTTTGGGCGCTGTTGACCACATGCTGACCATGCAGCTTGACCGTATCGGTTGCATCTGCCGCGCCGCTGGCCAATTTGGCATGGTCGATCACGCCGCCTATATACCCACCCTGGTCGCCGTTCAAAAGCAGACCATAGCCATCGCTCGGGTCGTTGATCTGGCCGTTGCCATCCCAATCCTTGTAGTTGGTCACGTCCTGTTTGCCAACGATCATATTAATCACTGCTTCTGCATTAGCACGCGCTTCATTGGTTTGACCGGCTTCGAAGGCTGTCAGCATGGCCTCAGCAGAAGTTTTGATGAGCGTGGTGTCATTCATCAGCCCAGTGATCGCCCCGATCTGGTTGGGAGTGATGTTGAGGCTGATTAACAAATGCCGAATGTGGGTGAGCGCTCCGGCGGGGATGGCGGAGGCATAGGCCACGTTGCCTGAGGCGTTGGGGCTGTCATCCGGGTTCGGCTCGAGGGTGATCTCCATGCGGTCGAATTCGGCCAGCAGGTTGCGGCTTTGGCCATCTACAAAAGTAAGCGTAAATTGACCATTGACATCCTGAGTGAGCAGCCCAAGGCTGCGACGTTGCTCGCCTTCATTACCGATCAGCCAGGCCTCATATTGCATGCCCTCGGCAGGCACTGAGAGCTCTGCGCTGATGGTGACCTTGTCCAACGTGGAGGTTCCTTCTTGAAAACGGAGCAGTCCCAGTGAGTCATTTGCGGGCATATTTGGCATGGTGGGCGGATTCGTTGCAGTCAACTCGACAGGCAGCTGGTTGGTACTATCAGCGACAGGGATGGTGGGGCTGGCGGTTTTGGGGAACAAGGCCAGGGCACCCAACCCGGCACTGCCAAGCAGGACCAGCGAGAGTGAGACGCAAGCACAAGCAGCAATGAGGCCGCCCGCCCACAACAGAGTGCGCGAAGGCTTTTTGGGTTGAGGCTGGCTGGAATTGGTGAGGCGGGCAGCAGCAGACCGTGATTTAAAGTCTGTGGCGGCTTCGGCATTTGTGCCAATGACGTGCACCAGGTCGTTGACCATTTCTTGTGCGGTCTGGTAACGGGCGTTGGGGTCCTTGGCGAGTGCGCAATCGATCACGGCCTGAAGTTCAGGTGAGATATTTTCGATGGGTGGAGGCGGTTCATTGATGTGTTTTAAAATGACCGAGATCGTGCTATCGCCTTCAAAGGGCACCCGCCCGGCCAGCATTTCGTACATCACCACCCCGAGCGAATAGATGTCGGTGCGGTGATCCATCTGGTCGCCGCGGGCCTGTTCCGGTGACATATAGGCCGGGGTGCCGCTGACAATACCCGAGGCCGTTTGATTGGCGGCATTGGTCAGGCGTACGAGGCCGAAGTCGGTGAGCACGGCATCCACATCAACTGCAAGCGGCTGGTCGAGGGGAATGTTATCGGTCTTGCTGTGGAGCAGCACATTACCGGGTTTGATGTCGCGATGGATCACACCCTGGCTGTGGGCGTAATCAAGCGCTGAAGCCAGCGACTTGAGCAGGCGCACCACACTCTGGATCGGAAGCCGTTCCTCGCGCTCGTGCAAGGCCAGCAGATAGGTGGCCAGCGATGGACCCCTGAGATATTCCATCACGATGTAAGGATGGCCATCGAGCGTATCAAAATCGAAGACCTGCACAATATTGGGGTGCCGCAGGCCCGCCACTACTTTGGCTTCGCGTTGGAAACGGGAGAGGAAATCGGGGTCGTCTTCAATGAACCCATGCATGACCTTGACCGCCACCTGCCGGTCGAGCATCGTATGGGTGCCAAGATATACCTCTGCCATCCCCCCGCGCGCGAGATATTTCTCGATCTGTACCTTGCCAATGGTTTTATTGAGCCATTCAGGCATAAAAAAATTATACTCCAGAAGCAGAGCAATCTTATCTGATTACGAGCGCTTCAAAGTTGTAGTTGCGTGCGAAAATTCGGCGAGGGCGTTCCCCGCCAGCCAGCCGGTCGTCCAGGCTGCCTGGAAGTTGAAGCCGCCGGTCAGGCCGTCGATATCCAGCACTTCACCGGCGAAGAACAACCCATCTACCAGGCGGCTTTGCATGGTCTTGAAGTCCACCTCTTTCAGACTCACCCCGCCGCAGGTGACGAACTCATCCTTGAACTGACCCTTGCCTAGAATTTCGAATCGGCCGGCGGTAAGTTCTTCGGCCAGTTTACGCAATTCAGCTTTGGAGACATCGCCCCAGTTCTTATCCCCGATGAACTGCACCAATTGTTTCCATAAGCGGATCGGGATCTGCGAAAAGGCCGAGTGCGCCGGCACTTTTTTGCGGGTGTTCTCAGGCCAGTCTTTGTTGCGCTGTAATACTTCCAGCGTGGCTTCAAGCTTATAGTCGCCGAGCCAATTGAGGGTGAGTTGTGAAGCGTAATTCCGCTCGTAAAGAGTCCGTGCGCCCCAGGCCGAAAGCCTGAGTACGGCGGGTCCGCTCAAGCCCCAATGGGTCATCAGCAGGGGGCCACGGGCAGAGAGGGAATCCAGTTTGAGCGTGACATCTTCGACGGAGAGCCCCGCGAGTCCCGCAATGCGCGCGTCTTTGATATTGAAGGTGAATAAAGAAGGGACCTGCGGAATGAGCGTGTGACCGAGCGTCTCGATGAGTTGCTGCGACTTGCGGTCGCCGCCTGTGGCGAACAACAGCGCACGGGTCTGGATCGAAAAGACATCCGCCTCTTTGCGGACCTCGAGCCTGAATCCGTCCGAGGATGTTTTTTTCACACCCAGCACCGCTGCGCCCAACTCCACCCGCACACCAACCCGTTTGGCTGCAGTACGCAAACAATCGGCGATGGTGTTCGAATCATCAGTGACTGGAAATATGCGCCCGTCGCGTTCGGTCTTTAACTTCACATCCCGCGCTTCGAACCAGC
>CAZJMZ010000019.1:0-9965 GCA_964547115.1 uncultured Anaerolinea sp. | reverse complement strand
AATATGCGCCCGTCGCGTTCGGTCTTTAACTTCACATCCCGCGCTTCGAACCAGCGGACAGTATCGCGTGGTTGAAAGCGGGTGAACGCGCCGCGCAATTCGTTCGCGCCGCGTGGATAGTAGGTGATGAGTTGCGCGGGCTCGAAGCAGGCATGCGTTACGTTGCAACGACCGCCGCCCGAGATGAGCACCTTGCCAAGCGTCTGGCTGGCTCTTTCGAGGATGAGCACGCGCAGGTTCGGGTTCTGTTCGGCGCAGCGGATCGCTGCAAAGAAGCCTGCGGCCCCGCCGCCAATGATGGTCACGTCCCAGTGGGTGTGCATGGAATTGCTCATGGGTTTACGCAGTGACCGCACTTTCCACCAGTGCAAAGCGCTGGTTGTCGGCATCGATCTCGGCCTGCACGCCATAAGGCAGGACGAACATTGGGCTGGTGTGCCCAAAGTCCATGCGTGTGATGACCGGTAGATCGGTCAGTCCCTGTTCGTCACGCACCACCTGGAGAATGGCCTCATCGTATTGGTCGAAGGCCTCCACCGGCACCTGATGCCCGCCTGGGCGCCCGAACAGGATGCCAGCCAGTTTTGGCAGAATACCCATGGCACCCAACGCGCGCAACGAATACCGCACATAAGCTGGGGGTGGCGCTTCTTCAGAAGTTTCCAGAAACAGGATCGCATCCTGCCAGTTGGTCGGGAACAATTCGGTGCCGCGAGTCCAGTCGAAGACTTCGATGCAGCCTCCGATCAGATGCCCACGGCGGACCCCTGTGCCTTGCAGGAACTTCCAGCCGGGGTTGGGAGAGGTCGTGCGTTGGATGTGCTGATTTTCGGGGTTACCCCAGTCGAGCATTTCCACCGTCCATGCCGGGCTGGGATGCACAACGCCAACCGGTTCACTGGAGAACAGGGTGCGCCGGACGTGTTCGGTCACATAAGGGAAAATGCCGCCATTCTCTGCGAACTCCACCATGATGGTGGGGCCGTAGAAAGAGGTGAGCCCGGCCCGGTAACACATCAGGTGGCCAATGGTCGTATCGGAATAACCCATGAAGACCTTGGGGTTGTTGCGTATCAGGTCAAAATCAATGAATGGCAGTAACCGGATCGAATCTTCGCCGCCGGTGGTGGCCACGATGCCTTTGATGGTCGGGTCAGCGAAGGCCTGCATCCAATCTTCGGCGCGGGCTTGCGGGTGCCTGGCCAGCCACTCTGCCGGTTTCAAGGTGTTGGGCATGGGCACCACCTGCACATCAAATGTGCGTTGGAGTTGCTCCACGCCGGTGTGATAGCGTTGTGGGAAGACGGACGGTCCGCCCCATGAGAGCGAGACGGTGGCGAGTTTATCGCCGGGGTTGAGTTTCGGAGGTTTGAGCATCTGGGTTCTCTAAATGGCTGCGAATACGACTAGAACATCAACATCTGTGCCTTGGATTTTTCCAGCGGGTCACTAATGAGTTGTTCTTCAAACGATTCGCGCGTGAGCACGGGGATCTCGAACAAGGTGCGCAACAGGCGATATTTCACCATACGGTGTTGGTTGATGCGCGCGGCCAGGGCCGGGTCACGGCTGGCCTTATACGCGATCAGCGCCGCCCGCCCGCCAGGGATGACCAGGATGGTCTGTTCAGGCGGGAAAAGAGCCTCCTGCATGGCACGTCCCACCAGCGCCGAAGCCAGCGTATGGAACACATAATGCACCTTGCCTTCGGCCTTCCACACCAGCGCTTTGCCCTCGGCCTGCGTGGTGAAATGCAGGCGTTGCCCCACCGCTTCGATGATGGCATTAATGGTATTTAACTCATTGCGCCGCGCCGAGGCCACATCCTCCGCTCGCAGCCGCCACGTGGATTTTTCCTTATTGGCATACGACTCGAGCACAGCATAGATCATTGCTTTTGAAGGCGTGAGCAGGCCGGGAAAGCGCGGGTACAGGTCATCTTCGATCTCCAGGTAAATGCTATCCGGGTTCTTTTGCAGGAAGGTGACGATTGCCACCTCCACCCGGTCTGAGAGCGATTCGATATACGAGCCGGAATCCCGGCTGCCCCATAATCCCGTATCCACGCCTTCACCGGAGGAATAATGGATGAAGCGCGGATCATCGGTGAGCGCTTTCTGAATGGTCGTTTGCGTGGCTCGCAGGGCCTCATCGAATTCCTGGGCTTTTTGTTTTAGCGCGTGCGCTTCGGCCAAGACGATCAGCGCCGCGGCATGCACGTGCAAATAATTCACCGGTTCGCCGCGGTCCATCAAATGGGCATGCATCGCGTCGCGTACTAGTTCCACATCAGGTTCATGGGTCTCACGCTTCAAATGTTCGCCGCGCGCCCAAATGACTTGCACCGGGTCATGCTCCGTCCGTATGGCCACCGAGCGCAGATCAAAACCGGCCGCGCTGGCCGCTGTCAACGCAGAGGTCATGAAGGCCGGCTCGGGTTCAGGCAACAGCCCAAAGAACGGTGTGTTGAGCGGCAGGATCTCGAACAGGTGTGAAAACGCAGCGTGCAGTGCGGTGGCGTTCCAGGCCCAATCATAGCGCCTGCGCCGCAGCGCGACCTTATACGGTTCCACCGCTTCGCGCCCCCACAGCCAGCCCGCCCACAACGCAGACAAGGTCCAGAACGCCTGATTTGGACGCGGCACCGCCCCGATCACCGCCTTGATGGGAATCTCTTTTTGGACCTCATGCGCCAGATCCTTTAGACGCCCCTCATAGACGCATATCCCGCCGCCCTCTGGAATTTTATTCGGCCACGCCTCGATGACGACGCCTGAGCCTGTCTCCGTCCAGAGGCTTAATCCCTGCTCGAGCATGGTCCACAGGTTGTGCTCGCGGAATTGGTTGGGGATCGTCAGTTGTTTGGGGCGCGGGCGTTCGATGGGGTGCCCCCACAATGTGTTGCCTGCATCGCACGCCATCAGGATCATCCCGTTCAGTGCCCGCCGTCGTTCGGGCGTGAGGGACAGGCCTTCGAGGCGGTTGATAACTGTGGTGAGAAAGTACAGCGGGCGTGGCAGGTAATGTTCGATGGCTTCTTCGGCGTAGATGCGGTCTTCATCTTTGAGCGAGACCACTTTTTCATAGGCGCGGGAGCGGTGCAAGGTGTCGGTGGCGGCGATGCGTTTGGCACGTTCAATGTCGCCCGGAGTCGATATGCGCTCACCTTCATCGCCGCAATGCGGACAGGCATACACCCGCGCATAAGGAGCCGTTTCGCCTTTGCGCCAGAGGAAGGCCCGGGCTTCGACCTCCTTTTCGCATTTTTCACATGAAGTGAGATATAGAGAACGCAAATGTGCGCCGAGACGCTCTTCGCCTTTTTTGGCAGTCTCGAGTTCGGCCAGCGCGGCGATAAAGTCTGCTTCGGGTGGGGGGGCGGCCGACATCTCGAGCAGGAAGCGTGTGATGGGGTTATTGACCGTGACGAGCACCCGATACCCGGCGCGCGCGGCTTCGAGAGTCAGCCGCGGGGAGAATCCGAATGGGTCGAGCAACCAGCTACCGGCTTTGGCATGCTGCGGGAGCCAGCGTGAGATGACTCCCTCCTCCAATGCAGGGATAAAGCGTGACAGCGGTCCCGGGTCTGCGGGGCTGAGTCCCGGAATATAGGGTTGATGCTCCATCTTGGGTTAAGTATACAGTCAAAATTAAAAAGCTCTGCGGGGGTCTAAGACCCCCGCAGAGCGGTATAACTTATTCGTCTGATTTGCCGGAGATGAAGGCTTCGACCTTGTCGCGGCATTCATCGTCGCGGAATTGCTTGGGCGGCGTTTTGAAGAAGTAAGAGGATGGGCCAATGATGGGACCGGCGAGTTCGCGGTCGAGCGCAACCTTGGCACAGCGCAGGGCATCGATCATCACCCCGGCGGAGTTGGGGCTGTCCCACACTTCGAGTTTGAGCTCGAGGTTGAGCGGCACATCGCCGAAGGTGGTGCCTTCCATGCGGATGTAGCACCATTTGCGGTCGGTGAGCCACGGCACATGGTCGCTGGGGCCCACGTGGACGTTGTTGGGGTCGATCTCGTAGGGGATCATGCTGGTGACGGCGTTGGTCTTGGAGATCTTTTTGCTTTCAAGGCGTTCACGCTCGAGCATGTTGAGGAAGTCTGTATTACCGCCGAAGTTGAGCTGGTAGGTGCGGTCGATCTTCACGCCGCGGTCCACGAACAGGCTGGTGAGCACACGGTGGACGATGGTGGCGCCGACCTGACTCTTGATGTCATCGCCGAGGATGGGCAGGCCCGCATCGGCGAAGCGCTTGCCCCAATATTCGGAGGAGGCGATGAAGACCGGGATGCCGTTAACGAAGGCGCAGCCCGCTTCGATGATCTGCTCCACATACCACTTCGTTGCCATCTCCGAGCCAACCGGCAGAAAGTTGATGACCACATCGGTCTTGGTCTCGCGCAGCAATTTGACGATATCGGCGGTGGAGCCGGGGGCCTTCTGGATGATGCCCGAGAGGTATTTGCCGAGGCCGTCGTGAGTCATGCCGCGCACGACCGGGGCGTTGAGGTGGGGGACCTCGGCGAATTTATAGGTGTTGTTGGGTTCGGCGAAGATGGCTTCGCTGAGATCCTTGCCGACCTTGGTGGCGTTCACATCGATGCCGAGCGTGAACTCGATATCGCGGATGTTGTAGCCGCCGATGTTCTGATGCATGATGCCAGGGATGACATCGTCGCTTTTGGCGTTCTTGTAGAATTGCACGCCCTGCACGAGCGAGGAGGCGCAGTTGCCCACGCCAATGATCGCAACACGTACTTTTTTGCCTGCCATAGTTCATTTCTCCTTGTGTGTGGCTTCATCATGAAGCCCATTGGTTTGATTGTTATGAATTGCCTATTCTTACCATGGATCGGTGTTGTATAATGATGCGCATGATACCCAATGAGCGCATACTCCATCTTGAACGCCTGTTGGAAGTGGTGCGGGGATTGACCACCTCCCCCGACCTTGATTCCTTTTTGCAGTCGGTCATCAGCGAAGCCAGTGAATTGACCGATAGCGAACTGGCTTCGATCCTGGAGTATGACCCGGCTGCAGATGAGTTGCGCTTCCTTTCGATGCAGTGGTTCGAGCGTGATGTTCTGCGTCCGATGGGTGTGCCTTTGGATGGCAGCGCAGCGGGCTGGGTCTTTCGCAAGGGGCAGCCGCTTATCATTCAGGATGCCCGGGCCGATAAACGTCACTTCAAGTTGGTGGATAGTGCCACCAAGCATGAAACCCATTCACTGGTCGCAGTGCCGTTGATGGTGCGCGGCGAAGTGATCGGCGTGCTCGAAGCGCTCAATAAAAAGGACAATGCTCATTATACCGAAGATGATCTGGCGATCCTTGAAACGCTTGGCGCACTGGCCGCACAAGCCATGCGCAATACGACGTTGGAACGCAAGATGCGCGTCGCCAAGATCGAACTGGCGGAACTCGAACGCCTCAAATCGGACTTTATTGCCATCACCTCCCACGAACTGCGGACGCCGCTCGGGCTGATCCTTGGGCACGCCACATTTTTGCGGGAACTGGCCGGTAACGAATATGCCGAACAGCTCGATACCATTGTCCGTAACGCGACCCGCTTGAAGGAAGTGGTGGAAAGCCTCTCGAACGTGGATAACTACCAGAACGGCGTGGCGCGTGTGCGCAGCAACAGGGTCTCGTTGTCCAAAATTGCAGAGGATACCGTCCTAACGTTTCAGGATGACGCGAAAGCGCGGAACATTACCCTGAAGACCGACCTGGAAAACAAGCCTTATCTGGTGGATGGGGAAAGCGCCAAGATCAGCATCGTATTTAGCAACCTGGTGAAGAACGCCCTGCAATTCACCGATCCCGGCGGAACGGTGACCGTCACCGTACGGGAAGAGGATGGGCATATGCGTGTCTCGGTCAGCGACACGGGGATCGGCATCCCAGCCAGGGACCTGCCGCGTATCTTTGACCGTTTCTTCCAGGTGGAGGAACATCTCACGCGGCGCTTCGGTGGCATGGGGCTGGGGCTTTCGGTGGCCAAGTCGATGGTGGAGCTGCACAATGGCCGCATTTGGGCGGAGAGTGAAGTGGGTAAAGGCAGCACCATCTCCTTCCTTTTGCCGGTCGAAAAGGCCGGTCAGGTTGCCGCTTCCGCCAGTCCATTTGTGGAGTGAACAAAGAATAGAAAAAGGCTCACGACGATACGTCGTGAGCCTTTTTGTTTTTCATGGAAGTGGCCGGTCTATTGGGGGAGGTTGATCGCGGTGGGGGAGGTTGCGAAGGCCATGCGCCCAAATTGACCGAAGAGATGCGATGACACCGAAGTGATGTACACGATCACGCCAAAGCTCAAGATGAAGGCGGCGATCCACCCGATGCAGGGAATGATGCTCAGGATGCTTTGGGCGATGCCCACCACGAGGCTGATGCCAAAGCTTGCCCCCAGATTCACCGCCCACGCTGTAAAGAACGGGCTGCTGTTCTTTTGGATCAGGTCGAGAATGTCACGGAATTTGAAGCAGGCGGCAAAGTTCCCTTCGCGGGCATATAGCACCAGAATGGCCGGATATACCACCGAAAGCGCCAATGCGTAGATCGCGAACACGCATAGCAAACAAAAGAAGACTGCACTTCCCAATCCCATGGCGGCGTCGGCGATCCCTTGCATGTCACTGTTGCCGGAAAGCAGTGCCGGGACGATCATAAAGCCCATGGGTAGGCAGAATACCGCGATGATGGGCAGGGCATAGACCAAACTTGCCAGCGCCAGGATCAGCCCATCGGTCAGTTTTTTGCCGAAGTCGTCCCAGTTGGGGAGCGGCTCGGGGGCATCGTTCATGACGTTGCGGATCAACTCCACGGTGTAACCGGTCCATGCAAAGTTGAGGATCGGGATGAATGTGATCAAACCGCCCAAGCCGAGTTTGGTGATCCATTGTTTGTCTTCAAAGGGAAAGGTGAATGACTTGCCGATATCCATTGAATGCCTCCATGCGGATGAAATAAAAAGGGCTACTTTGCAGTAGCCCTGGTTTTGAAACCTTATGCCCAACCTTGATTGCGGATGAAGTCACTGATCATCGGGATTTTTACATCCACGCCTTGATAGGCTTGGTACGCCCACCAGAACATGATCAGGAACAAGACCGAGCCACAGCCGAACGTAACGGTTGCCAGAATAGACAACACCACCGTGGCAACGATCGATTGAACCGCATGGAACTTGATGAACGGACGAGATTTCTTGTCCTCCATCAACAAGACGATAACGCCGATGACGGGAAATACATAACTGAGCGCCGCCCAGAGTTTGTCATCACTGGTCAGGTCGGACATGGGTGCTTGAGACATAAGTTCCTCCGAAATGAATTGGGGTTGAGTTTGAAGTACTGCAAGGTATTTTACAACCAACACAGGTAAAAATCAACCAAATACTCATTCGATATATTGGCTCCTTGTTCCTACTGGTACAATGGCGGCATGACACGTATTGTATTCATGGGCTCGCCCGATTTTTCGCTACCAAGCCTGCAGGCATTATCGCAACGATATGAGGTCGTGGGTGTGGTCACCCAGCCAGACCGTGCCTCCGGGCGCGGGCGGGAACTCAAGGCCCCGCCTGTCAAAACCCTGGCGCTCGAATTGGGCCTGCCGGTTATGCAGCCCGAAAGGCTCAAACAACCTGAGGCCATGGAACAACTCCGCGTATGGGCGCCCGACCTCATTGTGGTGGCGGCTTTCGGGCAGATCCTCAAAAAGGACGTGCTCGATCTGCCGCGCTTCGGCTGTATCAACGTGCATGCCTCGCTGCTGCCGCGCTGGCGGGGGGCCGCGCCCATCAATGCCGCGATCCGGCATGGGGATGCTGAGACGGGCGTCACCATCATGCAAATGGATGTGGGACTCGACACCGGCGCCATGCTGGCGAGACGTTCCATCCGCCTCTCGCCGACCGATACGGCTGGCTCTGTCTTCCAGGCCTTATCCACCCTCGGAGCCGACCTGCTGCTCGAGACCCTGCCGCGTTGGATCGCGGGCGAGATCACGCCTCAACTTCAAGATGACGCGCTTGCCACGTATGCCCCGATGATGAAAAAAGAGGAAGGCAAACTGGATTTCACCCGCAGCGCTGAAGAGCTGGAACGACTTGTCCGGGCATTCAACCCGTGGCCCGGCGCTTATATGGACTTTGATGGGGCGGCGTTAAAGGTCCATCGCGCACATGTCGAAGCGGGCGTGGTTGAAGCAGGGCAACGGCTGGTGATGCAGAACCAGCCTGCGGTGGGGGCGGGAGGCGGTTTGCTCGTTCTGGATGAAGTGCAACCAGCGGGTAAAAAGCCGATGAGCGGTAAATCCTTTCTGGCGGGCGCGCGCGGGTGGGCGTAGCCTTTGCAGCCAGACGGGGTTTCAATACTGTAGTTTTTCATTCAACTTACACGAATGCTGACAGGCGGGTGCAAAACCGCCGTGTGCGGGGGGCGCAGGGGTTTGGTAAGTGAAACCATTAATAGGAGAAAACATGTTCAATCCAAAAGTGTTTGTGGCAGAGTTCGTGGGGACCTTTGCGCTGGTGCTGATCGGCTCGGCGGCGGGGTTATATGGCCAGAGTGTGGGGCTGCTGGGTGTGGCGCTGGCGCACGGCCTGACTCTGGCGGTGTTCGCCTATATTTACGGTCATATTTCGGGCACACATATCAACCCGGCAGTGACGTTGGGGTTGGCGGCGAACGGCACGATTAAATGGGGTGAGGCGGTTGTGTATTGGGTGGCGCAGTTTGCCGGTGCAGCGGTGGCTTCGTTGGGCTTGAGCCGTGCAATCGGCCTGTTGGATGCCAATGCCTATTCCGGCGCGATGACCTCCGGTTTGTTCGTCAATGCCCAGTATCAATATCTGGCGTTGGGTATTGAAGCGCTGCTCACGTTCTTTCTTGTCACCGCGGTGTTGCAGGTGGTGGATGGCAAGGCGGGGCAGTTTGGCGGTTGGGTGGTGGGTACCACGTTGTCCATTGCCATTCTGGCAGGCGGTCCGCTCACGGGCGCTTCCCTGAACCCGGCGCGTTCGTTCGGGCCCGCGCTCTTTACGCAGACCATCAACCCCGGCGCGCTCGATGTGCAGAGCCCGATGTTGTACCTCATCTTTTTCGTTGGACCGTTCCTGGGGTCGATCGTGGCAGTGTTGCTGCACCAGTTCATGAAGTATGAGGTCGTGTTGGTGGATGATGAAGAGATCGTAGAAGAAGAGGTTGAAGTAGAGCAGGTCGAACCGGAGCCAGAGCCGGAACCCGTCCGCAAGCCTCGCAAATCGCCGGCTCGCAGCAAGGCTGAGAAATCCTAAACGTTCGATGAGATGAAAGTCCCCGCCATGTTGGCCGGGGACTTTTTGTTTTACAATTCGGTGGTCAGTCAAATTCACAGACGATGGTTCCATTCATGGAGGCATGGCATGTCAAAATATATTGGCGCGCTCGACCAGGGTACGACCAGCACGCGTTTTATCATCTTCGATCACGGCGGGAATATTGTGGCGGTGGATCAGCGGGAACACCGGCAGATCTATCCCAAGCCCGGCTGGGTGGAACATGACCCGCTCGAGATCTGGGAGCGGACACAGCAAGTGATCCAGGGTGCGCTGGCCAAAGGCAATATTGCGCCTTCGGAGGTGGCGGCGGTGGGAATTACCAACCAGCGCGAGACCGCAGTGGTGTGGGATAGAACGACCGGCAAGCCGATCCATAACGCCATTGTCTGGCAGGATACGCGGACGGATGTCATCATTGGCAAGCTGGCGCGGACTGGCGGGCAGGACCGCTTCCGCAAACAGACGGGGCTGCCGCTGGCGACCTATTTCTCAGGCCCGAAGATCAAGTGGATCCTGGATAACGTGCCCGGGGCGAAGGCCAAAGCCAGAGCGGGGGAGTTGTTGTTCGGCAATATCGATACCTGGCTGATCTGGAACCTGACCGGGGCGCATGTCACCGATGTGACCAATG
>CAZJMZ010000018.1:7298-22782 GCA_964547115.1 uncultured Anaerolinea sp. | reverse complement strand
TTGTGTGTTCGTCACAAAGGCCGCCACGGCCACAATATGCATGGGTGTTGTTGAGAGTGTCATATCAGCGTTATAGCATAAAAAATCGAGCGGATGCTTCATCCGCTCGATTCTATAGTTATTCCTTCTGCATTTCCTCTACCCCCCAAACGTTTCTCCCAACCAGTCCAAAAACCCTTTTTCCTGCGGTTTGACCGTGGTCCCCAAACTCTCGGCCAGTTTCTCGAACAACTCGCGCTGCTCCTTGGTGAGCTTGGTCGGTACCGCCACATTGACGATCACCATTTCATCGCCGCGCTGGTTCTTGCTGCGCACATGCGGCACACCTTTGCCCCGCAAGTGAAAGACCTTGCCTGATTGCGTCCCGGCGGGGATCTTCAATTTCTCTTCGCCATCGATGGTCGGCACGGTCACATCTGCGCCGAGGGCGGCCTGCGCGATATTGATATCCAGGTTCAGGATGATGTCATTCTCACGCCGCTTGAAGAACTGATGCGGCTGAACGTCCAGCACCAGATACAAACTGCCCTGCGGGCCGCCGTTCTCGCCCGGCCCCCCCTCACCCGATAAGCGAATCTGCGTGCCTACATCCACACCAGCGGGGATTTGTACCTTTTTGTTGACCTTCTTGCGCTCCAACCCATTGCCCCGGCAGGTCTTGCATGGCGCAGAAATGGTCTCACCGCGCCCGTTACAGGTCGGGCAGGTGGCGGTCTGCATCATCTGGCCCAAAAACGTCTGGCGGATCTGGCGCACTTCGCCCATGCCACCGCATGTGGCGCATTTCGTCGGGGTGGTACCCGGCTCGGCACCATTGCCGCTGCAACGTGAACAGGTCTCCTCGCGCGAGAACTCTATCTCCTTCTCCACGCCAAAGACCGCTTCTTCAAACGTCAACGTGACCTGCATCTGCAAGTCACGCCCGCGCCGCGGCGAACGACGCGACCGCCGTCCGCTCGAGAAGCCGAAACCGCTCAACAGGTCTTCGAAAATATCGCCGAAGTCCGCGCTGTAATCGTGGAAGCCACCTGCGCCCATGCCGCCCAACCCCTCCTTGCCAAAGCGGTCATAGCGGGCGCGCTTTTCCTTGTCGGAAAGCACCCCATAGGCTTCGTTGATCTCTTTGAACTTCTCCTCGGCGCCGGGTTCCTTGTTTACATCCGGGTGATACTGGCGTGCCAGTTTACGGAACGCACTCTTGAGCTCATCATCGCTCGCATTCCGTCCGACGCCCAGGATATCGTAATAATCGCTGCTCATAAATTATCTCGTCATTGCGAGCCCGAGTCTGAACCTTGGGTAGGCAAAACCTTCCTCGCAACGACGGACAGTTACTCCTTCACTTCGCCGTCGATAATATCCGGCCCGGCATTGCCGTCGTTGGATGGGCCTCCGGCCGCCTCTCCCCCACCCGCGGCTGGACCCTGCTCATAGGCGCTGGCCCCGATCTTTTGAATGGCCTGCCCCAACGCCTCGGTTGTGGACTTGATCTTCTCGAGGTCATCGCCCTGCGCAGCGGTCCGCACTTCGGCCACCTTGGCCTCGATCTCACTCTTCACCTCTGCCGGGACCTTGTCGCCAAACTCACGCAGAGCCTTCTCGGCGGCATAGGCCGTGTTATCGGCATGGTTGCGGGCCTCGATCATTTCCTTGCGCTTGCGGTCTTCCTCGGCGTGCGCTTCGGCGTCCTTTTTCATCTTCTCGATCTCGGCATCGCTCAACCCGGAGGAAGCCGTGATGGTAATGTGCTGGGAACGCCCCGTGGCCTTATCCTGCGCACTGACCTTGAGAATGCCATTGGCGTCCACATCGAAGGTCACTTCGATCTGAGGCATGCCGCGCGGCGCAGGCGGAATGCCATCCAGAATGAACTTGCCCAGCGACTTGTTATCCGCTGCCATCGGGCGTTCGCCCTGCAGCACGTGGATCTCCACTTGCGTCTGGTTATCGCTTGCCGTTGAGAACACCTGGCTCTTGCGGGTCGGGATTGTGGTATTGCGTTCGATCTGGGTGGTGGCTACACCACCCAGGGTTTCGATCGATAGGGACAACGGCGTCACATCGAGCAACAGAATGTCTTTCACTTCGCCGCCCAGCACACCCGCCTGAATGGCAGCCCCAATGGCCACCACTTCATCCGGGTTCACGCCCTTGTGCGGGTCCTTGCCAAAGAAGGCGCGCACCCGGTCTTGAATGGCGGGCATACGGGTCATGCCACCCACAAGCACCACCTCGTGGATGTCGCCAGCATTCAATCCAGCGTCAGACAAGGCTTGTTTGACAGGAGCAATCGTTCGGTCGACAAGATCCGCGGTCAGTTGTTCGAACTTGGCGCGGCTGAGCGTCATCACCAGGTGTTTGGGGCCGGTCGCGTCCGCGGTCAGGTAGGGCAGGTTGATCTCGGTCTGCATCGTGGTCGAGAGTTCGATCTTGGCCTTTTCAGAGGCCTCCTTCAAGCGCTGCAAGGCCTGACGGTCATTGTGCAGGTCGATGCCGTTGTCCTTCTTGAACTGTTCGATGAGATGGTCCATGACGCGCAGGTCGAAATCGTCGCCGCCAAGGAAGGTGTCACCACTGGTGGCCCGCACCTGGAACACGCCGTCGCCCACATCGAGAATGGATACATCGAACGTGCCACCGCCGAGATCGTACACCACGATGATCTCGTTCTTCTTTTTGTCGAGGCCATAGGCCAGAGAGGAGGCGGTTGGCTCGTTAATGATGCGCAGCACCTCAAGGCCGGCGATCTTGCCCGCATCCTTGGTGGCATTGCGTTGGGCATCGTTGAAATAGGCGGGAACTGTGATCACAGCCTGCGTGATGGTCTCACCGAGATAGGCTTCAGCGTCGGCCTTGATCTTGGCCAGGATCATCGCCGAAACCTCCGGCGGGGAATAATCCTTGCCACCGAGTTCCACGCGCACATCGCCATTGGCCGCTTCTTTCACGGCATAGGGCACGCGTTTGCGGGTACGTTCCACTTCGGCATCATCGCCTTTGCGGCCCATGAAACGCTTGACCGAAAAGATGGTGTTCGTCGGATTCGTGATCGCCTGGTTGCGCGCCACACGGCCCACCAAGCGTTCGTTATTCTTGTTCATCGCCACCACCGAGGGGACGAGACGCTCCCCCTCCGCCGAGGGGATCACGACCGGTTCGCCGCCGCTCATTACCGCCGCTACAGAGTTCGTGGTGCCAAGGTCAATGCCAATGATTTTTGCCATGAAATAAGTTCTCCTGTAAGTTTCGTCTATTGTGCCACACGCACCAGCGCCGGTCTGATCACACGCTCGCCGAGCGTATACCCGTTCTGCACCACATCGATCACATGCTCGCTGGGAACCGTATCCGAGGGTTCATGCGAGATGGCCTCGTGAAAGGCCGGGTCGAAGGCCGAGCCTTTGGCTTCAATGCGCTTCAGCCCCTCGGCGTCGAGAATGTTCTGGAATTTCCGCGCCACCAGTTCAATGCCGTTGGCCCACGGGTCGTCGGCTACGCGGTTTTGCAGGGCGCGCTCGAGATCATCGAGCACGGGCAGCACTTTCTTGATCAAATCGCCTTTCATGCTGGCTTTGACCATTTCGTTGTCCCGTTCGATGCGGCGTCTGTAATTTTGGAAGTCGGCCATGGAGCGCTGCCAGCCGTCAACCGTTTCAGCCAGCTTGTTCTCGGCATCCTCCAATTGACGTTTTAACGCATCGACCTCAGCCAGGGCCAGTTCCCCCGTACTGGGCCGGGTCGTTGCCTTGACCTCTGCTTCAGGCTGGGCCACACTTTCGATCTCGCTGTGTTCTTTCTCGTCGGTCATGTTTTCACTCTCTGCTTTGGAAGTATCTATACCGGGTTGGAATGAATTTTCATTCGCCCGAAATCGTATCGTTGACCAGGTCGCTTAACAGCCCGGCTACATAGCGTACCGTGGGAATGGTCCGCGCGTAGGACATGCGCATGGGGCCAAGCACACCCAACGTGCCAGTGGCCATACCAGGGACGCCGTAACGCGCGATCACCATTGAGCATTGCTTCAGTTCCTGCCAGCCCCCCTCTCCGCCGATGATGACCTGCAACCCGCCAATGTGGCTGTTGCTGGTGGTTCTGATCAACAGGTCTTGCAAGGTGGAGCGTTCTTCAAAGATCTTGAGGGCCTTGCGGGCCTCGTCTGATTCTGCGAATTCAGGTTCAGAGAGCACGTTGGTCAGGCCGTCGGTATAGATCTCACCCGATTTGACAGCGGAGGCAGATTGCATATCCTGCCGGATGAGGGTGAGGATGTCATGGTCGAGCGGGTCGGGGCGGGTTATAAGCGAGGCAAAGGCATCCACGGCGGAGCCAGCCAGAAGGGCGTTAAGACGCGCAGCGGTCCCGCTGAGTCGTTCCTGGGTCACCGGTTCAGCCAGAGTGAGGATCTGCTGCCGGACTTCGCCGCCCATCATCACCAGCACCATGAGGATCTGGCGCCCCTGAGTGGAGATCAACTCCACATGCTTGAAGCGCATTTGTTCGGCATGCGGCGCGGTGACCATGGAAATGCCCTGCGATTGGTGCGCGAGCACAGATGCGGCCAGGGTCATCCACTGGTCCATATCCGGGCGGGATTGGTGGAACTGGTGCGAGATGGTGTGTTTGACCGGTTCGGGCAGGTCAGCGTTGTACATCATTTCACTGACGAAGTGGCGGTAGCCGTCTTCGGTGGGCACGCGCCCGGCGGAGGTGTGCGGCTGGCGCAGGTAGCCCATTTCAGTGAGGGCAGCCATCTCGTTGCGGATGGTGGCTGAGGACAGGTCGAGTTTGTAATGTTCAACAAGCCGCTTCGAGCCGACCGGCTGTGCGGTGTCAATGTAATCGCGGATAATAAGAAGAAGCAAAGTCTTCTGGCGGTCAGTGAGTTCGTGCATGCATGTAATTAGCACTCTCTATACGAGAGTGCTATCCTTGATGGAATAATGATAAACGAGGCAAAAAGGGAAGTCAATAAGAGGAGTGTAAGAAAAAGCCCATCGCGTTGCTGCGATGGGCTTTGCTGCTTATGGGTTAGGTGTAGGCCGCCAGGCCGGGTCAAATTCATCGGCGGGGTCACTGGTGAGTCGGGTGAGCGTTCCGCCTGTGATGGTGGAGAATAAGATGTCACGGTTGCCAAGGTCCACTACGCCTTCGTAGGCGATCCACAAACCGTCGCTGGAGAAGTGCACATCTTCAACAGGCGGCGTGAGGTCGAGGCGGGTTTGGGTGTTCTTGTCACGATCAGAATAGCGGGTGTTCATGATGTAAAGGCGGCCCGCATTGAGGTCGCGCTGGTTGAATAGGATGGTCTCGCCATCGGGTCCCCAGATTGGCATGTAGTCCCAGAACTGCTGACCATTGCGCACGATCTGTTCGGGATTCAAGCCCGTATCAGACATCACCCAGATCTGGTACGCGCCGAAGCGCCGCACCGCATACACGATCTGATTCGAGAACGGCGACCAGGCAGGCTGGATGTTCTCTTGAATGCTGGCCACTACATTGGTCAATTGCGCCACGGCACCACTTTCAAGGTTGAGCACATAAATGTTTTTCTTGCCGTCACGCAGGGAGGTGAACGCAATGCGGGTGCCATCCGGCGACCAGGCGGGGTCGAAGTCTGAGCCAGGGACGGTGGTCAATTGCTTCAAGCCAGTGCCATCGGCATTGACGACGTACAGGCTGGAGTTGTTATAGAGATTGTCGAAGCCATCGCTGCGGCTGGGGCAAGGCGAGATGAAGACCATTTGCGCGCCATCCGGCGACCAGGAAGGCTGGCAGGCGCCGCCGTCCATGCTGGTGATGAGCTGCAGGCCGGTACCATCGGTGTTGATGAGATAAATCTGCGGAATGCCAGACCGGGCGGAGGCAAAGGCTAATTGGCCGTAGCCGCCCCCGATGGGAGTAGCTGCG
This sequence comes from uncultured Anaerolinea sp., assembly GCA_964547115.1. GTDB lineage: Bacteria > Chloroflexota > Anaerolineae > Anaerolineales > Villigracilaceae > Defluviilinea. Next base: position 16,869 of record CAZJMZ010000018.1, on the reverse strand, counting down.
GGTGTGAGCGTCTCCTGCGGCGTGGAGGTGGTGTCGATCACCGGGGGAAGAGTCTTGGTGGGGACAATGGTTGCGGTGAAGGTGGGCGGCACCAGGGTGGCCGTGGGCGAGGGAGTTTCCCCCGGCGCCGGGGTGTTCGTAGAGGTGGGCGCAGGCGGAGGGACGGGTGTGTTGGCGGCCCGGGTCGGTGCAAGCAACAGCGGCGGGACGAAGCGCATCCAATCCGGCGGGACAAATTGCGGCGCAAAACGAACGACGCCCACAATGCCTGCCGCCAGGATCAACAGGGTCCATAAGAGTACGGGAACGATGCGGAACTTCCTGCGTTTCTTGCGTGGCTTGAACTCGGGCAGTTCCGCGATCTGCAGCGATTCCTGCGGGTCATTCCCCTGCCCCGTCGAGAACGGTTGCACTTCCTTTTGGATCGGCGAAATGCGGTCGAGGTCGTCAGACGGCGCGGGCTGAATCACATAATCGCCGGGCAGGCGTTGTGTTTTGGACTTGGAGCCCAGGAGGGATTTCTTGAATTCTTCGGCGTTCTGGTAACGGTCGGCAGGGTCTATGCCCATCGCCTTTTCGATGGAAGCTGCGAGGCGGCGCGAGATCTTGCTGTTGCGCTTGCGGAGCGGCGTCAACTGCGTATTGTCCATGGCGCGAGCCAGACCGTCTTCAGGGATGATGCCGGTCAGCGAGGCATATAGTGTGGCACCCAACGAGTAGATATCGGTGCGCGGGTCGGTGCGGGCCGTGCCGTATTGTTCGGGCGGGGAATAGCCGGGCGTCATGGCACGCGCGCCGGTGGTGGTGGCCTGGCTGCCATGCAGGACTTTGGCCAGGCCAAAGTCCACTAAAAAGATGTGGCCATCAGGCGTGATCTTGACGTTGCCGGGTTTGATGTCACGATGCAGGATGGGTGGCTTGCGGGTGTGCAGATAGGCCAGCGCATCACAGATCGCCGCGCCGAGCAGGATGGCCTCGTCTTCCGTGATATTGCCCACGCGCTCCATGCGCTGACGCAGATCTTCCCCTTCAATGTAATCCATCACCAGATACTGGCCCTGGTCGCCGATCACAAAGTGGTCGGTGACGCGCGGCAGATTGGGGTGACGCAAATTCGCAAGAATGACCGCCTCAAGCCGGAACTGGCGGGCATACTCATCGGTGGTAAACAAATTCTCCTTGACCGCCACATCGACGCCCAGGTTTTCATCCACCGCGCGATAGACCGACCCCATGCCGCCCTGCCCTAGAATCTCGACGATGCGATAACGTTTGTGCAGTAACGCGCCGCGCTCTAAAGTCATTGCTATATGAATTCTCCTGAAATAAAAGCCGTAGATTTGGGATTATATCAGAAGGGTATCCTACATCTGGGAGTTTGCTAATTTGAAACGAAAAAACAACCAGGGTGCGCCGCCAGAGACCCACGCCCCTACCAACGTATAGCGGATATAGCGCAGTGCATACGAAATCACATCCTCCTGATGCGGGAAGACCAGGCCCAGCCCGCGCCAAAGGATGAGCACACCGACCACACCGATGAAGAAGCACAATGCCCGCCGCAATACCGGACCCGAAACCTGATACCCGCCCCTCGACTTGATCCATGCGAGGCCCAACGCCAGTCCAAAGAAGAGTCCGGCTGAAGTGAGGGAATCTTCCATCGAAACAGGCTCAGGCAAACGGTCCGCGATGCGCAGCGCATTGGCGCGCCAGGCCTCCGGGAAAACATATCCATCCAGCCGTCCCACGCTGACCGCGCCCACCGCCACAAAGACCAGCGACACCAGCAAGGCGCTCAAGACCTGCTTCCCAATGCTTTGCACGGATAGCCATGCCGCGAGCCCATCCCAATACCGCAGGAAGCCCCACAAGAGGAGCCCGCCGATCAACCAGCCTAGCAGCACATCATGCGGAAAATGCACCCCGAGATACCAGCGCGAAAAACCGATGAAGAACATCAGGGCCACCGCCACACCCCAGGCCCAGCGTTTGCCATAGCCCGCCGCGAGCATGCCCCAATTGGTGACCGCATTCTGCGCATGCCCCGAAGGCACGCCAAAGGACGACTCCGCGGAAAACGGAATAACCTTATCGCTCACCCAGTAGGGTCGCGGGCCGGCAAACCACAACTTGAAGATCCCGTTGACATACGAACTGGTGATGAGGATGAATCCCACCCGGATGCCCAACTGCGCATCCACGCACCAGTAAATCAACGGCAACACCAGCAAAAAGAAGTTTTCGGTGCCGAGAAATGAGAACAACTTCATCGGCGCTTCGAGCCATGCACCCAGCCCCTGTATCGCCAGGATCCATTGAATACCGCCTGCAATCAACCCGTCCATGTGTGCCTCCGTTTATATCGATATCGAGCTTTTACCGGCCCACTGATAAAAACCCCTCTACAGTATTTGACGGTGCGCCGGTTTGTATTGTACACTCCTGTCATGCAGAATTCCCAGCCGACCTCCAAATGGTGGGATTGGCCCGCGGTGGGCCTGCTCTTCCTATCTTTGTATGTGGTCGCTTCACGCCTGGTCACCACCAGCTGGACGCCCAACCTGTACTTCGTGCAGACCTTCACCGTCATGGGCCTCGCCTTGGGACTTTCGCTGGGCTACAGCACGTTCAAGCGCAGCATAGCCCGCTGGCTGTCGTTCTGCTACATGGCGTTCATGCTACCGCTGTTATGGGCGCAGGTCATTGATACACAGGTGGACCTTGACGAACGCCTCATCAGCGTGATGGGACGCCTGCTCTTCTCGCTTTCAGAGTTCTTTGCGCGCCGCCCCGTCGAAGATCCGCTATTCTTTGTAGCGGTCATGTCCGCCCTCTTTTGGGTGCTGAGCGCTTCCGCCGGGTTCAGCCTGGCACGCAACCAGCATTTCATTGCCTCGATCCTCCCTGCGGCCATCGGCATTCTGGTCATCCAGCACTACGATAACCAGATCCGTGTGCGCATCTGGTTCCTGGCCTTATTCATCTTTCTCGCCCTCAGCTTGTTAGGGCGCCTGAAGTTCTTGCAGGATCAGGCCAAATGGCGGACGCGACGCGTCTTCCTCTCCCCCGAAAACAGCCTCGACCTCACCACCGGTATGACCATCGCTGCCGGCCTGATCATCCTCACCGCCTGGACCCTGCCCATCTCCTTCACCCGCATCGACACCCTCCGCCAAGCCTGGAACCAACTCACCAAACCGTGGACCGACTTCACCGAACGCATGGAGAACGCCGTCAGTGCGCTCGATTCACCCAGCGGCGGCCGCCCCGGCGAATTCTATGGCACCGAACTCGAACTTGGGCGCGGCTTCCCGCTTTCAGATACGGTCATGTTCCGGGTCGAAGTGCCAGACCTGGCTTTCGACCAAAAGCCTCCGCGCTACTACTGGCGCGGCCGCACTTACGATTACTACTCTAACGACCAATGGTACATGACCGGCACCGCCCGCGAAGACTTTGCCCCCGCCGACTCCACGCCGTTGGTGGCCGATACGCAACCCCGCCTGCCCTCGCGCTTCATCGTCACTACGGGTGAAACGCGCATGTCCCTGCTCTATGCACCATCTCAACCGGTCTGGGTCAGCCGCCCCGGGTCGTTTCTCGCCGCCCCCGCCGAAGACGCCTTCAATATCTACTCCTGGAACGCCACCCCCGCCCTGCTCCCCGGCGAAACCTACCAGGTGGAAGCTGTGCTCAACAATCCCACCATCGAAGCCCTGCGCACCGCTAACACAGTCTACCCACAATGGGTCACCGAACGCTACCTGCAACTGCCTGAAAATTTCCCGGCACGCATCCAAACCCTCGCAACAGAAGTCACCGCCAATGCCACCACGCCCTATGATAAAGCACTGGCTGTCACCCAATACCTGCGCGAGAACATCGAATACGCCTCCACCATTCCCAATCCACCCTCCGGCGCCGATGCGCTCGAATGGGTGCTGTTCGAACACAAGCAAGCTTACTGTGTCTATTACGCCTCCGCCGAAGTCCTCATGCTGCGCTCCGTTGGCATCCCCGCCCGCATGGCTGTGGGTTTCGCGCAAGGTACCGGCTCGGGCCGCAACGGCCTCAACGAAGACGTGGAAGACATCGTCACCAACCTCTACACCGTGCGCAAGAACAATGCCCACGCCTGGCCTGAGGTCTACTTCCCCGGCATCGGTTGGGTGGAATTCGAACCCACCGGCAACCAGGCCCCGCTCGACCGTCCGCTGGCCCCGCGTGATAATGCAGACCTCGGTGGACTCGGCGGCGGCAACTTCCCGCTCCCCGAACCAGAGACCACTGAAACACCCGACCGCACCGACGGCCCCGGCCTGGCTGACCCTGCCGCCCAAACGCTTCCTCCCACCCTCTACCTGTTGCCGTTATTCATCGCCCTCGCCACGCTAACGGTCTTCCTTGGCCGCCGCTATAATGCCCCAGCACGCGTCCCGGCCTTGGTGCGCGCCACCCTCGAACGGACCGGCTTTCAGGTGCCGGTCTGGTTGTTACGCTGGGAGCGTTGGGGTGCGCTTACCCCTGTACAAAAACAATTCGAAACCATTAACTTCGGCCTGCGCTGGGTGAACCAGCCCGCACCGCTACACGCCACCCCTGGCGAACGTGCCACCGCTCTCAGTCATATCCTGCCCCAACTCGCGCATCCGATAAAAGTACTGCTGGACGAACACCAGACATCCCTTTATACTTCTCACACGGCGGATGAAAAACTCGCCCGCCGTGCCGCAAACCAAATTCGCACGCAGGTCCTTATCGCTCTCATCCGCTATTTTTGGACAGGTCGCTATTACGACCCTCAGGTCATACAACCCGAACCGTAACAGCCGCCGCGTCCTCCCGCAGAGGAAGGAAACTCCATGGCAACTGCACGGTTCAAGATCTCCATCAACGACCAGATCGTAGCGATCACGCAAAAGACCGCCAAAGTGCGCCAGGCGCTGGAGGGGAAACTCCCCGCCGAGTCGAACGAAGAACTCAAGGCTCTCGAAAACTCGCTCACCCGCGTCAGCGAAGCGCTCGTTCCCTTTGAACAACAATTCAGCCACCTCAAGGCCCTGGCCAATATCGGGCAGGTGGTCAACTCCTCCCTCGAACTGGACGAAGTGCTCCAGATCGTAATGGATACCATCATCCGCCTCACCGAGGCCGAGCGCGGCTTCCTCATGCTGCGCGATGAACACGGCGAAATGTCCATTCGCACCGCTCGTAATTGGGAAAAAGCCTCCATCAACCAGAGTGAAACCTCCATCAGCCGCTCCATTGTGGGACGGGTGGTCGAAAGTGGCGAGGGCGTCATTACCACCAACGCCCGTGAAGACCCGCGCTTCGGCGGGCAGGAATCCATTATTGCCTTTAACCTGCGCTCTATTTTATGCGTGCCCTTGAAATTAAAGGACGACATCATCGGCGTCATCTATGCTGATAACCGCATCCGTTCGGGCATCTTTTCTGAATCGGAGCGCGACCTGCTGCTCGCCTTTGCGAACCAGGCCGCCGTGGCCATCGATAATGCGCGGTTGTTCTCCTCGCTGCGGAACACACTCGCCGAAGTGACCGAACTCAAGAACCTGATGGATGATGTCTTCGCGTCCATTGTGTCAGGGGTGATCACGGCCGATGTGCAGGATCAGATCACCCTGTGTAATCGAGCCGCGGCGTCCATCCTGGGGCGCACATCCGCAGAGATCATCGGGCGGCGCCTCGAAGAGGTTGTCCCTGAAATGGCAAGCGACATCCAAAGCCATCTCGTTTCAGTGCGTGAAAGTGAACAACCCGTGGTGGGCGTGGAACTCAGCCAGACGTTGTCCGAACGCGGCAAAGTGGACTGGCGCCTCAACCTCTCCCCCCTGCGCGATGCCGGGTCGAAGACCCAGGGCGTGGCGATCGTGCTCGATGACCTGACCGAACAAAAACGGCTCGAAGCACAGCGCCGCCTGTTCGAGCGCATGGTCTCGCCCGCCGTGATCGACCAGCTCGACCCGAACAGTCTGCAACTGGGCGGCAAGCGCACCGCCATTACCGTGTTGTTCGCCGATGTGCGCGGCTTTACCTCGTTCAGCGAATCGCAGGAACCGGAAAAACTGGTCTCGATCCTCAACCGCTATCTCGGCGCCATGGCCGATGCCGTGCTCTCGCAGGAAGGCACCATCGACAAGTTCATGGGCGATGCCATCATGTCGTGGTTCAATGCGCCTGTGCCTCAACCTGACCACACCCTGCGTGCCGTGAAAGCCGCACTGGCGATCCGCGCGCGCTTCGAAGCTTTGTACCTAGAACTGCCCAAAGAGGCGCACCTGTCCTTCGGCGCGGGCATTCACTTTGGCGATGCCGTGCTCGGCCTGATCGGCACTGACCGCCGCGTGGAATACACCGCCATCAGCGATAGTGTCAACACCGCCAAACGCCTGCAGGAAAATTCGGCCAAGAACCAGATCATCATCAGCCGCGAAGCCTACGCCCGCGTGGAGAACGAAGTGGAAGCCAGGCCCATCGCCCCCGTCGCCGCCAAAGGCAAGACCCAGCCACTGACCGTGTTCGAGGTGATCGGATTGAAGTGATCTGAATTTTTTGATTTACAAGTTACGCAGTATGTACTCTCAAGTATATACTGCGTATTTTTTTCAGTCCCACCCTAACTCACCAACTGCTCAACGCCAACAGTTAATCGCTAACTGCTAAAAACTAACTGTTGATAACCCCCTCCACAAACCGCGCCAACTGCTCCAGGCCCCGCCCCACCGGCTCGGTCACAATGAACTCATCCTTCGTATGCGCGTTGCCGCCGTTCGTCACCCCCAGCACCAGCGCCGGGAAGCCCTTGCTCAGCGGAATATTCGCATCGGTCGAACCCGTTGTCAGGGCCGGCTCCAATCCCACCGCGCGAATGGACTCCTCCGCCAACCTGATCAGCGGATGCGCCGGATTCAACACTCCGGCCGGTCGTTGCCCAATGATCTCCGCCTCCACACTTAACCCGGGCCTGTTCGCCGCGCGAATGACCTTTTCCACGCTGGCAATCAACTTCTCCAATGCGGCCTGACCCTCCGAACGCAGGTCCAGTTCCAGCCAGGCCTCAGGCGCGATGACGTTGATCGAAGTCCCGCCGCCGATGCGGCCTACATTCATCGTCGTACGCGGCTCCTTCGGCAACTCCATCGAGGTCAATTGCACGGCCAGTTTCGAGAGCTCATGGATCGCCGAAGGCAGACCGTAATCAGACCATGAATGCCCGCCCTTCGTCCGCACGGTGAGCTTGTAACGCTTCACCCCCACCGCACGGTGATAGATGTGTCCCAGCGCCATCCCCTCCAAAACAAGATACGCCGTCACATCCCCGCCGAAGCGCTCCACCACTGCCTTCATGCCGCGCAGATCGCCCAATCCCTCTTCGCACGTATTCGCCACCAGCCAAATATCACGTCGCCCCTCGGGCAGGCGCTCGCGCAACATCCACACCAACCCCAGCAACGCCGCCACCCCCATCGAGTTATCGCCGATGCCGATGCCATGCACTTTATCGGCTTCGCGCCTCACGGATAGATCCATCTCGAACGGGAAGACCGTATCCAAATGCGCTGAAACAATCAATGGCTTACCCTGAGAACTTGAAGCTTGTGAACCGGCAATTTGAAACTTACCATACACATTCCCCACTGTATCGATCGACACATCGCTTAACCCCTCACGCACGAACAACGCACGCACGAATTCCGCCCGCTGCTGCTCATGGAAAGTCGGCGCGGCGATCTGTTGAATTTCGATGGCAAGGTCAATGAGGCGTTGTGAATGATCAGTCATGGCTGAATTGTACCAAGAGCCTCACCCCAACCCTGTAACTCGCAGCCCCCGATCGCCCCTGCCTATCATCCTTCCCTTACCATATCGCGCAAGGCATGCAAACGCGCCTCCGCCAACCCCGGCATCACATCCAACGGATAGAACGCCCCACTCCCCTCCAGCTTCAGCGAAGCCGAAACATTCCCGCACAACACCCCTTCCAATGGGTCATAATTCCGGCAGAAACCCGCCATGAACCCACCGCCGAACGCATCGCCCACCCCGGTGGGGTCAGCAATGCGCGCCACATAAGCCGGGACCTCATAACGCTTCTTATTGCTGGCCACATATAATAACTGTCCCCGCGCGCCGCATTTGATAACCACATATTCAATGCCGTACAACGCCAGCGCCTCGGCCATCTCCCACAGGTCATGCGTCTCGGCCTGAAAGAGACTGCGCACATCCTCCTCAGCCACCAGCAAGGCCGTGATGCCATGCAACAGCGGCAACTCCCGCCGGGTGGCAGAAGCCATCATCACCGGCGCCGGGTCAAGGATGAAGGTATGGGTCGCGCCGCGTTTGAGGCCCGCCACCATTTGGGCCTGGGTCATCAGATCCATCGAACAGAGATAGGCAGCGCGGGCATTCAAATAGGTTTCGGGGATGTCGGTCACGAGCAGGCGCAGGGATTCGTCGAAGGGCTTATCGGGCTGGAGTCCGAGCAGGGATTTGGGAAAGGTCATTTGGCGCCGGGCAAATTGCGATACGGGGTTGACGCGCGTCCGTTCAAACGCTTCGGTATACGAGAGGAATTCGCGCACATCCACATCCCAATCCAGGGCTTTGATGCCCTGCGGATCGATCCCCCGTTCTGCAAAGGTCTCCAACCACGCCTGCGGATAATCCCGGCCGACACGTCCCACCAAGCCGACGCCCGCCTCCCACACCCGAAACCCCGCCGCCACATACAGCGGACTGCCGCCCGGCACATCGAGCCGCGCAGGGCCGGAGGCAGGCAGAAGATATTCGCGGGTGAGTTGCCCGAAGATAAGGTGACTGACGGTCATGGTTTGAATTATACGGTACGCCCTTTACACCGAGTCAAAAGTCTCCAGACCTTTGAGATGCTTCACGGCCCCCAGCGCGGCTGATAATCGCAATAGTCGTTATTCGTCAGGCGGCGCAGGTCGGTGCCATCGATGCGGATGATGTAGACCTCACAGCCGTTGTCGTCTCCGTAGTTGTCGAAGTAGGCCGTGAACGCCACCCACTTGCCATCCGGTGAAAACGATGGGCCCTGGCTGTTACCGCCGCTCGGTGAGAGTTGGCGCACATTCGATCCATCTGCATTCATAATGTAGACTTCGCGCTTCCACGGCTCGCCGGAATAGGTGACGATAAACTGTCCATCCGCCGACCAATCGCTGCGCCCGCGGATGGCGGGCAGGTTGGTGATACGCTTCAGTTGCGTCCCGTCGGTGCGCACGGTGTATAACTGCACGCCGCCATTCTTATCTGAAGCGAACAGGATCGTGTTGCCGTCTGGTGACCAGGTCGGGTCCCAGCCTTCTACTTGTGGAATGTTGTTCATCCCGTCGCCATTCCGGTCCGTGAGCATGATGCTGTATCCAGCACGGGTGGGTGATGTGCGAGTGAAGGCGATGGCCTGCATATCCGGTGAAAACTCGGGGGCATTCTCCACACCATAGACATCCGTCAGGCGTTCGATGACGCCGCTCTCGAGGATATATTGATAGATATCGTAATTGTTATCGCCCGAATA
>CAZJMZ010000018.1:0-7198 GCA_964547115.1 uncultured Anaerolinea sp. | reverse complement strand
GTTGCAGCCCGCGATCAAAACGCACAAGGCAACTGTCAAAACGAGTCTGGGTCTATTCATGGCTGGCCTCCAACATGCATTGTTCACCGGTCAGGATCTTCGCGCCAAAACTGCCGCAGTGCGGGCAGGCCAGGGTGCGCCCCGCAGGCTGGTACTTTGAAAAACACGCCATGCACTGCACCTCGGCAGGCATAAGACGAATGTGCAGGGCAGCCTGTTCCAGCGTCGTACCGCGACTCAAGGCTGCCCAGTGTGCGCGCACGGCAGCTTCATCGAGTTCGAACAAGACACCCAGCGACAGGTGCACCACCGGCAATTGTTGTGTGAGGGCCTTTTGGAAAACAGCTTGCAGGATGTGATGTTCGCGCGACATAAGACGCAATCTTATCGCACAATCCCTTGCCCGCAAGGGCGCCTCAGACTCACCCAAGCCTGCCCCTCGCCCCTGCCCCGCCCCGTCTTCTATGGGACGACTGGGGCAATTTTGCAAAGCACGAAACTCACCAAGCCGCTGGTCATTTTTGCGACGGCAAATTCGGGCACTCCGTGGATGTTCAACTGCACCCCAACTGGCTATCATGCAGACATCAATTTCGTTCAATCTAAGAAGGACGTCAACAATGGCTAAATCCTGGGAACTTCTCGATAAAGCATACATGCTGGTGAACGCCGGGCACGTGCCGCAGGCGCAATATCTCATCCACAAGGTCATCACCCACAACCCGCAGAACATCGAAGCCTGGGAGTTGTATATCAGCACCGTGGAGACCTCCCTGGAACTGGAGCAACTCAAAAATGCGGTCGAATCGCTGTGGGCTTCGGGCGCACAGGCCAAAGATTATCTGGACGCCAACCGCCGCTACATTCTGCGCCGCATCAACGAACGCATGCAAGCCATTTGACCCGAAACCGCCGCCATGCCCACCGCATCAGACTTCCTGCACGAAGCCTATCACCACATCGAAGCTGGCAACGACCAATACGCCAGCGCCCTGCTCGAGTCGCTGGTCAGTATGGAGCCGCTGCATATCGAAGCCTGGGAGGCGTACATGCAGCTCTGCCCCGTCTGCGAAGACCTTGACGATCTATGCGATCGCGTCCTGCAAGTGCGCGGATTGACTTCGGCGGAGCGCGAATCGCTGCTCGATTATTACTACTTCCTCCGCCAGGGCCTCAAGGCCCGCCGGGAATTCGCCGATGCGCCAGCCCTTGTGACCTTCGAATTGGTGGATGAATTCCCCCTCGCGCTTAAGGAATTACATCACTCCGCTTCCAACCCGGCCAGCGACTCCAACCGATTCAAGGTCAACTTCACAGGCTGGCTGGAAAAGGGATTGACCGTTTTTTATGGTTTGCTATTGCTGGTTGGTCTGCAATTGGTGGCGGATGGCATTCAGTTCGGCTACTGGATTCTGCTTATGCTGGCTTTCAGCGTCTTCGTCAACTTATGGAACATGGTGCTGCCCGAGAAACACCAGCCGGCCCCGCCCAAACAACGCACCCGCACCCTCGACCGCCCGGTCACATCTCCCAGCCGGATTCCATCCTGAACCCTTGCTAGTACCACAGTACTAGATATATAATACCTGTGTCAGCCCTTTTACGCGATAACCAAGTCTCATTACTGGTGGAAATTCAGAAAATTGCGTGACGGTCCAGCATAATCAGTTCAACTGCCCGTTCAAGAGTATCTGATTTTTGGAAATGGAATTTATTTTTATTTGCATTTTCCAACTCAAAGAAACGGATGCGTTATAACAAGCCATACGCATATGCTTAAACATGTCACTCGTGCAGACTGTCCTTAGCAATAATATTGAAATCATCGGCCCCAAGTTGCCTCAGTCATCCCCCAAGGATACAGGCATAGAGAGTACCGGGGAAAGTTTGGATTTAATTGACTCTGCTCTTATAGGGGATAAAGTCATCCTCGAACCGGTGGATGAACACCCCTACGATCTCTCCTACACCTGCCTGCTCATCCCCCGCTTCAGTTCACACCTCCTGATGGGCGACGTTGTCGCCAGCCTGGAAGCATGGATGAAACAGACCTGCATCGCCTTTGGCTGGCGGCTCGAATTCATCAGCATCAAACCCGGCCATATGCAGTGGACCATGCGCGTGCCGCCCACCGCTTCCACCACCCAGTTCATGCAGGTCATTCGCGAGCAAACCTCCCTGCACGTCTTCGCCGATTTCCCCCGCTTCAAACGTGAGAACGCGTCCAACGATTTCTGGGCACCGGGCTATTTGATCGTATGGGGCTCGCAGCCGCACCCTGATGAGATCATCGAACGCTACAAACGCCAGACCCGCCAACAGCAAGGACTCCCCATCGATGAATAACCTCCCGGTGCAGCGCGTCAGCGAACTCATCCGGGGCGTTATTGAACTGTTGTGGAATCGGCCGGAAGGCCTGCCTGCCAAAGAGGTGCTCGCCTACCTGCCCGAGATCATCCCCCTCACGCCTTACGAAACCTCTATTCTGCCAGCTTCGCAATTACCACGCTACGAACGGACCGTGCGAATCGCCGTCACTGCGCTGGTGAAGGCCGGTTGGCTGCTCAAAACCAACACCGGTCAATGGGCGCTGACGCAGGCCGGCCGCGCTGCCTGCAAGCGCCATGCCAGCCCACAGGAATTCTTTCTGCAGGCGGTGCAGGCTGCCGAGGCAACGCAAAAACAAGCGCCGGAGATCCGCCTCTCGCTGGACCTGATCCGTGAGCAGGCTTGGGAAGGGGTGGCTGCTTACATTCGGGCGAAAAACATCATGGAGATCCGTCAACTGCTCGGCGCCCTGCTCGAAGCCATGCAATATTTCACCATCTGGGTGGCCCCGCCCCACAAAGACCATGGCGCCATCGACATCGTTGCCAATCTCGACCCCATCGGCGCCGGAGCCCGCCGCGTGCTGGTGCAGATCAAACACACCGGGCAGGCCGTCACCCTCGAAGGGTTGAAGTCCTTCTCCAACACACTTGGCCCGAACGATTTCGGGTTGCTCTTCTCAACCGGTGGTTTTACAGCCGAAGCCAGGAACGCCATCAACACCGGCAACCATCAAAAGATCAACGCCATGGACCTTGAAAAATTCCATGATGTCTGGCTGCGACAGTACGACAAACTCAGCCCCGCCGCCCATCAACTCCTGCCACTCACCGCCATTTATTTTCTTTCCCCGCCTGAATGAGCCCAGCCCAGCCCACACGCGCACCCACCCGGCCCCACCTCTCTCGGCGGATGGAGGCCTGCACAGCCGCCCTCCTGGATGAACTCCAACTGGCACAGGCATGGTCGCGTCCCAGCCTGTTGTTTGCCGTGCAGCGCTCACCCATCGACCAGCCCCGCGCCATGCAAGCCCTGCAGGCCCGCCTTGCTGAACACGCCATTCCTGCTGCAATCATTACCCCGGATAAGACTCAACCCAACCTGCTGCTCGAGCTCGCTCACAGGCCCGATGCCGCCGCCTGCGTTTTCCTCGTCCATAGGCTGGGGACTCAGACCTGGCTCTACGATGGGTTGAACCTGCACCGCGAAAGGCTGGTGGACGCCCGCCTCAAACTCACCCTCTGGCTGACTCGCGACGAAGCGACTCTGCTGGCACGAAGAGCGCCCGACTTCTGGGCCTTCCGTCATCGCGTGATCGAATTCCCCACCCCCCGCCGCACCACCGACTTGTTCATCCCCTCCGGTGCGCTGTGCTGGCATACCGAAGAAACTTCGCTGGAGGCATCCGCCTCGCTGGCCTCCCTGCCGCACACCTCAGACATGCGCGCCGAAAACATCCTGGCGCTGGCCCGCTCGCATTGGCTTGCAGGCGATACACTGAGCGCCCGGCAAATGCTCGAGACCGCGCTCGAGGCCGTATCGCATACTTCGCTGCGGGAGTTGCATGCGCGCCTGCTCAATGCGTTGGCCATTATGCAATATGACCAACACGAGATTCCTTCGGCGCTGGCTTCCATCGATGCCGCCCTGCAAGCGGATGAATCGCAGGGCTGGTTGTGGGCCAATCTGGGCATCATCGCGCGCGCCGCACGGCAGGGGCGGAGGTCGGCTGCGGCGTTGAAAAAGGCCCTTCGGACAGGAGCAGACTCCCCGTCAGTTTGGGAGGCGGTGGGTTTCGTCCAATTTGCGAGAGGCGAGTTCAAGTCTGCACTCGAGTCGTTCGAACGGGCACTGGCATTGACTCCTTCGCGGGCGCGCGCATATGCCATGCTGATCCTTTGCCATCAGTGGCTCGGAGATGCGGTCGAGCCGCAACTCTCGAAACAACCGGCGGATGTGTATCGTGCGGGTTTGCGCGGCAAAATGAATGCCATGCCCGGCGAGTGGCGCCGTGACCCAGCCCTGTATTTTATTATTCACTCACAGGTACCTTACGATGATGAACCTAACCAACAACCTGCTCTTGCTTGATATCGGCGTGGCGCTATTCGTTGCTGTGCTGTCTTTGCGGCGGTTTAAGGTCGCCAGTGCGATCCCTCTGGCCAGCATGGCTTTTGTGGTTGCTTTTTGGGCCACGATACATTTGCTGTTCAACCTGCAACTGTTCGAAATGCCTGTGCCGGCTTACATCGCACTGCTGTATTTATGCACTTCGCTGGCGGCTTCGACACTGCTGGCCTTTGCATTATCTTACAGCAACCGCGGCGGATGGTTGCGGCGGGCCACCTTTCTGCTGCTGGGCATCGAACCTTTGCTGACTCAGATCCTGTTCTGGATCCCCACCACGCGCACCTTGTTCTTCGTGGAGCGCAGTGAGGCCGGCGCATTCCTCTCTTTGACCTCAGGTAGTTGGGCCGATGTCAATATCATTTATCTATATAACTTCGAGATCGCCGCGCTCTTGATCCTCACCGATATTTTCACCAAGAAGCCGCGTACCCTGCTGACCCAATCAGGTGCGCTGCTGGCCGGAGCCTTTGCACCGCTGTTGCTACGCATGCTCGAGATCTCGAACCCGCCCAGCCCGGAGATCACCGATATTTCGATTGCAGGATACTCCATGGCGATCATCGGGCTGGCCCTGGGCTTGTATCGCAGCAGGGCGGTGGAACTTGAACCGGTGACCTGTGAAACGGTGGTCAAGGTCATGAGCGACGGCTGGATGGTGCTGGACCTGGGCAACAATATCATCGATGTAAACCCGGCCGCCGAAAAGATCGTGGGCGTTCCACGGCATCTGTTGTATGGCAGGCCCATCCGCTCCATCCTGCCGGACTGGCCCGATATTTCCAACATTGCAGGCGAAGGCAAGGAATTGGAAATGCGGCGCAGCGTGCGCTCGCTGGGCAGTTGGCGCTACTTGAACGTGCGGCTCTCGATCCTGCGCGACCAGCAGGGCAGCCCGTTCGGTCAACTCATCAACTGGCGCGATATCACTGAGCGCAAACTGGCAGAGGAGGCACGCCAGCGCGCGCGGGATGAGATGTTCGTTCTGCTCAATGCCATTTCGAACGCCGCCAGCCATTCCATCAAGCTGGATGACTTTCTCTCCGAATCGGTCTATCAATTGATCTATCCCTTCCGCAGCCAGGTGGTGACGCTCTTCCTCGTGGAAGAGACCAACGACGCCAACTCACATGCATTCCTGCGCCTCGCAGCTCACTTTGGGCTGGCTCCCAACGACCAGACCAGCCTTGACCGCCTCCCCACCCTGCATCGCATGTTCACAGACGTGCTGGTCTCGCGGCAGCCGATGGTCTTCGAACAACTGCAGACCGATCCCCGCATCCTGACTACGTTCAAGGACATGCAACTGGCCAGTTTGGTGGTCCTGCCGTTGTTCACACAGGCGGGAGAGAACAGCCACCTGCTGGGGACGATGCTGCTCGGCCGCAAGGAAACCCCTTCGTATTCGCCCGATGAGGTCATCCGCCTGATGGCCATTGCCGAACAGATCGCCAACCTGATCGATAGCGACCGCCGCCGCCAATTGGCGATCGCGCTCTCAGAACGCGAAAAGCTGATGCGCGACCTGCACGACTCGGTCAGCCAGAAGTTGTATGGTCTCGTCACCCTGACCGAGGCAGCCCAGGCGGCGCTGGAGGCGGGGTCGAAGGTTGTCCCTTCACAGGTGCTGGGCAAGATCGGCGAGAACGCCCGCCAGGCGGTGAAAGAGATGCGCCTGTTCCTGTACCAAATGCAGCCAGTGGACCTGGAAAAAGGTGACCTGGTCTCGGCTCTGCATCACCGCCTGGGCGCGGTGGAAGGGCGGGCCGACATTCAGGCGCGCTTCCTGCCGGATGAGGACATTGTCATTTCGAAGGATAAGGAAGTGGCGCTGTATTACATCGCTCAAGAGGCATTGAACAACATCCTGAAACATGCCCGCGCCAACCAGGTACTGGTCAAATTAAAGCAGACCCGCAAGAACGTGGTCCTTGAAGTGACCGATAACGGCGAAGGGTTTGACCCCAAACATGTGGACCATAATGGGATGGGCCTGCAAAACATGAAAGCGCGGACTGCGCAGATCAATGGTACATTAAAGATCAAGTCAAAGCCGGGCACGGGCACCACCATTCAGGTGATGGTACCTGCACGGGTAAACAACAGGTGATGCCATGAAAAAGATCCGAATCCTGGTCGTGGATGATGAAAGTGTTGTGCGGGAGGGCGTGGTTGCCATTCTGTCCTACCAGAGTGACATCGAAGTGGTGGCCCAGGCCGAGAACGGCCTGCAGGCTCTGGAAGTGGCCCGCAAGACCAAGCCCGATGTGATCCTGCTGGACATGGTCATGCCGAAGCAGGACGGTCTGGCGACGATTCCAAAATTGAAGGAGATCGTGCCGGACGCCAAAATTCTGGTGTTGACCAGCTTTGCCGAAGCCGACCGCGTCTACCAGACCATCAAGGCTGGCGCGCTCGGGTACCTGCTCAAAGACTCCACCCGTGTGCAATTGCTGCAAGCCATCCGGGATGTGGCCAAGGGGCAGGCCTCGATCCATCCCTCGGTGGCCTTGAAAGTCATTCATGACATCGATCACCCCTCCGAGCTGATGTACACCGCCGACCCGCTGACCCCGCGCGAGCTCGACACCTTGCGATTGATCGCGCGCGGCTTGAGCAATCAAGAGATCGCCGAGGCGCTACAGGTCCATGAGCGGACGGTGGCCAAGTATGTAAGCAACGTGCTGGACAAATTACATCTGGCCAATCGCACCCAGGCGGCGTTGTACGCGATCCGCGAGGG
>CAZJMZ010000017.1:10280-22809 GCA_964547115.1 uncultured Anaerolinea sp. | reverse complement strand
GGGTCTCTGCAAAAAGAAGCGGCTGCCAATACCATGCCTGACTGGTTGAAGAGTGCTGCCGACGAAGCCGCCGCAATGTTGCCGTTGAACGCCGCCGCATCGATGGATTGGGTCAAGTCACAGGAAAAGCCAGCCGAAGAAGAGACATTCTCCTTCGGGACTCCCGCTTCGATCTCACCCGAACCTGCCTCTCCTCAACCGGCCATTTCCACCGAACAACTGGACAGCCTGTTCAATGTCGATATGCCAGACTGGCTGACGCAGGATACCTCAGCCTCCCCCGACGAGGTGCCCTCCCGAACCAACGTGCCTGCCGCCTCGGCAGATGCGCTCGCTCCGGTTGATCTGCCCTCCTGGGTGCAGGCCATGCGTCCTGTGGATGCGGCCATCAGTAATGAAGTTTCGGCCGTCACGACTGACCAGAACACCGAACGGGAAGGTCCGCTGGCAGGATTGCGTGGTGTGATTCCCGCATCACCCATCGGTTCATCGCAACGGCCCAAGGCGCTTACGTTGAAGTTGCAGGCTACTGAAGAACAACAAACTGGTGCCGCCTTGATGGAACAGATCATCGCAGGCGAGTCGCTGGCGCAGGCCATCAAGTCGACGCCTGAGGTTGCCTCTCAACGGGTGCTGCGTTGGGTCTTGAGTGCTTTGTTCCTGTTGGTCACCGGGACCTTCCTGGGGTTGGGTCTCAAGGCCATGCCTGTGACGGTCTCTCCGGCTGAAGCTGCAAAGATCACGAACATCTCGAACGTGCTCGTGAGCCTGCCGCAGGGTGCGCCCGTCCTGGTGGTCATGGATTATGAACCTGCGCTGGCCGGTGAAATGGAAGCCGTTGCCGGTCCATTATTGGATCAGGCGATCAACTTGCGCCGCCCAACATTGACTTTTATTGCATCTTCTGCGAATGGTTCGGCGTTGGCCGATCGTTTGCTAAAGAATACCGGGGCCGGCCAGGCGTATCAGCCCGGAATCGACTACTTTAATGCCGGGTATTTACCCGGCGGTTCGACCGGCGTACAAACCTTTATCATGCAACCGGCCGGCGCTCGGGGTACGGTGCGAGCCAACCGGTTTGCCGATTTCGCCGCTGTGATCGTGATCACAGACCAGGCTGAGTCAGGGCTGGTTTGGGTGGAGCAGCTCACGTTGGCGAAGCAGAGCGATCCGTCTCTGGCGGCGCAACCGTTGTTGGTGGCGGCCAGTGCACAGGCGGGGCCCATGCTCCAGCCGTATGTCACATCGGGGCAGGTGACGGGAATGGTGGCGGGTATTGCTCAAAGCGCAGGCTACGAGCATCTCGCCAATACCGATCGCCCCGGCCTGGCCCGCACTTATTGGGATGCCTTCGGCGCCGGTCTGATGCTGGCTGTGCTGGCGATCGTATTGGGTAGTTTGTGGAATGTGTTTATGAAGCTCCGTGCGAACACCGGGGAACAGGGATGACGCGGTATGCCGATTGAATTGATCTCTGGCTTTGTTGGTTTCATCCTGACCCTGTTGGTGTTGAGTTATCTCATCGGGGATAATCCGCTGTTTCGGAGCGCGGTGTATGTTTTTGTGGGTGTGGCTTCTGGGTATGCGGCTGTGGCGGCCTGGCATTATGTATTGCTGCCGAGATTGTTCCAGCCGCTGGCCTCTGCCGACCCCGCTCAGTTGACCTTCGTCATTGTGCCGCTGGTGTTGAGCCTGACGTTGGTGACCAAGCTTTCGCCGCGTATTGCCTGGCTGGGCGGTTTTGCAATGGCATTGATGGTGGGCGTAGGCGCGGCCACCGCCTTGAGTGGGGCGGTGATCGGAACGCTGATCCCTCAGACGCGCGCAGCAATGGATATTGTGCAACCCGGTCCGTTGGGTTTCGTGCAGGGCGTGTTCGCTCTGGTTGGTACGGTGTTGACGCTGGCGTATTTCCAGTTCAGCGCCAGCCGTGCGGCCGATGGCACGGCGAAGCGGAATGTTATCTTTGAATTGTTGGCCTGGGGCGGGCGGGTCTTTATTGCGATCACTTTGGGTGTGTTGTTTGCGGGAGTCTATCTCGCGGCGTTGACCGCCCTGCTCGAGCGTTTGAGCGCGTTGGTCACTTTCGTGAAATCTCTTCTGGGTATCTAACCTTTATGCCTACCTCACTTATTCAAAACGAATCGGTGCTGGCCCTGGAAGTGGGGGCGGCCGTTACACGAGCTGTGCTTTTCGATGTGGTCGAGGGGCAGTATCGCTTTGTGGCGGCCGGACAGGCTCCGACGACGGCTGAAGCGCCGTTCAAAGATGTTGGTATCGGTGTCCGGGAGGCGTTGTCCAATTTACAGGCTGTCACCGGTGCACAGTTGTTGAATTCAGAGAATGCGTTGATCTCGCCCTCGCAGGCCGATGGCTCGGGTGTGGATGCAGTGGTGGCGGTGATGTCGGCCGGGCCTGCAGTCAAGACCGTCATCGTGGGGTTGCTGGATGATGTGTCGCTGCAAAGCGCGCGGCGACTGGCCGAATCGACCTACAGCCGTGTGGTTGAGTCGCTGGCGCTGACGGATCAACGCAAACCCGAACAGCAATTGGATGGCATTGTGCGTTCACGACCCGACCTGGTGCTGTTGACCGGCGGGACGGACGGCGGTGCCTCCCGTTCGATCTTGAAGATGCTCGAGACCGTGGGGCTGGCGTGTTATCTGATGCCGATGGAAAAACGTCCGATGGTCTTGTTTGCTGGCAATCAGCAATTGAAGGATGATGTGCAGGAATTGCTGGGCGGGCATGCGGGCAAATTGGAGATCAGTTCCAATGTGCGGCCCACGATCGAGACGGAAGATTTGGGACCTGCCAGCCGTCAACTGGCGGCGTTGGTGACCCAATTACGGCAGCGTCAGATCAAAGGTTTCGATGAGTTGTATCAGTGGTCTGGCGGAAATCTGTTGCCGACGGCGTATGCCCAGGGGCGGATGATCCGCTTCTTGAGTCGCTTGTACGAATCGACGCGTGGTGTCTTGAGCGTGAATGTTGGCGCTTCAGCGACCACGGTGGCCGCCGGGTTTGGCGGCGACTTGATGCTGGGCGCGTATCCGCAGTTTGGGTTGGGGGAGACCCTGGGCGGGTTGTTGCAATTTACGGAATTGGACGATATTCTGCGTTGGCTGCAATTGGATATTGCGCCCGGTGTGGTGCGCGAGTATCTTTCACAGAAGTCGTTGTATCCGGGAGCGCTGCCGGGGACGAAGGATGAGCAGGCGATCTCGCAGGCCATTGCGCGGCAGGCGTTGTACCTGGCCGTGCGTCAGTTGCAAAAGGAATTTCCCCGGTCGGCACGTTCGACGCAATCGGAATTGTTGCCGCCGTTGGACTTGATCATTGCGGGGGGCGGCGTGATCAGCGACGGAGTGTCGCTGGGGCAGAGTCTGCTGCTGCTGCTGGATGCGATCCAGCCGGTGGGTATCATGCCGATTTTGATCGACCAGAATAATCTGTTGCCATTGCTGGGTGTGGCTGGCGAACGCAATAATTACCTGCCGACGCAGGTGATCGATTCAGGCGCATTCATTGGGGTGGGGACGGTGGTGTCTGTCACTGCGGCGGCGAATTATGGAGAGCCGGTCTTGCGCACGAAACTGGCCTATGCCGATGGCACCGAAGCACGGGCAGATGTGAAGTTTGGCGGGCTGGAGATCCTGCCGTTGCCGAGTGGGCAAACGGCACGTCTCAGTTTGCAACCGCTTAATCGGGCCGATGCAGGCTTGGGGGCGGGCCGAGGCGGAACAGTCCCGGTGACGGGCGGCGCGCTGGGCGTGGTCATCGATGCGCGCGGGCGTCCGTTGCGTTTGCCGTCTGATGCGGTGCGGAGGCGTGAATTGATCAAGAAGTGGTATTACACGGTGGGAGGCTGATGATGCTGGCCCCTGTTTTACACGTGTTGCCACTGGCAACGATCGTGCGCGAAAGAACCCTGCCTGTGGCCGGGCGCGTGCTGGCGCGTTTGGACCAGCGCGTCAACCCGACCGATGTGGTGGCGGAGGCGAATTTTGCGCGTGAGCATGTGCTGTTGGATGTGGCGCGCACGTTTGGTATTTCAAAGAATGCAGCCGACAAGCTGATCAAGGTCAAGGAAGGCGACCGGCTGACCGAAGGCGCGCTGGTGGCCGAGGCCAGCGGATTATTTGCCCGCGCGATCAAGGCGCCGCGCCCGGGTCGTGTGATGGTGGCCGGGGCGGGTGAAGTGTTGATGGAAGTTGGCGATGCGCGCATCGAATTGAAAGCAGGCCTGCCCGGTGTGGTGACGCAGATCCTCTCGGAAAAAGGCGTGGTCATTCGTACAGCGGGTTCGTTGATCCAGGGGACATGGGGGAACGGACGTATCGATAATGGGTTGATGGTCAGCCTGATCGATAAGCCGGATGCATTGTTGACGGCCGACCGCCTGGATGTGAGCCTGCGCGGCTCGGTGATCCTGGGCGGGCACGTGCGCGATGCCGAAACCCTGCGCGCCGCAGCGGAAATGCCCGTGCGTGGGTTGATCCTTTCGAGCATGGCCTCCTCTTTGCTACCACTGGCAGTGCAAATGCGCTTCCCGGTGTTGGTGCTGGATGGCTTTGGCGCCATGCCGATGAACACCGCCGCTTACAATCTGTTGATCAGCAATACCAAGCGCGAGGTCACGGTCAATGCCGAGCCGTTCGACCGGTATTATGGCAATCGTCCTGAAGTGATCATCCCGTTGCCGGTCACAGTCGAGCCCGATGAGCCCAGTCCCTTCCTGCCGTTCGAGGTGGGGCAGAAGGTGCGCCTGCGCCGCTCGCCCTTCCCTGGCATGCTGGGAACCATCACGAGCCTGCCTGCAGGAGCCAGCCTTTTACCGAGCGGTTTGCGCGCGCCGGCGGGTGAAGTCCGGCTGGAAGATGGCACTGTGGTGCTCGTGCCTTTGGTTAATCTTGAAGTTGTGGGATAATCCCGTCAACGTCGCATAGGAGAGTGCAGCATGTCGAACTACAACAACGATGAATTTGATACCTTCGATGAAGGCGAAGCCGCCCCGGAGGAAGCCAATAACAACCGAACCTTCCTGCTGGCTGCGGGTGGGCTGGGGTTGGTCTTCCTGTTGGGCCTGTTGTGCCTGGGCGGGTACCTCTTCTTCACCAATCGCAATAATCAGGCCGCCCAAACCACGGTGCAAGCCCAGAACCTCCTTCAGGAAACCCTGATCGCTCAAGGCCTTACCCAAACCGCGCAAGCGGTCAACCTCACGCAGACCGCCGCCATCACACCCACTGTGCCGCCCACCAATACCCCGGTCATTGCTCAGGCCACTGTCACCCCTTCGCCGACCCAGAACCCCGCCACGGCCACAGTCGGCGCGGCTTTCACGCAGATCGCAGTTTCCACCCAGACGATCATCCCCACTTCCACTGCGCTGCCACAAACCGGTTTTATGGATGAGGCCGGCCTGCCCGGCATGTTTGCGTTAGCGTTCGCGCTCATCATTGTCATCTTCCTGGTAAGGCGTTTGCGCGCAGCCCCGGTCCGCTGAGTTGATTAAAAGTAAAGACCCTCAAGGCATCCACCTTGAGGGTCTTTTTGTTCCTATGAACTACACAACGCTTTTGGCCACTTGTTCGCCATAACCGAGCAGCGCCTTGACCATATCCTGTGTGCGGCCTTCGGCGTACACGCGCAACACCGGCTCCGTACCCGACGGGCGGATCAGCAACCATGAATCATCAGACATGATGTATTTGACGCCGTCCCGCTGGCTGATCTCAGCGACTTTCTCGCCTCCGATCTCAGCCGGAGCCTGCTTCGTCAAAAATTCAGTCATCTCCGCCTTGGCCACCGGCCGACTCAAACGCAAGTCAGTGCGCTCGTAATACGCGGGCCCGACATCATTGAGCAGGTCTTCCACCAGGCCCTGCAGCGTCTTGCCTGATTGCGCAATCATCTCCACCAACAACAAGCCCATGATGGGGCCGTCTCCCTCGGGGATGTGTCCTTTGAATGAGATGCCGCCCGACTCTTCGCCGCCGATCAACACATCTTCCTGCATCATATAATCGGCAATGTGGTTGAAGCCCACGGGGGTCTCGTACAACTTCAAGCCATAGCGTTTGGCCAGCCGGTCGATCATACGCGTGGTCGAAACGGTCCGCACGACCGCACCGGTCCAGCCACGTTTTTCCACGAGATATTTGAGCGAGAGCGCCATGATCTTGTGCGGGTCGACAAATGTGCCACGCTCATCCATCGCGCCGATGCGGTCAGCATCACCATCGGTCACTACACCAAAGTTGCCCATCCCCGAACTGACAGCGGAAGCCAGCGCGCCCAGATACTTGGCGATCGGTTCGGGGTGAATGGCGCCGAAGCCGGGGTTCATCTCGCCGCGGATCTCGGCGATCTCACAACCTGTGCCCTGTAAAAAGGCTTTGATCACGCCGCGCCCTGAACCGTACATCGCATCCACTACAAAGCGCTGCGGATTTTCGGCGATGAGGTCAGTGTTGATGAGTGTGCGTAAATGGTCGAAATAGGCGGGCAGGGGGTTGAACTTTTGGATCAAACCTGCTTCGCGGGCTTTGCGAAAGTCCATGAGGTTGGGGCCGCGCGCCTGTTCTTCATTGTCATTGATGTACACTTCCACGCGGCGGCATTGTTCGGGCAGAGCCGAGCCGCCAAAGGCTCCCTTGAGTTTGACACCGTTATAGCGCGGGGCGTTGTGAGAAGCGGTGATCATCACGCCTGCCACAGCCTTTTGGTGTTTCACTGCATACGAGATCGCTGGTGTGGGCGAATCAGATTGTGCCAACAGTACGGTGAAGCCATTGGCGGCCAGCACGCGGGCCACCTCGCCTGCAAACCGGTCGGAGAGGAAGCGTGTATCGAATCCGACAACGATCTTGTTTGCATCTGGTGTAACGCTCCCGTTACCTGATTTATCCCAGTGTTCAGAGGCCACGGCATCGGCGATGGCCTGTGCAACCATGCGCAGATTGCTGAATGTAAATGTATCTGAGATGACGGCGCGCCAGCCGTCAGTTCCAAAGTGAATGGGCATGAAGAGAATCCTTTAATAAGATGGTTTTAGCCTTGTGCCGGGTTAGGGTGAATTGGCAATTCGTTCACGGCGGGCAATGTTTCGCCAGCCATGACGAGTCTTGTTGGGGGTCGTTACATACAGTTCGGTTGGTCAGGGTGTGTTGGTGAAGGCAGGTGTGGCCGATGGTTTCCAGTCAGCCACCGGTGTGGCAGTGACCAGTACCGATTGGATAAGCCAGCCGTCCACGCGCTTGTCGTTGACCTGCGCAATGACATGCACCCAGAGAACGCCGTTGATCTCCTGAACATCGTTGGGCACGATCGTGACCGTTGAGCCATTCGCCAGAATGGTGATTACCGCCCCGCCGGGTTTGTTACGCACCAGCGCGCCGCCACCCTCCGAGGCCTTGATCAGCCCGATGATGGGAGTTGGTTCGGCGGTGATGGTGTTGGTCGGTGTGATGGACGGTTTGACCGTGGGAGCGGATGTTGGAGTTCGTGAGGGAGTGAGGGATGGAGCTTCGATGAAGGCGGATGTTTCGGGTGCGGTTGGTATGGGAGTGTCGGTTGGCAGCGGCGTGGGGGAGGAAAGGGTTGGGGTGGCGGAAGCAGGCTCCGGCGTAGCCAGACCCGCGCGGATGCGTATCCATTGATCGAAGCCGGTGAGGAAAGTCACGGCCGTGAAAATAGCGATGATAACCAATCCTGTGGTAACCGCGCCGTTAAACGAAATCGGATAGAACCGCAGGAAGAAGAGCGTGAGAATCCCAAAAAAAGTGGCCCAGGCAAAGTGTACGGCGAATACCAACGCACCCTGCGGCCAGATGTCCGGCACTCCGCTCCCCAGCCCGAAGCCTGCCGCGCTGATGGGTAACAGGATGCCGTAAGCCAGCAGGGCACTGGGTAGGTACGGGCGATCTTCCGAACGGACGAAGGAGATGGTCAGGATGATGGCAGCAATAGTGAGAACCGCGAGATTGGGCCACCACAAGCGGCTGTTTTCAAATGCGGCGGTGAATGTACGCGAGTCGTCTGGCAGGATGCGCGATACATACCCTGTCAGCAGACCCGTAGCAAAGATGAGCAGGGAACTGATGAATAACGCCGCAATCGTTTGGAAGAACAACCTGCCCGACCCGGCAATGATCGAAAGCGATAACCCCACCCAGGTGGTCAGGAGCGGAGCCACCAGAATACCGAAGAACAATAATGCCTGTGCGTTGAAGAAATACCCGATCCCTAAAATGACACCAGCCACCAAGGCAAAGACGAACAATTCATACGATGGAAAGGCGCGGCGTGCCAGATGCTCGAATAATGCTGTCCGGCCCTGTTCGTCAGCAGGGAAGTAGGCCCGGCGTTGAGCGCGTCGGCGGCGTGCTCGCGCTGAGATGAAGTCGGGGGATGAATCAGGTTGTGATGGTGTATCGTCGTAATTCATTGGATGGTAATTATACAAGCATAAGCAGTTGGATGGAGGGCGGCGTTGCGCAAAAGCTGGGTGGCCTGCCCGCCAGCGTTGGCTTGATATCTTTCAAATAAAGCCAATCGTTTCCTCCTCAGGGACGGCTGCTACTGTTATTGACAGGCCTTTTTCTTCGGGTATAATACGGGGCGCAAGTTGGCTCCGTAGCTCAATGGTAGAGCAGTTGACTCTTAATCAATTGGTTGAGGGTTCGAATCCCCCCGGGGTCACACCTATAAAGTCCGGTCATATAGACCGGACTTTGCGTTTTTCTTAGGGTTTTGGCTGCCAGTAACCTTTTTTTTGAGCAGGCGTCTTGTTGCTGAATTATTAGAGTAGACAGGTTTGTTGTTTCCACTTTGCGTTTCAATTTTATGAACTCTGTGCTGCACAGAGGGAGCATTTTTTCTCATGGGTATTCGAACTGACCTCGAAAGTTTCCCTTTTCTTGCTGTTGAAAAAAAGATTGGTAAAGCAAATGCGCTAATCTCGCGCCAATCACAGCGTCGTTTGTACATCGGCGCCTTGATGGTATTCGATGTGTTAATGACCATCCTGGCATTCTGGCTGGCATATGTCATCCGATTCGTCAACCCGCAGGGTATCTTCGATGAAGCGGGCACTTTTCCGTTCGAGAGCTATAGTGTTTTGCTGACGGTGGTCCCGCTCTTATGGGTGTTTATTTTTGGCTTCAATGGCTTGTATGCCTGGCATAACTTGCTGGGTGGCACGCGTGAATATTCGAGTGTGATGCGTTCGGCAACGGAAGGTTTCCTGTTGATCGTGATCGCTGGCTTTTTGGATCCGCGCCTGATCATCGCCCGCGGCTGGCTCTTAATGAGTTGGGGGTTGACGATTCTCTTCGTTTCTTTCAGCCGTTTTGTACTGCGGCGGGCGGTCTATGCCCTGCGGCGCCATGGGTTTTTCCTGACCCCAGCTGTGATCGTGGGTGCCAATCAGGAAGGCCGCTGGCTGGCGGAACAATTGCTACGCTGGGATACATCCGGCCTGCATCTCATCGGTTTTGTGGATAACAAGACGCCCGCAACGTTTCCGCTGTACCATGACCTCGTTTCGCTGGGTTCAGTAGACCGCCTCGGGGAGATCATTGAGCGTTATGATATTGGTGAGATCATTCTGGCATCCAGTGCGTTTTCCACTCGTGACTACCTGCTGGAGATCTTCCGCAAGTATGGTGTCTCAGACCGGGTTAATATTCGCATGTCTTCCGGGTTGTATGAGATCCTGACCACGGGCCTGTCGGTTAACGAGTTCGCCTATGTGCCGCTCGTATATGTCAACAAGGTGCGCCTGACCGGCGCCGACAATGCCTTGAAGTTTATTCTGGATTATGTGTTGACCCTGGGAGCTTTGACTGTGCTGTTGCCTTTTATGGCGGTTGTCGCACTCTTGGTAAAATTAAGCTCAAAGGGCCCTGTTATTCACAAACGCCGGGTGATGGGCCTTAATGGCAGGCAGTTCTATGCCTACAAATTCCGCACCATGGTTGTCAATGGCGATGAGGTGCTGGCAATGCACCCTGAGTTGAAGGAAGAATTGGCCCGTACGCACAAACTCAAGAACGATCCGCGCGTTACAAAGATCGGCGCCTTTTTGCGCAAGTTGAGTTTCGATGAATTGCCGCAATTGTTCAATGTGCTAAAGCGTGAAATGTCGCTTGTAGGACCACGGATGATCTCGCCCGAAGAAGTGGCGATGTACAAGCAGTTCGACATGAACTTGCTGACCGTTCTACCGGGAATCACAGGTGTTTGGCAGGTGAGTGGGCGCTCAGATGTTTCCTATGAAGAGCGTGTGCGCCTGGATATGTACTATATCCGCAATTGGAGTCTCTGGCTCGATTTGCAGATCGTTTTCCAAACCATCCCGGCTGTTTTGAAGAGCCGTGGCGCGTATTAAATCCAGGCTTACCTGCGAAAACATCAGGCGATATTCTTGAGACCCGCAGGCCGGGCTTCAATCGTTTGCCGAAGGAGCATTCTGCTTGATCATCGTTCAAACCCCCTTGCGCATCAGTTTTTTTGGCGGCGGCACTGATTTTCCTGCATTCTTCATGGATGAAGGTGGATGTGTATTGAGCTCAGCCATTGATAAATATATCTTTGTCACTGTCAAGGAACGTTTCGATAATAAGTTGCGTATTGGCTATACCCAGACCGAAATGGTGGACGGTTTACAAGATATCCGTCATGATTTGATTCGGGAAGCGCTGCGCCTCACCGGCATCCACGCCGGACTGGAAGTGACCACCATGGGCGATATTCCCTCTGAAGGCTCCGGTTTGGGGTCGTCGAGTACTGTCACAGTAGGGGCCCTGCAGGCGATGTATACTTATCTGGGTGAAATTGTTACCGCCGAACAACTGGCACGCGAAGCCTGTGGCATCGAACTCGATACGCTGAAAAAACCCATTGGCGTCCAGGATCAATATATTGCCGCCTATGGTGGGCTGCGTTTCTTTGAGTTTCGCCGTGATGGGTCCGTGGGTGTGGAAAAAATTCGCATCTCCCCTGATGCCTATCGCGCGCTCAATGATAATTTCATGCTGTTCTTCACTGGCCTCAGCCGTAAAGCTGACACGATCTTGCAGGATCAAAAGAACAACATTCAAGACCGGCTATCGGAGTTGCGGGAAATTAAACAAATGGCCTATGAATCGCGCACAGAGATCGAAGCCGGTAATTTCGACGCGTTTGGATCGCTGCTCGGCCGATCTTGGGAATTAAAAAAGCGCCTTTCCACTGCCATTAGTAGTGGCCCCATCAACGATATGTATGAGGCCGCTCGAAAAGCCGGTGCGATCGGCGGCAAGATTGCCGGGGCAGGGGGGGGCGGATTCCTGTTATTGTATGTACCCTACGAACGCCAGATGTCTGTGCGCAATGCGCTGGCAGGGCTGCAAGAGTTGCCTTTTCGGCTTGAAGATGATGGCACCAAGGTCATTTTCAATTACCGGCGTTCGCTTTTGGTAACCAATCGACGATAAGGTGAATGAATTATGGACACACAACAGAACATACACGATTACATTTCGACCCTGCAGGCTACCATCGAACGCCTGCCCCAGCCGCTGATCGCGCAGGTGGTGGACGTGCTGGAAGAGGCCCGCTTGCAAGGACGGCAGGTCTTTATCATGGGAAATGGCGGTTCTGCTTCAACTGCCACCCACTTCGTTTGTGACCTGGCCAAAAATACCCGCCAGGAAGGACTCCCACATTACCGTGCAATCGGCCTGACCGATAACATGGCCATCTTTTCAGCCTACGCCAACGATGAAGGCTACGAGACCGTGTTTGCCAACCAACTGGCCAATCTGATCCGCCCCGGTGATATTGTCATTGGCATCTCGGCCAGCGGCAATTCGAAGAACGTCTTGAATGCGGTGGCGGAGGCGCACAAGCACCGCGCCATGGTCATTGGATTCAGCGGTTTCGATGGCGGCAAACTGGCTGGCATGGTTGATATCAATATCCACGTCGATAGCCATGTCATTGAACATGTGGAGGATATCCACCTTATGCTTGAGCATATGATCGTACGTGCCATCAAAGTGCGCCAGCAGGAAGTGGCCGAAAAGGCTCCAGTGGTGAGATAACCCTTTGGATTGTGGCAGGCTAGGGGATGTCTGAAGCGGAATTCCGGATGTGGGCGAGTCCCTCGGGCAGATCGTTAAAAACAAAATAGTCTATAGGCAGGTCGGGTTTGGGAAGCGTGAGTTGGTGTGCGCCGCGGCCCGTGCGCACCAGGCCAATGGCCATTGCTCCCGCGGCCACACCGGCTTGCAAGTCGGTCCACGCATCGCCGATCATCCACGAACGGCTCAGGTCGATTGCGAGTTCCTCCGCCGCCTGCAGCAGCATGCCGGGTTTGGGTTTGCGGCAACTGCACAATTCATCTGGTGAGTGCGGGCACAAATAGGCTGCATCCACTTTGCCGCCAGCGGCTTCAATGGCCTGCACGATCTGCTGGTTGAGTGTCTGTGCCTGTGCCAGCGTCAGCACGCCACGCCCCACACCTGCCTGATTCGTCACG
>CAZJMZ010000017.1:4207-10180 GCA_964547115.1 uncultured Anaerolinea sp. | reverse complement strand
CTGTGCCTGTGCCAGCGTCAGCACGCCACGCCCCACACCTGCCTGATTCGTCACGATCACTACTTTGTAGCCGTGCCCATTCAATTGCGCCAGCGCTGCCAGCGCACCGGGAATGAATTGCACATCTTCCCAGGAACGCACATACTCATCCCGGTTTTCGACGATCACGCCGTCACGATCAAGAAAGATTCCGCGATACATGCGACGATTATACTATTCGACCTGCATATCCTTTCCGGTATCATCCGGTTCTAATCGATGGCTGCCGCCTCAGACTCGCGAGTGCCTGCCCCTGTTACAAAGGACCTGATTCGCCCGTCATACATGAGATGACGGAACTGCATACATTATGTTGAACAGCATTCGTTTATACCTTGACCGCCAGGCCACTTCGCTGCCACGCTATATCCTCGAGCAGACGCTATACTTTCTGTTCGGCTGGATCCCCACCCTGGTGGGCATCGGTGTGCGCGGCCTTTTCTATCGCCTCATCATCAACATGGACGGGGCTGCTGCCATTGAAAGCCGGGTACGCTTGCGTTTTGCTGATCATATTCAATTGGGGCACGGTGTATATCTCGATGAAGGCTCCTACCTGCATGCCTGCCCCGCGGGCATTCGCCTGGGTGATCGGACGATCGTGATGCATGGCGCCGTGCTGCACGTGTACAATTTTCGGAACCTGCCGCAATCAGGTATTACCGTCGGTAAAGATAGCTTGATCGGTGAATATTCAGTGATTCGTGGGCAAGGCGGCGTGAAGATCGGTGACCGGGTCTATACGTCGCCATTCACCCAGATCATCGCCGTCAATCATGTGTTTGATGACCCGCACCGGCCTTTTGTGGAACAGGGAATCACAGCCGAGGGCATCGTGATCGAAGATGATGTCTGGTTGGGGGCGGGGGCGGTCATTACTGATGGCGTGAGAGTAGGGCGGGGGGCGGTGGTGGCTGCAGGAGCGGTTGTCACCAAAGATGTGCCGCCGCATACTGTAGTGGGCGGTGTGCCTGCAAAGATTATCAAAACGATCGATGGTGCAGATACGCACCCCGACCGTACCATATTTCATACTCAATAAGAAAAAAAGGAAGTGCACTCATGACAGTACTCTCTGTGGTCATCCCTGCTTATAACGAAGAGAATGGCATCGCCGAAATCGCCAACCGTGTGCTGGCGGTCGAGCCTGCCTTGCAGAAATCGGGCGTGGAACGCCTGGAACTGCTGGTAGTGGATGACGGTTCCAAGGATCGAACGGCTGAAGTGGCCTCGGCAATTCCCGGTGTGAATCTGATTCGTCACGTCAAAAACAAGGGCTACGGCGCAGCGTTGAAGACCGGCTTTTCGAAAGCCAGCGGAGAGTTGATCGGTTTTCTCGATGCCGATGGCACCTACCCGCCTGAATACTTTCCTCAGTTGTGTGAGGCGGCCATGAACGGCAGCGACTTGGTGATCGGTTCACGCATGGCGGGTGCCGATAGTAAAATGCCTGTGACCCGGCGCATTGGCAACTTTTTCTTTGCGAACCTGCTGTCCTTGTTGGGACGCCAGAAAGTGACTGATAGCGCCAGTGGCATGCGTGTATTCAAAAAGTCAATTCTGGAACAGGTCTACCCTCTTCCTGATGGTTTGAATTTGACACCTGTGATGAGCACCCGTGCTTTGCACGAGGGTGTGCCAGTTAAAGAGATCCCGATTCCCTATTCTGAGCGGGTAGGGCGTTCCAAGTTAAGCGTGATTCGTGATGGTCGTATCTTTCTGCAAAGCATGGTCTGGACGGCGCTCTCCTACAACCCGGTCCGTATTCTGGGTTTACTCGGCATGCTCGGTGTGGGGCTTACGGCCCTGATCTTCCTGGGAGTTGCCATTGCCCGCTTGAATGGTGTAACCAGCTTGGGACCATGGGGAGTGGCGGCCTTGTTTACAGCCGTGATTGCCGGGGTTTCCGGTGTGAATGTATTTGCTTTGGGTATCACTTTCAATTATTTGGTGTCGTTGTTCTATAAAAAGCCCATCCGGCAGGGCCTATTTGGAAAACCCATCTTCAAGACCCCATTGGATCGTCAGTTTTGGTGGATGGGGTTGCTGGCGGTAGTGACCGCCGTGGTCATTGGTGTGGTCAGCCTGTCTCTGGGCGCGCAGGGTTGGACCATTGACCGCCTTTGGTTTTATTTATTATCCAGCGCTATGACGTTCCTGGTAGGAATTCAATTGGTTGTGTACTGGCTCCTCTTGCGGATCCTGGAGGAACTCAGCCAACGTGAATTGCTCACCCGTCATGACCTGGGGTTGGACCAATAATCGTTTTATCTGTTTGAAAGAAAAGGAGTGTTTCCATGTCTAATAATGAATCACAATCTGTGAATTTGGGGACCCGCCGTCTGGCGAAATTGCGCATGTCTGACTTTCCCAACGCCGACCAGATCGTGCGTGAGGGCCTGTTAGCTGCACCACGTTCTGAAGATGCAGTGGATATCATGCTTGTCAACCCGCCCACGCCGGATGGCGAACTGTGGATTCGGACCCAGCACCGTGTTGGACGCCGCACCCGTGAAAACATGGTCTGGCCGCAGGTCTCATTGGCGCAAATGGCAGCCCTGCTTCAC
Organism: uncultured Anaerolinea sp.; assembly: GCA_964547115.1. GTDB lineage: Bacteria > Chloroflexota > Anaerolineae > Anaerolineales > Villigracilaceae > Defluviilinea. The sequence continues at coordinate 7,574 of CAZJMZ010000017.1, read as the reverse complement.
CCGGCTTATACGGTCAAAGTGGTGGATTGCAATGCCGAGCGCATGGGCTGGCCTGAATTCACGAAACTATTGGATAAATATCAGCCCAAGTACTATCTCACTCAAATGACCGCGCCCACACTGGAAAATGATATGTATGGTTGTTTCCTGGCGCATGCGCGCGGCGCAAAAACCATTGCCTTTGGGACTCATGTCACTCCCATCCCGATCGAGACTATGCGCCCATATCCGGCCCTCGATTTTGCGTTGGTGGGTGAGCCTGACCTGACCATCCGCGACCTGCTCGATCACCTGGAGAACCGGTTTGACCAGCGCTCGCCCGAGATCGTAAAGATCTTCGAAAAGCATGATCCTGAATACAAGCCCTCCCTCAATGCCGATGGTACGGTCAACCTGCGCGGCATCAAGGGGATCGCATGGCGTAAAGGTGAAGAGATTCTGCTCAACTTCCCGCGCCCGTTCGTTGCGGATCTGGATGATATGCCGATCCCCATGCACGAGTTATTGCCCTTGCAATCCTATCGCATGCCGCTGATCAAAGGTGCATTTACCTTTATCGTCACAAGTCGTGGCTGCCCGGCGGGCTGCACCTACTGCATCAAGCATGTCAGTTACCAATACTCGGCGCGTATTCGCTCCCCGAAATTGATCATGGAAGAGATGTGGCGACTGAAGAAGCTTGGTATCAACAACATTCATATGTATGCGGACTTGTTTACAGTCAATCGCGAGCAGGTCATCGAATTGTGCAAGTTGATGATCGAAGAAAAGATCGATCTGCATTGGACCTCCAACAGCCGCGTGGACTATGTGGATGAGGAGATGCTAACCCTGATGGGCAAGGCCGGGTGTCGTTTGATCTCATGGGGGATCGAAAGCGGCAATGAACAGATCCTCAAGCATGCCCGTAAGGGTGCCTATCCTGATAAAGCCGAGCGTGCATTGCGCTGGGCCAAGAAAGCTGGCATCATGAACTGGGGTTACTTCATCATTGGTCTGCCCGGCGAAACTGAAGAGACCATCAAGCAGACCATCGCCTTCGCCAAAAAGCTGCCGTTGGACATTGCCCTCTTCCATGTGGCTGCACCGTATCCCGGCACGCCGTTCTTCTTTGAAGTAGTGGAGAACAAGTGGTTCCGCCCGGGTACACGCTGGGAACATGTGGATATGGATAAAGGCACAGTACTTGATTATCCCAACATGTCAGCTGAAAGACTTCTTTATTGGCAGAAGCGCGCCTTCCGCGAATGGGCCTTCCGCCCCGGCCCGGCGTTTACCTACCTCAAGATGCTCATGTACGATTGGTCCACGATGAAGACCGCGATCAATGTGGGGCTTCAGCACTTGTTCTGGGCCTCTTCTGATTCGGGCGCGCCAATCGGCGGGGCGAGCTGAGTCAGGCTGAAAAGAGACCGGCTTTGTTACAGACTTTGATCGCAGATCGCCGGTTTGCCGCCGTTGGTCTCCTGTTGGTTCTGGTGTGTGGGGCGGTTGCGCTCTGGGAACCTGCCTTGGGTTTCTGGTGTGTCGCGGCCGCCCTGCTGCCTATTTTGGCGCTGGTATTTTTAGGCAAAGCGCCTGCCGCCCGGAGCGGGTATGAGCTTCTGCTTGGCGGCTTCCTGTTGACTTGTATCGTCGCCTGGCTTGTGGCATATGACCCGGCCGCGGCGCGGGAAAAGATGATCGCCTTGTTCCTGGCGGTCTTGCTGTTCCATGCAGTAGCTGCCCAGCCAGAGGAAAACCTGGCGTGGGTGACTGTGACCTTTGCCGGGTTGGGACTGCTGGTGGCGGCTTATTTTTTCCTGACGCATGACTTTGTCGAAGCGACGAAGAATTTCCCGGTGTTGAGGCAGGCTGGGGGGTGGTTGATGCGCGTACGTCCCACTGTTGATTGGGCCCCGATTCCATCCGGTCAGGTTGCTGGTTTGGTTGCTCTTGGTGTCTTGGGGTTGGTTGGAGCCTGGTCGGGATGGCGTTCACGCTGGCAGCAAGCCCTGGCGCTGATCGCTCTGGGAATGGCGGCTGTGACCGTAGTGCTGACCACTTCAGCCAGCGTGTGGGTGGCGCTGGCGGGTGCTGCGGGTGCATGTTTGGCAGCGCTGGCGTTGGATCGTTTCTTTGCCAAAGCGCGCGCGCTCCTGCCTGTGTTGTTGGTCTTGTATTTGCTGGTGGTGTCGGTGGCTTTGTATATCGAGGCGCCGGCTGCTTCGGCCAACCCCAACTCTTTTGGCCAGAACAACCGTGTGGAGGTTTTTGTCCGTTCGCTGGACTTTCTGCGCGAGTATCCCTTCACCGGTGGCGGGTTGGCATCATTCGCAGGGCAATATTCCCGCTATATTCTCAACATCCCCTACTTTTATTTTTCGACCAGTTACAACCTGTTTCTGGATGTGGCGGTCGAACAAGGGGTGCTGGCTGGGTTAATTGTGCTGGCGATCTACCTTTCAGCGCTCTGGCGTGTGGCCCGGGCGCCTCTGGTAGGTTGGCGCTCTTATGGCGCGCTCTTCGTGCTTGTCTTTGTCCTTATTCACAGCCTCATGCAGGATTATCTATATACTGGTCCCGGTGCGATGGCGTTATTCTTTCCCGTTGGCCTGGCCTGGCTGCTGGCCCGGCCTGCCGCATTGCCTCGACCTGCGCTCTGGCAGGCGGGGACTCTGTTCGTGCTGACATTGGGCGCATTAGGCCTGATCTCTGTTCAGGGAGGCCTGCGCTCTGCGTGGTATTCGAACATGGGTGCAGTGCAGTTGGCCCGCGTGGAATTGGATGGATTCCCCAACACCGGCTGGCCCGGACTGGCGATCGTGCCCAAACTTCGGTCTGCTACCTCATCGCTTCAAACTTCCCTTGAGTTGAATGCTGATAACCTGACTGCGAACTACCGCCTCGGCTTGATCCACATCCTGAGCCGGGATTTTCCCGCCGCCGAAACGGCCCTCTCTCATGCCTACAATCTTGCCCCGCATCACCGTGGTGTCATCAAATCGTACGGATACGCTCTGCTCTGGCAGGGTAAACTTGATGAAGCATATCGTTTGCTGGGGCCTCTTCCTGAAATTCCCAACGAATTGGATGCCTACTACTCCTGGTGGCAGGAACAGGGCCGCCCCGAACTTGCCGACCTGGCTTATGCCCTCCGCCAAAAGTTGGATGAGGCTCCCGCGCAACCTTGATAAGGACTGTTGTTTATGTGGAACAAGACAAAATGGATTCCGGCCCTGATCCTATGCGGCTTATTGATAGTCGGATTTTTCCCCGCGCCCTTGCGCGGGCTGGCTCAATCGGCCAGTGGTTGGGGTGTGCCGGTCAACATATCAGATTCGGGTGGGGCAAATAACCCTGTTGCCGTTGTCGATTCAACGGGGGT
>CAZJMZ010000017.1:0-4107 GCA_964547115.1 uncultured Anaerolinea sp. | reverse complement strand
TGGCATTTATCGTTAATTTGACAGATGAACAGGGCAGCGCCGGGGTGTATTACCAGCGTGCTATCGAAGGGCGTGGGATCTGGTCGAACCCGGTGTTGTTATATCGCTCTGAATATTTTCGTGCAGCAACCAGCCTGACCACAGCCGTCGGTGTGGCCGCATCGAATGATGTCTCCGGCCAAAAAATCTATGTGTCATGGGACGACCGCCCGCAAAAGCGGATTTTCCTTGCCAAATCCATCGATGCTGGTAAATCCTGGGGTGAGCCTGTACAGTTCAAAGGCCCGCAAGACTTTGGGACTTCCGGAACGCCTTTCAACTTTAGTGTATGGGCTGATGGACAGAAGGTTTTGCTGGTCTGGCAGGTGGGGGAACCGGGTGCTTCCAAGTGTTCTGTATTCAGTGATGCATCGGACGATGGCGGCGCCACATGGAAAGATGTTATCAACCTTTTTGGCGGCCCAACCGCCTGTCCGGCACGGACCAATTTCGTATTTTCAGAATCAGGCAAAGTGGCGGTCTCTTTCAACGCGCCCGGTGACCCGGCCTTGATCGCGTGGGATGGTTCCCGGTGGAGTAATCAACAATCTCAAATTGGTCTGCCGGCCCTGTCAAACCCTGATACGTTCGACCCGATCCTGCTTGGGTGCCGCCAGGATCTGTTCTACAAGAATGACCTCATTGTGATCGGCTGCGACCAGGCCAAAGGCGGAGATATCTGGACGGTGACGCGTACGTTATCCCCGATCAAGGATTGGTTCGTCAGTTCGATAGTCTGGAGTGACCCTGCCGTGCTGGAGACCGAAGCACAACCGATCACAGCCATGCTGTCCATTGCAGACGCGCGGGGAAACCTGCATGCGCTCTGGGTCGAAACGCCATCCACACCTGAAGACGGCAAGCCGCTCTTTAAGTACACCCGTTGGGATGGTACGTTGTGGTCCACGCCTGAGACCATTATTCGTAATCTCGATGGAAATCCCATTGCCCCTGCTGTATTCCTCGACAAGCAGGAGCGTTTGCTCCTGACATGGATCGACGGCTCAAAGGGCGATATCTTGTTCTCCTGGGCCAATCTTCAGCAGGCAGGTCTTTCTTCTGGCTGGGAGACTTCCACGGTTTTGCCTTCGCCGTCGCAATTGAACAGTTCGCCGGATATCATTGCCGATGGCAATGGCCGTATCGTGGTAGCGTATGCGATCGAATACAACGAAGGCCGTGGTATTTACATCGTTCAATCCACAGACAATGGTGTGACCTGGTCTCCTTACATCCAGGCATTTGATGGGACCGAGAACCGCTGGGAGTTTGTCGACTCGCCCCGGGTCGCATTGGGCGGCGACGGGACTCTGCACTTGCTATTCACACGCCGTTCCACCTGGTCAACCCAGCCTTTCGGCCTGTATTATTCACAATCCCGGGATGGAGGTGTCACCTGGACAGAGGCTCAGCCCGTCAGCGAGGGCAAAGTATCATGGAGCGAAATCGTCACGGATGGTGATCAGGTGGTGCATCGCCTATGGCAGGAACAGAACGACCTGGTGGTGGCTAATCTGTCACAGATGTCTGAAGATGGTGGCAAGTCCTGGGGACCGGTGAAGGATATTACCGGCGTAAGCGAGCACCCAACCCAGGTGGCTTTGTCGGCGCCTGGAAACGGGGATTTGTATTTTGTTCAACTCTTTCGTCAGGAAGATGCCACCCTGTCAGATATGGTCAGGGTCAGCTTGCAGGCCTCGGTGTGGCGGGATGCGTCCTGGAATCCAGACCCGGCGTATAGCCTCAGCCTGCGCGGTGTGGCGGTTGTGGATGGTTTGGTGGCCGGCATGTCGTCACAGGGATATTTGGGGGTCCTGTTCCCCAATGCGTTTGTAAATGCCAAGGGTATCACTGAGCAACAGATGCTGAGTGTGGGGCGTTCTTTGGATGGTTTTTCAAATACGACGAATGCAGCGTTGTCAGGGATCATGCCTGAACCGGTTTTTTCCGCTGAGTCGGTCGATGCGGCCGGATCTGCGAGTACACCCACTCCCGAGATTGACACCTCTATTTTGTATGACAGCAACGATCCATCGCAAGGCCTTGCCCGTAACCTGGTGGGTGTGGGGGTGATCGTGGTTGGCATGCTGGTGGTCCTTTACTTTTTGATTCGTCCGCGCGCTGCGCGCAGGCCCTAACCATGCAGGGGATCAGCATCATGACCCGGCTTGGATTGTTCAAACTGATGATCGGCTTGGCCTTGTTCCTTATGTTGGGTTCTTTCGTTGATTTTCAAGTGCAGGCCCAACCCATGCCGCGTTGGGCCCCGGACCAGAAAGTGCCAGGCTACCTGAACGATACTTTTACTCCGCTGCTGATTGCAGACCGCAATCGGACCGTGCATGCTTTTGTCAGCCAGTGGATCGACGATGGTGGTGATCGGCGTCAGGCTATCGTCTACCGCAAATGGAGTCTGGCAGGCGGTTGGACCCGCCCGGTGGATGTGATCCTTGACCCGTCGGGCAAAGATGCGATCCTGCTTGGTGCGTATCTTGACGGGGGCGGTCTATTGCATGTCGCCTTCTCAGGAGGGGAGGGACGTGGCGCGGTCATTTATCACTCCAGCGCCCCGGTCGATCAGGCCGACTCGGTGACATCCTGGTCACTACCCGAGATCATCGGCACTGGCATTCTCGGTTTAAATTCGGCGGCTTTATCCGGCGATGGTCAATCGGGCTTGATGCTGATCTACAGCGGGAACCTGGATGGGAACGGCGTGTATGCCATTTCGTCGCTAAATCAAGGCAAGACCTGGTCTGAACCGATTCAAGTCTTTCTTGCACCTGAATCGAATCTCTTCCCCTACAGTTTGCGCCTCATTCCCAGTAGCGATGGCCGGCAACTCCGCGCAACTTGGAACATGGTGACCAATCTTGGTGTGGATGAACAGTTGTATTTCACCAGTTACGATCTGGCCACTAAAAAATGGACCAAGTCCATTCAACTCGACCAGCGGCGCCAGTTACCTGAGTATTTCGGCCCGTCCTTTCCGGTGATCGGCGATACCGGGTCAGAACTCGTCATCATGTATAACGGCGGCAATCCCTTTACTGGCCTGCCTGTGGATGTAGGGCGTCCTGTCCAAATGGCCACGGTCTCGAACGATGGCGGCCTTACGTGGAATGCTCCCAGTGTGCCTTTTCCGTTTCACGTGGGTCGTTCGGGCGAACACACTATGGCCGTCGATGGCATGGGTATTGCACACGTGTTGTTCATCCAACGTATCGAGAACAATGTCAACGGCAAATACACCATCATTGGCGGTATCTGGCATAGTGTATTCGAGGGCGGCAGCTGGTCGACGCCGGAACGCTTCGTGACCACCTACTCCCCGCACGACGTTCGTTCGGTGATCGTACAAGGCAATGTGTTGCTCGTGGTCTGGCGGGAAGATCCTGGGGAAGGGCAGCACGGCATCTGGTACTCTTATTTGAAATTGGATTCATCCGAACTGCCGGTCACTCCGCTGCCCACAATCAATGCCCCGGCCACGGCGGATACTTCCTTGACGACGCTCCCCACCCCGGTCTTCGAATTGCCTGTGCCTACCAACCCCGTCCTGACCGATCTTGAAAAAGACTCATCAGGCAGCACCAATCCCGCGGTGCCTCTCATTGTTGCTGTTGTTGTGGTGTTGGGTGTGCTGGTCACGGCGGTGGTGTTGTACAGTCTGAGGACTCGCGCGTGAATCGCACATGAACTCGATCATCGGTTTTTCCCTCTTTACAGAACTTGAACCTGGTCGCATGGAACGTGCCCTCGCGGCACAAGCTCGCGCTCTCGAACCCTACAAACACCTGCGCACCAAGTCTGTGACGCTGGGTGCCACCCGGTTGGAACTGTGGGGTCATAACCGACTCGATGAGCGACTCTGCTCCCTGCCTGATGGCTCTCTGTTGGTGCTTATCGATTTTCACAACGGTGGCCTGCCCCTGCCTGAAGCTGCACGCCTGTTACTTGCCGCGCCTGCCGACTCTTCCTTTGAACTTCCCTGGGATGGACGGGTGCTCCTTTTGCGCATCAGTGCCGATGGACAACGCTGGACGTTGTGGAACGACTGGATCGGAT
>CAZJMZ010000016.1:0-22969 GCA_964547115.1 uncultured Anaerolinea sp. | reverse complement strand
GCTCAAGAGTCGGCTGCTTCGGAACTGTTGCTTTCTCTGGCCAACTGGGCGCACGCCAACAAGTCAGCGCAGTCGGTGGTATTGCTGGTGGATGATTTTGAAGTCGCTGCCAAAATGGATGCAGAGACCTTGAATCATCTGCGCTGGCTGCTCTTGCGCGGCCCGGCCCGGCGGGTGTGGCCGGTGGTGACTTTGCACGCGGCCCGATATGGACAGGTTTTGGGCTGGCTGCCTTTGTTCCGTACGCGCATTTTTGGGCGAATCCAGCAGGTGCGGGTGGCGGATGTCCTGGGCGGCGAGGCTTCGGCGTGGGAGCAGCTGGCGGCGGCGAGGCAGTTTTCCCTGCGGGAGAACGGGGGCTGGCTGCGGTTTTGGGTTCCGGCGGAGGGATGAAATTCCCGCTTCGATTTTCTAGTCGTGGAATCGGTCTTGTGCTACAATCCGCCCGTAGGTTGCATGAAGTTTGGCGGTCCGACAATCAGAGGGATAGTTTTCTTCCTGGCGCCTGGGTGCCGCGATCCCCGTAGTCATGCATAGTTGATCCGCTCATGCCGTGGAGGGATGACCGCACGGCGCCACTCAGGAGACTAGAAATTCATGGAAGCGAAACTGTATGTTGGAAACCTGCCTTATACGACCGCTGATGCCGATCTGCAGAGTTTGTTCTCGCAGGTGGGTACGGTCAAGTCGGCGCAGGTGATTCGAGACCGCGAGAGCGGACGCTCCAAGGGCTTCGGCTTTGTCGAAATGTCCACGTCGGAGGAGGCCAACGCCGCTATTAGCCGGTTCCATGGCCAGGATTACAACGGCCGCCCGTTGACCGTGAACCTGGCTCGCCCGCGTGAAGACCGCCCCAGCGGCGGGTTCCGCGGCGGGGACCGCCGTTCGGGTGGTGGTCGCGATCGCAGAAACAGCTTTTAATCAGTTTTATTTCGTTTGCTGTTGAGCCAAATGGGCGGCGCCAACCATTTGGCTCATTTTGTTTATGAAAGCAGGTTCGGTTTTATGTCGGTCCAATTTATGATCCGTCCGTATCGTGCGGACGATTTTGATGCGGTGACGATTCTATGGCGGGTTGCGCGGGAGAAATCGCTGCCTGAGTTTCAGATGACGAAGGGGTATTTCTTCTATCAAGACCAGCAGTATTTTCAAAATCATGTTTTACGCGAGAATACCGTGTGGGTGGCAGAGGTGGATGGCCGCCCGGCGGCATTCATGGCGCAGAACGGCGAGTTCGTGGACCAGTTGTACGTCCACCCGGATCACTGGCGGCAGGGACTCGGCCAGGCGCTGCTGGAAATTGCCCGCCAGCATTCTCCCGAGCATGTCTGGTTGTATACCCTGCAGGTGAACGTCAATGCGCGGGCGTTCTATGAAAAGAACGGATTTGTCGCAGAGAAGTTTGGCATGAGCCCTCCGCCTGAGTCTGAGCCGGATGTGGAGTATCACTGGCGCAAGGCCGGGACTGGCTGATTTTTTCCTGAATTGCAATGCGTCCTACTTATCTTGAAATCAACCTGTCTCAATTAAGGCGAAATGTTGCCGCCATTCGCGCAAAAGTAGCGCCGGCCAAGGTCATGCCAATGATCAAGGCCAATGCCTACGGTCACGGTGTGGATGGTGTGGCGCCATTCCTTGAGCCAGTGGTGGATTGTTTTGGTGTGGCCGTGCTGGAGGAAGGGATTGCCCTGCGGCAGATGGGCATTCGCAAGCCGATCCTGGTGGCGGGTGGCGTGTTGTCGGAGCAGATCCCGTTGTTTGCTGAGTATGATTTGATTCTAACGGGGTCCTCGCTGGAACTGTTGGATGTCGCGGAGGAGTTTGCCGGGGCACAAGGCCGGCGCATCACAGTGCATTTGAAGATCGATACCGGCATGGAACGCGTGGGTGTACATGAGTATGAAGCCCAGCCCTTCATCGAGCGTGCGCTGCGGTTGAAGCATGTCAACGTGGAGGGGATCTACACCCATCTGGCGAATGCCGAAGATGCCGACCTGCTCCATGCGCGTTTGCAGTTGGAGCGGTTTGAGGAAGTGCTGTCGCTCTATGAACGATTGAGCGAGCCTCGTCCCGCACTCAGGCACATGGCGAATTCGGCGGCCGTGCTTCAGTTCCCGGAAAGTTATTTCGACATGGTGCGACCCGGCCTGATGACGTATGGCGTTATCCCGGCGGGCATGACCGATACCGTGGGAGTGGCTCCGGCGGCTGTATGGCGGTCACGAGTGGCGTATGCCAAGCAGACACAGCCTGGGCGGCCGGTTAGTTATGGATCGTTGTGGCAGGCCGAAAAGGAGTCGCGAATCGTCACCGTCCCGTGCGGGTATGCCGATGGCTATTTCAGGCGCATGACGAATCGGGCGGAGGTGCTGGTCAATGGCCGGAGGTATCCGCAAGTGGGGCGTATCTGCATGGACCAATTCATGGTAAATGTAGGCGATGACCCGGCGCAAGTGGGTGACGAGGTGGTCTTGTTGGGAGATGGCATTAGCGCTCATGACCTGGCCGCCTGGATGGGTACGAATGAATATGAAGTGTTGACGAGTATTGGAGCGCGGGTGCCGCGCAAGTTCGTCAACGACTGATGATAGAATGGGCCGGTTTTCCGGCTGAGGTGATGTGTGAAGAAATCAAGCGCGTATTTGTATCTGTTTTCGATCGCGGGGACACTGGTGGCTTTAGACCAGTGGACAAAAAGCATTGTGCGAACCAACCTGGCTTTGGGCGAGACCTGGCTGCCAGAGAGTCTGGCGTGGCTCAGTCCTTATGCGCGGATCATCCATTGGTATAACATGGGTGCCGCGTTTGGCATGTTCCAAAATGGCAGCACGATCTTTGCCGTGCTGGCCATCATTGTCATTTGCGCCCTCATCTATTACTTTCCACAGGTGGAGGCGCGCGATTGGTCGCTGCGCCTGGCGTTGAGCATGCAACTGGCGGGCGCCAGTGGCAACCTCATCGACCGCCTGACTCAAAATGGCCGCGTGACCGATTTTATTTCGGTGGGCACCTTCCCGGTTTTCAACGTGGCCGATGCCAGCATTAGTGTGGGCACGGCAGTGTTGTTGCTGGGGGTTGTGTTGCAGGAATACACCGCGCGTAAAGCCGCCGCCGAAATCAACGTTTCGAAAGAATCTGATGAACCAACCAACGCCTGAGCGTACGGTTGGCCTGCGTTTTGAAAAGAGCGCAACGGAGCGGCTCGATAAATTCCTGACCGAGGCCCTGCCTGAATTTTCCCGTTCACGGATCCAGGGTCTGATCGCGGATGGGCATGTGGACGTGAACGGTCGTCCCGCCCATAAGGCTGGTCAGTCGCTTGAGCCGGGTGCCACACTGACAGTTCGGATTCCTCCCGTCACGCCCGTTGGCCTGATCGCTGAAAACATTCCCCTCGACATCCTCTTCGAGAACGACGACTTGCTGGTGGTGAATAAACCGGCGGGTATGGTCGTTCACCCGGCGGCCGGGCATGCCTCTGGCACACTGGTCAATGCCGTGTTGGGGCATGACCCGGAGTTGGAAGGCATCGGCGGGGAAGAGCGCCCGGGGGTGGTGCATCGTCTCGATAAAGAGACCTCCGGCTTGATCTTGTTGGCGAAGAACGAGCGTGCTCATCGTTGGCTGCAAGACCAGTTCCGCCTGCGTAAAGTTGAGAAGACCTATATTGCATTGGTCGATGGCAGGCCGCCCACACCCACTGGGCGTGTCGAGGCTTATATCGGGCGTGACCCCAAAAACCGGAAACAAATGGCCATTGTCTCGGCGAGCAAGGGGCGCGAGTCGATCTCGGACTATAAGACCCTTGAAACCTTCAAACAGCATACTCTGTTGGAGTTTCATCCCCATACCGGGCGCACCCACCAGATCCGTTTGCATTGTGCCTTCTTGAAATGTCCCATCGTGGGCGATGGGGTGTATGGCCGAAAACATTTCTCGGTGGATATTCACCGGCACTTTTTGCATGCTGCCCGGTTGCAGATCGTGTTGCCGGGAGAGAAAACAGCCCGAGTGTTCGATGCTCCACTCCCTGAGGAACTAACACAAGTTTTGACCCAATTGCGTGCATGAAGCCATTGCTGTTGGTGAAGCATTCCCTGCCTGATATGCAAGCTGATCTTCCCGCAAGGGAATGGGTTTTGTCTGCAGAGGGGTGCAACCGTGCAGAAAGATTAGCAAAGTTGCTGGAGCAGTACCGACCTGAAGCGGTCATATCGAGCGTTGAACCCAAAGCGTTTCAGACTGCCGAGGTTATTGCAAAGGGTTTGTCGTTGTCAGTTCATGTGTTCGATGGGCTGCACGAACATGACCGAAGCAATGCGCCGTTTTATTCCCCTGAAGAATTTCAATCCCTGGTGCATGAATTTTTCGCCCGGCCAGCAGAATTGGTCTTTGGAGCCGAAACGGCTGTACAGGCCTTGGGGCGCTTTCAGGCGGCCGTGCAGACCGTGCGCGGACATTTCCCTGATCAAACCATAACCCTGGTTGCGCATGGTACGGTCATTGCATTGTTCGTTGAAGACCTGACGCGCTGTAATGGATACGAATTGTGGTGTCAATTGGGGCTGCCCGCATTGGTCGTGTTGGATGTAGAATCCAGACACTTGTTGGAAACCATCCCTGTGATCTGAGGTATTGAATATGGAACTGATCGATTTGCGTTCGGATACTGTCACCAGGCCTACACCCGAGATGCGTGAGGCCATGGCGACCGCGGAAGTCGGCGATGATGTCTATGGTGATGACCCCACACTTAACCGATTGGAAGTAACAGCTGCGGATATGCTCGGTAAGGAGGCGGCGGTCTTTGTCCCTTCGGGAACCATGGGAAATTTGATCGCATTGCTGGTTCACTGTCAGCGAGGCGATGAGGTGATTTTAGGTAGAAAATCGCACATCTTTTGGAATGAGGCGGGGGGTATGTCGGCTTTGGGGGGCATCCAGCCGCACCCGATTGAAAACCGCTCTGATGGCACCCTGCCGCTTGATGCGGTTCGCGCGGCGATCCGGATTGAAGATGTGCATCAGCCCATCACCCGTTTGATCTGCATCGAGAACACTCAAAACGTGTGCGGCGGCGTGCCGATCTCGCTGGAATATACCCGTCAGGTGGCGGAGTTGGCGCAGGAGCATGGCCTGGGGTTACATATTGACGGTGCGCGCATCTTTAACGCCGCCACCGCCCTGAACCTGGATGTAAAGGATCTGGTTGCCCCGGCCGATTCGGTGATGTTCTGTTTGAGTAAGGGACTTGTGGCGCCGATCGGGTCTATGTTGGTGGGTACGCGTCCATTCATCAAGCGGGCGCGGCATTTACGTAAAATGCTGGGCGGCGGGATGCGCCAGGTAGGCGTGATCGCTGCAGCTGGGTTGATCTCACTGGAGCACATGACGAAGCGACTCGGTGAAGACCATCTCCGTGCAGCGCAGTTGGCGGACGGCTTGCGGGCCATCCCGGGTATTGTGGTGGATGAGGGCACCGCACAGACGAATATGGTGTATTTCAATCTGGCAGATGAGGTCCCTTTTGATGAGAACGAAGTCTGTAAACGTATGCTGGAGCACGATATTTTGGTGGATTGGGCGGGTCCGCGCAGGTTCAGGCTGGTAACCCATTATTGGGTCACAGATCAAGCGGTGGGTAGAACGATCGAGGCTTTTCGTCAGGTATTGCGTTGAAAAACAGACCGGGAGCAGTTGTATGCTCCCGGTCTGTTTTTATCAGTTCTTCGACCAGTGTTCCAACGCAGGTTCGATCTGGTTGCGCCCGCGTTTCTTGGCGGTATACAGTCGCCGGTCGGCGAGGTCGATCAACTCGTAGATCTCATCGGCCTCCTGCGGAAAGATCGCCACGCCCTGACTTACCGTGGGCACCGGGACAGTCCGCTGCAGGCGGTCTTCCACCCGGAGCAGGGACATGGTCTCACTGATGCGCCTGGCAACTTGTGAGGCTTGTTCGCCGGTGGCGTTCGGCAGCGAGATGATGAACTCTTCGCCGCCCCAGCGCCCGACCGCATCGCCCTGTTTGATGTGGCTTTTGATGGCCATGCATAACGAATTCAAGATGCGGTCGCCGACCAGGTGACCGTAGGTGTCGTTGTATTGTTTGAAGAAGTCGATGTCCAACATGATGAGGCTGAGCGGGGTCTGGTTTTTTTGGGCATCCTGTGCCTGTGCTGAAAGTTTGGTCAGGAAATAACCGTGGTTGTAGACGCCGGTGAGGCTGTCGAGCCGGGCCTGTTCTTCCACCTGCGCATGGCGCACAGTGTTATCAAGTGCCAGGGTGACGTGCTGAGCCAGCGTGGACAGCAGCTCCATATCAGCCAGGTCGAAGGCATTGGGCGTGTAGGATGCCATGGCCATCAAGCCGGTGATGTTTTGCGATTTGAGCGGCACGCCGATCCATGAGAGACTGGTCTTGTCCTTGCCGACGATCTTCAAGGTCACGTTTTCCAGTTCGACCTCCTCGCGCAGGTCTGGCAGGAATAGCTCCCTTTGGTTTCGAATCACCCAACTGGCCAGCGTCCCCTCCAGCGGAAGCTCGATGCCGTTGAAGAATTCGCCTTCGTCGTACATCAGTTGCAGATGCAGGGTCTGCTCGTCTTTGAGAATGCCGATGAAATAAGAGTCGGCTTGCAAGGTTTCGATGATGGTTCCACTCAGGAGGGATAATACCTGTTCGGTATCGAGGGATTGCATCAATTGGCGGCTGACCTTGTTGATGGTCTCGAGGCGATGGATGTGTTGCTGCGTGGTCCGTTTGATCAGGGCGTAGGTCTCGATGACGATCACAGCGATGGCGTAGGGTGTGATGAACTCCAACAGGTTGTAGCCGCTTTGAAGAGGAGCTGAATTCCCGATCAGGCTCAAGGCACTGGCAAAGCCCATGGCCAAAAACCCGTGAAACCGGCCTGAGGCCACGGTAACGCCGAGGATGCACCAAACGATGATGATGTGATGTAGTTCTGAAATCTGTGGTGGTAAGACGTAACTCAATATTCCCAACCCCAACCCACTGGAGACCGAATATGCCCAACTATAACGCTCCCGGAAATAGGTGGAGCGCGAGATGAGCTCCCTGAAGAACAATGTATAGGTAATACCTCCGATGCCATACAGGATCATCAGGGTGTCGCGTTCGGGTTGGGTAAAGATCCCATAGAGTGCAATGACCGCCAGGAACAGGATCAGCCCCAGCGAGGCTGGCGATGTGAAGCGTTTGACCTCGTGAGGTGTAAAAGAAGTCGATGGACGGGCAATTTTCATCAAGAGTTCTTTTCAGGCTCGGTAAATTCAGCATATGGAAGCTGGGCCAGTGCTTCCACAACTTCGGGGTCGAACAACACCCCAGACTGTTCGCGCAGATAGGCCAGCGCCTCATCAGGCGCTGAACGCTTGCGGTAGCTGCGTTTGCTGGTCAGGGCATCGAATACATCGGCCACGGCAAAGATGCGGGCATGGATCGGGATGTCGGCGCCTTTCAGGCCAAAGGGATAGCCGCTGCCATCCCAGCGCTCGTGGTGGTAATGAACCACGGGCATGCAATCTTGCAGGAACGGGATGCGGTTTACGATATGGGCGCCGATATCGGGATGTGTGCGCATGACCTCCCACTCGCCCTCTGTCAGCTTGCCCGGCTTGTGCAGGATGTTGTCACTGATGCCGATCTTCCCGATGTCATGCAGCAGGGCGCCTCTTTCCAACGCCTTGAGCTGCTCATTGTTCAACCCCAGCATTTCCCCCAACCGACAGGCGACCTGACTCACCCGCATGCTGTGACCTTCTGTTTCGCGGTCGCGCGCATCCAAAGCCGACATGAGCGCGGTCAGAGTTTGGTCGTAGGAGGCTTGCAGTTCCTCGTAGGCCGCTTCGATCTGTTTGGCCTGCCGGCGGGATTCTTCCAGCAGGAGCGAGCGTTCCAAAGTCACTGCGGCCTGGTTGGCGAGTGTTTGAATATTGGCAAAGTTCTGCCCTCGGCTTTCGGGAATGCTCATCCACAACACCCCGACCGTACGGGCACGGGTCTGCAACGGATAACAAACCAGCGTATCGTTCTCTTCAGGGACAAAAATGCTTTGCCCGGTTTGCACGGCCTGCTCGATTCGTGCATAGGGGTGTTTTTGTCGTGCGTGGAAGCCATTTTCATCCAGTTCCACGGCCACTTCGATCTGCTTATTCATGTCGAAAAGTACGATGCCTGTCTCTCTGGCATTGGTGGCGCGATGCGCGGCCTGGGTGATCTGTTCGGCGGCCCGGGTGAGGCTTTCGGTTTGGGTGACTTCAAGGCTGAGTTGATATAGCAGGGAGGTGGTATTGAGCGTACTGCGCAGTTCCTGATACAGCCAGGCGCTTTCGATGGCAGCGGCAGCTTGCGAAGCCAGCAGGTCGGCCAGAGATTCATCGTTCTCAGAGAAATAGACCCCATCCTGTTTGCCGAAGGCAAGGATGGCCCCGATGCTCAAGCGGTGCAAGCGGATGGGGATGGCCAGTGCGCTGCGCAGGTTGCCGTGATCGATATCTACATTGCGGTTGTTCGAGTATTTACGCACGTCACGCACGCGGAAGGGCTTGCTGGCGTTCAAGGCTGCCTGCACAATGGGCTCTTGTGAGGGACTGGAGTTCAGCGATTGCAACAAGCGCGGCGCATCTCCGGCGGAGGCGGTGCGGGAGAAATTGCCCTGCTGGTCGAGCAGAGTGATGAAGACGAAGCGGGCCTCGAGGGTGTTGTGAGCGAGCGCCGCCACTGCCTGGACGGCGGCTTGTGGGTCGAGCAGGGTGGCGAGGGAAATACCCGCCTGGATTAGTTCTGTCAGGCGGCGGTTGTAGCTGGAGCGTTCCCATGCGAGGTTCAGCTCCAGCGCGGTGCCCTCCACGAGGCTGATATCC
Source organism: uncultured Anaerolinea sp. (assembly GCA_964547115.1). GTDB lineage: Bacteria > Chloroflexota > Anaerolineae > Anaerolineales > Villigracilaceae > Defluviilinea. The sequence goes on along the minus strand of CAZJMZ010000016.1, from coordinate 14,083 downwards.
TGGTTGTTGAAGGCGAAGGGTTTTGCGGCTGAGATTTCGATGATGCCTTTGATCTGCCCGTTGTGCAGGATCGGAACGGTGATCTCTGAGCCAACGCCTTTGTTGCCCACCAGAATGAAATCGGGATCGAGTTTAGTTTCGTTGACGAGTTGGGTCTTGCGCAGGCGGGCGGTGCGCCCCAGCACACCTTTCTCGGCGCTTTGGCGGTACTCCGCTGGAATGGAACCGGCGTCACGCCCGGCGGAGGCGAGCGCTACAAATTCGTGGGTTGCCTGGTCGTAGGTCAGCAAAGTGACGAGAGAGCAATCAACGGCGCGCTCCAGCATGTTGACTGCCAGTTGCGCGGCCACGGGAGGGTCGAGTTCGGTTTCAAGTTGCTGGCTGAGGTCGTTGAGGAAAGCCAGCTGGGTGTTGCGACGTTTTTCCTGGTCGAGTTTGCGAGTGACGGCTTCCATTTGTTCGCGCAGGACGCGTGTGTTGGATTCGATGTAGATGACCGGGTCTTCGACGATCTCGGCCGGGTCGATCTGCAGGGTTTGGGATTCGTGTGTGGCGGGTGTTTCGGATGTAGGAGGAGCTGTTACGGGGCGCGTTTCGTTGAGGAGGATGCCGGCTGTTGTCAGCGTGGTGAGGGCGCCAGTGAACAGGAGGCCGTTCGTCCCTGAGTTTGAGGCGGAGCCATCCAGCAGCAGGTAGAGGGCGGGGAGGCTGAGAGTCTGAATGGAAAATAAGATCCAGTTGGTAGCTGAGCGGTACGGCTCGTTTCGTAGCAGGATGACCGTCAGAACGATGGACAGCAACAGGAAAAGCAGTCCGTAGACGACATGGCTCACGCCGGGCAGTGACTGGAGCAGGAGAGTGAGCCGGGCTGGCGTAAAGAAAATGCCTTGGGCGAGCAACGACAGGCTTGCAGCAAGGCAAAAAAGTGTTTTTTTCAGAAGTGTGGAACGCATTTGCGAGTATCTTACCTTATTCTGTCGTTCATGACAGATTGGCTTTTGAGAGGGTTACTTACAGGGTTGAAAGTACTCTGATATAATTTTTTGTGCCTGTGATTTCTTCAGGCACCCCACTTCATTTTGAAAGAAGAGCCTCCATGACACTCTATGTAACCCTTGAACAGATCGACCAGGGCGCTGAACTCGTGCGTTCCCGTACCAAACACAAGCCACGGGTGGGGTTGATCCTGGGTTCAGGCTTGAACGATCTGGCCAATGCGGTGGAGCAGGCCGATATCATCCCCTTTGGCGATGTGCCGCACTGGCCCACATCCACGGTGCATGGGCATGCCGGGCGACTGGTCATCGGACAACTCGAAGGCCAGCCTGTGCTGGTGATGCAGGGACGCATCCATTTTTATGAGGGCTATAGCATGTCGCAGGTGACGTTACCCGTGCGCGTGATGCAAAGGCTGGGTGTGGAAATTCTGGTCGTGACCAATGCGGCCGGGGGCGTGAACCCTGATTTTGTACCCGGTGATGTGATGTTGATCACAGATAATTTGAACATGGTTGGCATGGTGGGAAATAACCCTCTGATGGGACCCAATCTCGATGAGTTTGGCCCACGCTTTCCCGATATGAGTCGCGCATATGATGCGGAATTGATGGCGCTGGCTCGTGCTACTGCACAGGCGGCCAACTTGACCCTGCGTGAAGGTGTGTATTGTGGATTGAGCGGCCCTTCGTTCGAAAGCCCAGCGGACTTGCGGTTTTTGCAATTGGTGGGCGCCGACTCGGTGGGCATGTCTACGGTGCCGGAAGTGATCGTGGCGCGGCATGGTGGCATGCGGGTGCTGGGTTTCTCTGGCATCAGTAACAAGGCTAATCTGGATGGGTCAACGGTCACGACGCATGAAGAGGTGATCGAGGCTGGCAAGGTGATCACGCCGAAGATCGAAACACTCGTCCGCGGAGTTTTGCGCGCACTGTAGTTTCTGACATGACCTTTCTGTATCGGTTTTTGGATACGTATGAGCCGCTGATCTACATCGGCTTGTTGATTTTTGGGCTGTTCGTTGTCCGGCGCATGTGGACCCGCTGGCAGGAATGGCGCGATGCCGTTTATGCGCTTGAGCGCGAGTTCGCTCTGTGGCGTTTGGTGCGGTCCACAGCGCTTGGATTTCTCGTCCTGGCATTGTTCGTGGTCGAGTTCTATATTGCGACCTTTATCGCACCGGGACTCCCCGCCACCGACCTGCTGACCACGCCCACACTTGACCTGTTGGCCGCGCCTCAACCGACCCTGAGTCTGGCCAGTTCCACCCAGGCCGCGCTCACGCCGACAACACCTCCGCAAAGCGGCATGAGCGGCTGTGTGGCCAACAAGATCATGATCACTGCGCCCCGCTCCGGCACTGAAGTGCGCGCTGTGGTGGATCTGGTGGGCACGGCCCAGGCGACGAACTTTGGCTTCTATAAATATGAAGTTGCCCCGGCAGGTACGCAGGATTGGATCACCATTGCCGCCGACCGCAACCAGAAAAAAGATGAGCGTCTCGGGCAGTGGAACACTCTGTCGGTGAACAACGGCGATTATTTTCTACGGCTGGTCATCACTGATAACCTTGGCAATGCGCTGGAGCCGTGTGTCATCTCGGTGCGTGTATTGAACCAGTAATGCGAACTTCACAGGTCTGGAGGCTTGTGAACAGAAAGAACAATTTTTGAGAGTATTTTGAGGTATGTGTGCCTGAATTTGAGACCCGTCTTGCAAGTGCCAATGACCTGCCGCGCTTGATGTCCATGGATCACGGCAGTATGAGCGATTACGTCTGGCAATTGGAGTTGCGCCGCGAGCCGAACCAGATGACGGCCGCTTTTCGCGAAGTGCGCTTGCCACGTTCTGTGGAGGTGAAGTATCCGCGCAACGCACTGGCTCTAGCCGATGAGTGGATGAAGCGCGATGCCGTGCTGGTGGCCCAGAACGAGGGTCTGTTGGTGGGGTATGCCTGTCTCGTGGAGGAACATACCTCTGCCATTGCATGGATGACCGACCTGGTGGTGACCACCGAGTGGCGCCGTCGAGGGGCGGGGTCAGCTTTGTTGGAAGCGGGACAGGCTTGGGCGTTGGAGCGAGGCGTGAAACGGCTTGTTTTAGAGGTTACCTCCAAGAATCAAGGCGGCATCCGGCTGGCGCAAAAATTCGGGTATGAGTTCTGCGGGTATAATGACCAGTATTACCCCAATCAAGACGTTGCTTTGTTCTTTGGGAGAGCATTAAAGTAATCTTGAAAGGTTGTCATGTTTAACGGTTGGATGGAAGGCTTGCTGGCGGGGCTCCAAAATTTGAACAACATACTGAACGCGGGGATTGCCATTACGGCGTTCTCGTTGTTTCTGTATGCGCTTTCGTTCAATTTGCGGGATCGGGTGGCGCGGTCGTTCGCGATCATCCTGCTTTGCGTTGTGGTGGTCTTTACGACGGAAGCCTTGCAAAACCAGACCGTGCCTGATTGGGGGATCGAGTTGCTGCTGCGGTTGCAGTGGATCGGTATCATCTTCCTGCCTCCTTCATATTTACATTTGTCTGATGCCTTGCTGGTCACGGCGGGCCGTCCTTCGCGTGGACGGCGGCGCCTGGCTGTGCGCCTGGTATACGGGCTGTCGGTCATCTTTCTGCTGATGCTGGCTTCGGGCCTGCTGGTCAATGGTCTGGTGGTGGATGGCAAGCCGGCCCCGCACTTGCAGCGCACTGTCTGGACACAAGTCTTTACGGTATCGTACATCGTCGTTATTGCATGGGCGGGTTATAACTTCATCCGTGCTTATCGCAAGATGTTGACGCGCTCGGGCCAGCGGCGCATGTTGTACCTGATGGCTGGCGCCACCGCCCCGGCGCTGGGGTCGTATCCGTATCTGTTGTACGGATCGGGGTTTGCGGCGCAATTCCCGTTGGTCTTCTGGAGCGTGGCGTTCGTCATCAACCTGTTGGTGGCGGTTCTGGTCATTGTGATGGCGTATGCGGTGGCGTTCTTTGGAGTCTCGTGGCCAGACCGGGTGGTGAAGAGCCGTCTGTTCAAATGGCTTCTGCGCGGGCCCGTGACCGCTTCGCTGGCCCTGACCATGATGACGCTGGTCCGCCGCGCGGGCGAGATCTTTCAAGGCGACCCATATTCGGGTCTGGTGCCGTTCGTGATGGTGGTGACTGTGTTGCTCTTCGAACATGCCATCACCTTGTTCGCTCCGTTGTGGGAGCGGGTCTTGTTCTTTGGTCGTGACCGCTCCGAGATCCAGTTATTACAGAACATCGAAGAACGCCTGCTCACCCGCGGCGACCTGCAGCAGTTCCTTGAAAACGTGCTGGCGGCGGTACGTGACCATTTGCAATCCCCTTGTGCCTTCGTGGCTGCATTGGATGGGAATGAACTATCATTGAGTGTGGTGGCAGGCAACCGTCACATGCTGGAGCGGGAAAATCTCAGCGAAGCCTTGCTGGTGGTTGGCAATAGCGGCGAGACCGGCGAACGGCGCGAGTTTACCTGGGGCGATTTCTGGATCCTACCCCTGCACCAGCGCAAGATCAGTGGCGACCGGGATGAGGTCCCGCCGTTGTTGGGCGTGCTGGGGGTGGCGCGCAAAGCCGACCGTCCGCTGGATGGCGACCAGCGTGACGCCCTATGGTTGCTGGCCAACCGCGTGGCTTTCGCGCTTGAAGATCGCCAGTTGCAGCAGCGAGTCTTCCGGTCACTGGAAGATCTGCAACCTCAAATGGATATGCTGCAGCGCATCCGTGCTGCCGGGCGCTACGACTCGGCCGTCAACCTGCTGGCCGCGCCAACCCTGGAAGAATCAGACCTGGCAGACTGGGTCAAAGATGCGCTGACGCATTACTGGGGTGGCCCGAAGTTATCGAACAGCCCGCTGATGCGCTTGCAGATCGTGCAGACCCTGGTCAATGAATATGACGGCAATGCCTCCAATGCCTTGCGCGCCCTGTTGCGTCGTGCTGTGGACCAGGTCAAGCCGGAGGGTGACCGACGCTTTACCAGCGAATGGATCTTGTACAACATCCTAGAAATGAAATTCATCGAAGGCCGCAAAGTGCGTGAAGTGGCAGGTCGGCTGGCCATGTCTGAAGCGGACTTGTATCGCAAACAACGCGTGGCTGTTGAAGCAGTTGCACGCGCCATCCTTGAGATGGAGAAAAATGAAGGGGATCGGAGCTGATCATGAATGTTCAATCCAACCAAAAACGCAAGTACACCAATGTCATGCCTGAAACGGACGAAGGCTGGTGGCAGTCAGTGCTGGCCGAGGAGGAGCAATATCACACGCCTCGGTCTGTTGCATCGGTCAAGCCATCACAAGTGATCGAGCCGCAGCCAGAGAAGCCCATTGAAGCAGAGGCTGCAGCAACCCCGCAAGTGGACTGGGATGCTGCGCGCAGGCTGTATGCCGAGGATTGCATCCTCGATGTCAGAGTCAGCGGGCATAACCACGGCGGCCTGTTGGTGGAGGCGGAGAATATCGCGGGCTTCGTGCCGTTCTCGCATTTGGTGGAACTCGCCGGGAGTGACCATGACGCCGACCGTGATCGTTGCCTTGATGCATATATGGGTCGTGATCTCAAGGTCAAGGTTATTGAGTGTGTGCCGGAGGATGGGCGGGTGGTGCTTTCGGAACGTGCAGCGTTGACCCCATCTGGCAAGCGCACGGAACTTTTCCATGCCTTGCATGTTGGGTCGCGGGTGGCGGGCAAGGTCACCAACATCACCGATTTTGGGGTGTTCGTGGATCTGGGCGGGGTGGAAGGCTTGATCCATCTCTCAGAACTTTCATGGGGACGGGTCTTGCATCCGCGCATGATCGTGAAAGTAGGGGAGGAGATCCAGGTTCAAGTGTTGGATATGTCGGTTGAGCGGAATCGGGTGGCCCTGAGTCTGAAGCGCATGAGTCCCAATCCGTGGGAGCGCGCGCATGCTGAGTTCCCGACCGGTAGTGTCCTCCCTGCGATCGTCACCAGTGTGCTATCGTATGGAGCCTTTGCGCGTTTGGAAATGGGTGTGGAAGGCCTGATCCATGCCACCGAAATGTCGCTGACCGAAGGGCGTTCGCCGCGTGACCTCCTCAAAGAAGGGCAGACCGTGCAAGTGCGTGTGCTGCATGTAGACCCCTCGCACCAGCGCCTGGGCTTGAGTTTGCGGTTGGGCAACGAATGACGAAACAGTCGCGGCGTCGCTACGAATCTGAAGCACCTCCTCCCAGCGGCTGGCTGGACCAGGTGGTGATGTTCAATCGTCACTTCGGGCGCTTCGTGCGCGATGCGTTCGGAGTCATCTGCCTGGCCTTTGCGCTGATGACCGTGCTCGCGTTGTTCAACTTCACACAGGGCGCATTGCTGACGCCTTGGGCAGCCTGGCTGCAATTGTGGTTTGGCTGGGGCGCTTATATTGTTGTCATTGCCATTGGATATACCGGCTTTAGACTGCTGCGCCGTACCTGGCAGCCTCTCCCTTGGGGCCGCATCTTCGCACTGGAGATCGCCTCTTTTCTCACCCTTGGCCTGTTCGCCGCTTTCGGAGGCAATTCCCTCATCGACGCCGAGGCCGGCGCGTACGGTGGGCGCATTGGCTGGGGGCTCACCGAGCTTTTCTGGCGGCTGGCAACTCCGTTGGGTGGCACGCTGCTGCTCTTTGGCTTGTGGCTGTTCTTTGCAATGACTGGGTTGAACGGTTGGGCCATGCTTGAACGCTGGCTGTTGAAGATGGCGGGTGAGGAAGTCCCTGCACCGGTTTTGGCGCAACAGCCCGAATTGATCACCGAGCCCGAACCCGTGGCGGAAGAGAAAAAAGAAACTGAGAAAGTTCGCAAGAAACCCGCGCCTGTTTTGCCGCCGGAGTTCCGTAAATCGCTCAAGGTGGCCGACCATCAAGATAAGAAGCCTGCCGAGCCGCGCAAACGCGATGCGCGCCTGCCATCGCTCAGCATTCTGCTCGCTGACCAGAACGCTCGTCCCGACGAACGCACCATCAACCAGACCGCGGGCATGATCGAAAAGACGCTGGCCGAATTCGGCATCATTGCCACGGTGATCGGTTTCCGCGTGGGGCCCACCGTGACGCAGTTTGCCGTTCAACCTGGTTTTTTGAAAAAGCCAGGCAGTTCAGAAGAAGAAGCCCAGCAGATCAAGGTGCGCGTAGCGCAGATCGCCTCATTGCAAAAGGACCTGGCGTTGGCACTTTCGGCGGAGCGCTTGCGCATCGAGGCGCCTGTGCCGGGCAAACCCTATGTGGGTATCGAAGTGCCGAACACGCACCAATCGAACGTCCGTTTGCGGGCGCTGCTGGAGACCGAATCCTTTCACAAGATCGGCACACCGCTGGCCATGGCCTTGGGGCGTGACGTTTCCGGGCAGCCGCTCGTGGCAGACCTGGCACGTATGCCGCATCTGCTCATTGCGGGCGCCACCGGTTCGGGCAAGTCGGTTTGTGTGACCTCACTGGCGACCTGTCTGGCGATGAATAATCCGCCGGAAGACTTGCGCATGGTGATGATCGATGCCAAGATGGTGGAGTTGTTGCGCTTTAATGGCCTGCCGCATTTGTACGGCAAGGTCGAAACGAATGTGGACCGCATCCTGGGTGTGCTGCGCTGGGTGGTGGTGGAGATGGAACATCGCTACCGCCTGCTCGAGGCCGAGCACGCCCGTGACCTGGAAACCTATAACCGCCGCTTGCGCAAATCGAACAAGACCCCGCTGCCGCGCATTGTGGTCATCATCGATGAACTGGCCGACTTGATGATGTCGGCGCCTGACCAGACCGAGCATAACCTGGTGCGTTTGGCGCAGATGGCACGCGCCACGGGCATCCATTTGATCGTCGCAACGCAGCGCCCCTCCACCGATGTGGTGACCGGCCTGATCAAGGCCAACTTCCCGGCACGGTTGGCGTTTGCGGTGGCCTCGGGCGTGGATAGCCGGGTGATCCTGGATACGACGGGCGCTGAGAGTCTGTTGGGGCGCGGTGATATGTTGTTCTTGAACCCGGAGGTAGGCAACCCCATCCGCGCGCAGGGTGTGTATGTGACTGATATGGAGATCGAGCGTGTATTGGCGCACTGGCAAAAGACCGAGGAGGCCAGCACCGATGCTCCGCCGTGGGAGACGTTGCTGCAAGAGCCGGAAGAGAATGAAGATGAAGGGTTGATCGAAAAAGCGACGATGATCGTGCGGCAAAGTCAGCGGGCTTCGGCTTCGATGTTACAACGGCGGTTACGCATCGGGTATCCACGTGCGGCTCGCCTGCTCGACCAGTTGGAGGAGAAGGGCGTGGTTGGCCCTTCGCAGGGCGGGGGCAAGGAAAGGGATGTATTGTTGGAACCGCTTGATGAGGAAGAATCAGGCTCAGGCGCCGCGTGATGCGGGTCTGCAGTCCCAAAGGAAATCGTTCATGGAAAAAGCTTCGAGCACCAAACCGTCCACCCGGCGGACGTTTACTGATTATTTGCGGTTTTGGTTCAAGTGGGTGTTAGATCCGCTGGGAGGTTTTTTTAACCGCCTTGGGATGACACCTAATATGATGACCATGGTGGGACTGGTTGGGAATACTGTGGGAGCGTATTTTCTTTCACAAGGCGAGATGCTGACCGGTGGTTTGCTGGTGGCTCTGATGACGCCCATCGATGCGCTGGATGGCACGATGGCGCGTTTGCGCGGGGAGGCCAGCGACTGGGGCGCATACGTCGATTCGGTCTCGGACCGCTATGCAGAGTTGATCATCTTTGGTGGCCTGTTGTATCACTTTTTGGGGCGGGGTGATACGCTGGGTGGCATGCTCACCTTTGCTGCTGCAGCGGGTTCGGTGCTGGTTTCGTATGTGAAGGCACGGGCAGAGGGACTGGGGTATGAAGCCAAGGTGGGGTTGTTGACCCGGGCTGAGCGGTACATTGTGCTGGCGCCTTCGTTGATCTTCCACCAGTTGTATCTGGGTTTGGGAATTCTGGCTGTGTTCGCCAACCTGACGGCCCTGCAACGAGTGTGGTATGTCCGCCGTTTTGCGCGCGGCAAACTGAAACAGTAGGAGTTGAACAACATGCCTGAGATCCGCTTTGACGGCATTTACTTTATTTTATTTGGTGCTGAGCGGGTGATCCATTTTTATGGCATCATCATTGTCAGTGGCGCGGCATTGGGCGCATGGCTGGCAGGGCGTGAAGCACAACGCCGCGGGCAGAACCCCGATATCGTGTGGGATTTGTTGGTGTATCTGATGATCGGCGGCATATTGGGTGCACGTCTGTGGCATATCTTTACCCCATCACCAGCCATGCTGGTGCGTGACCCGTTGACCGGGGATATGGTCAACCCGTATTTTGCGGGTGGTACGGTGCATATTCTTGATATCCTTGCCATTTGGAAGGGCGGGTTGGGTATTCCGGGTGCAGTGATCGGCGGGGCGGTGGTCTTATTCTTTTATGCACGGGCCAATGGTATGAGCTTTGCCGCCTGGGCCGATATCATCGCGCCGTCTCTGGCGTTGGGGCAGGCGGTGGGGCGATGGGGGAACTATTTCAATCAGGAGTTGTACGGCGCGCCAACAGACCTGCCATGGAGAATCTTCATTGAGCCGGCGCGGCGCTTACGCGGCTACGAAGGCGTGGATTATTATCATCCGCTGTTCCTGTATGAATCCCTGTGGAACTTGTTGAATATGTTCCTGTTAATATGGATTTCGCGCCGATATGCCGACCGGCTGAAAAATGGCGATATCTTCCTCTGTTACCTGATCGTGTACCCGGTTGGGCGCTTCTTTCTGGACTTTTTGCGACTCGATGCTTCATTGGTCGGCGGTCTCAACATCAACCAGACCATCATGGGCATTGTGGCGGTCTGCGCCGCGGCAGGGCTGTATTTGCGGCATCGTAAGTAAGCGTTTCCTAAGCCGGGATAAGATGCCGGGGGTTACTGTTGTCTTATTGACCGTATTATTGTCTATGCTATGCTCAATTTTATCTATCGATAGGAAATCCATTGCATGATCGAAACCAACGATTTGAGTAAACAATATAATAGCGATTTTTGGGCGGTAAATGGAGTGACATTGAATGTGCAACCCGGGCAGATCCTGGGGTTGCTGGGGCAAAATGGCGCGGGCAAGACCACGACCGTGCGTATGCTGACTTCCCTGCTCAGCCCCACGCGTGGTTGGGCCCGGGTGGGCGGTTACGACGTGGTCAAGCATCCGTTCGAGGTGCGTTCAAACGTCGGAGTGTTGACCGAACAGCATGGCTTGTACATGCGCATGACAGGCGAAGAATATCTCGAATTTTTCGGCAAAGTTTATGGGTTGGACGCTCCCACGCGCAAAGCGCGCAGTCAATATCTGTTGGACTATTTCGGGCTGGCGGAGGCCGCCCGGCGCCGTTCTGGTGAATATTCCAAAGGCATGAAGCAGAAACTGGCCCTGGCACGGGCCTTGATCCACGACCCGGCGGTGTTGCTGCTCGATGAGCCGACCTCCGCGATGGATCCCGAATCGGCGCAGTTGGTGCGGAATGAGATCGCCCGGTTGAAATCGTCGCAGCGGACCATAATTATTTGCACGCACAATCTGGCCGAAGCGGAAGCATTGGCAGACCAGATCGCCATCATCTATCGCGGTCGCATCCTGTTGAATGGCACATTGGATGAATTGAAGCGGTCGGTGTTGGGACCGGTGGAATATGAAGCCCGGTTCGCACGTGACTTTGACGCCGGGATGTTTGACCTGCCTCAAGGTGTGGAAATGACTGATCGAGGCCCGAGCAGTTTGCGGTTCAAGGTTGATGCGCCACAGGTGTCGAATCCGATTCTAGTGCAGGCGCTCACGGCCCGGAATGCGCCGCTGGTCTCGTTCCAGGAGGTCCCGAAAAAGTTGGAACATGTCTATTTGAAGACCATGGCCGAAGCGCAGGGGGTGGCGTATGCAGGCTAGATGGTCTCGCATTTGGTTGGTGGCGCGGCGCGAGTTTTTAGACCAGTTTCGTGACTGGCGCATCATCGTGCCGATGTTGATCCTGGTGACGCTGTTTCCTTTCATCGCGGATAACACCACACGGCAGGCGGTCGGTTTTATGAACCGCTTTGGCGGTGATATTTTGGTCGACCGGGTGATTCCCTTTGTGGTATTGGTCATTGGATTCTTTCCGCTTTCGTTCACGTTGATCGTGGCGTTGGAGTCGTTTGTCGGTGAGAAGGAACGTGGCACCATCGAGCCGATGTTGAGTTCCCCACTTGATGACAGTGACCTGTATCTGGGCAAGTTGCTCGTGGGCATCACCACACCGTTGATCTTCAGCTACGGCTCGATCTTCCTGTACTTTGCGTTGCTGACCCGTCAGGGCGTGGCATTGCCAACGCCGCAGATGACCCTGTTGATCCTCCTTCTAACGTTCGGGCATGCCGTATTGATGGTGAGCGCGGCAATTGTCATTTCGGTGCAGGCGACCACCATTCGGGCGGCGAACCTGCTGGCCTCCTTTGTCGTTGTGCCTGTAGCCTTCCTATTGCAGGGTGAGACGATTTTGATATTTTGGGGCGATGGGAATGTGCTATTCTACGCCGTGATCGCGCTGACCCTGCTTTCGGGTTTGCTCATCCGGTTGGGGTTGGCGCACTTCAAGCGCGAATATCTGCTTGGGCGCGAGATCGATACATTGAACGTCCGGTCTTTGGGCCGTGTGTTTGTCAAACGGGTCAAGGGCGAGGCACGGTCGCTGGGCGAGTGGTATCTACGGGAACTCCCGGCAACCATCCGCCAGATGCGCGATGCCGTGCGAATCGTGCTGCTAGTGGCGATCGTGACCATTGCTGCCAGTTATGTTTGGGTCTTGGTGGTGGTGCCGCAGAACATTCCCATTACCCCAGAGACGATCAAGCAGGCGCAGTGCATGATTCGTGACAATCTGGGTAACCTGCAATTTCTCGATGAGAACATTCCGGCGCCGTTCATCTTCTTGAACAATGTGCGGGCCACGGTCCTGTTCCTGTTCGCGGGTGTGATCTCCTTCGGCACCCTGGGTGTGACCCTGTTCATGGTCAATATGGCGTTGATCGGCGGTGTGCTGGGTGGCGCAACCCTGATTCAGTTTTCGCCTGTTCTGGTGTTTGCATCTGCCATCCTGCCGCATGGAATTTTCGAGTTGACCGCCGTCGTTCTGGCGACAGCTGCCGTATTGAAACTGGGTGCTGTGCTGGTCACCCCGCAGCCTGATAAAAGCCTGGGCGATGTCTTTCTAAATTCCATGGCCGATTGGTTCAAGATCTTCGTTGGCCTGGTGGTGCCTATGCTGGCGATCGCGGCTGTAATTGAAGTTTACGTTACGCCGCAGCTTATTAAACTGGTATTCCCATACCTGTAATTGGAGGCCCGAGTGCCCAAAGTCATTGTCCTTGGTTCGTCCAACGCAGTCCCATCGAAAGACCATGAAAACACCCATCTCGTTATTTTGGGTGATGAACGCAAGATTCTCGTGGACTGTGTCAGTAATCCGGTCGTCCGCCTTGAACAGGCGGGCGTGGATTTCAACGAACTGACCGACATCATCATCACCCACTTCCACCCCGACCATGTCTCGGGGGTTCCGTTGTTACTCATGGACATGTGGCTGATGGGCCGCACCCGGCCGATCAATATTTACGGTTTGCACTACACTCTCGACCGTCTCGAACAATTGATGGGCTTTTATGGCTGGGCCGAATGGCCCAACTTTTTCTCGGTGGGTTTTTACCGCCTGCCTCAAGTGGAACTGGCGCATGTGCTCGATTGCGCCGATTTCAACGTTCGTTCTTCGCCTGTTCATCATATGATCCCCACCATTGGCATCCGTGTGGAATGCAAGAAGAACGGCAAGGTGCTGGCCTATTCCTGCGACACGGAACCCTGTGAGCAAACTGTCCGCCTGGCTGACGGAGCCGATATCCTGATCCACGAAGCAGGCGGGGATTCGTTCGGTCATTCCTCAGCGGAGCAGGCCGGAGAGATCGCCACCAAGGCCGAGGTGGGGCAGTTATATCTTATCCACTATCCCACCGGCCGGTTCGCCAACGGTGATATTGCTGCAGAAGCCCGCCGCACCTTTCAAGGTGACGTGGTGGTGGCTAGAGATTTCATGAATATCGATGTCTGACGTGCACTCCGCCTGAAATCAAAGACGGTCACCTCATTGGGTGACCGTCTTTGATTTTTACCAGCCATTGATGAATGGCGCCCATTCGCTATATTCGTTCAAGTGCCTGCCGAAAATATATTGGGCGTTGGCGGGCGGTTCCTTGGGTGAGTGGTGCAGATGCATATGCACCTCCTCGAGCCTGCGCCCACCTTTGCGGTGATTGCAACTCGGGCAGGCTGTTACCACGTTCGTCCAGATGTGTTGCCCGCCCATGTGCCGGGGAAAGACATGATCCACCGTCAGGCCGTTATCGCGTTTCCCGCAATACTGGCAGGTATAATTGTCGCGTCGAAATACCTCGCGCCGGGTTAACTTGACGCGTGGTCTCGGCCGGTGGATTTGCATCTCCAACCGAATGACCGAAGGGCGCGGAATCAATTGCTTTACAGTTTTTATGTGACCGCGTCCGTTGACGACCATATCGGCTTTGCCCGCCAGGAGCAATCCAACCGCACGACGTGTGCTACAGACATTGATCGGTTCAAAATTGGCGTTGAGCACCAGCACGGGATCGTGCATTCTGCCTCCGCAATGGGCATGATTATATGCCATACCATCCAATTCGTAAAACCACCTCATCGAATAGTATGTATCTGTCATAAAGGACCACCATGAACATTCTGCTTGTCGGGGGTTCCGGGTTTCTCGGTACCGCCCTTGCCAGCCACCTAACCCAGCATCACCACGCCGTTCATATTCTCACCCGCCAGTCTCCTCGTCGCCCGCATCAAATTCATTGGGACGGCCGGACCACCCGCGGCTGGCTTGACCGCCTCTCCGAAATGGATGCGGTGGTCAACCTTGCTGGTTATGGATTGGAACACTGGCCCTGGACCCAGCGTCAGAAACAAAGATTTACAGACTCGCGCGTCACCCCCGGACTTGTACTTGCCGAGGCCTTCGAGAAAATTTCCCGCCGCCCGGGCATCTTC
>CAZJMZ010000015.1:16513-24187 GCA_964547115.1 uncultured Anaerolinea sp. | reverse complement strand
TGCCCGGCTTCGTAATATTCCATCGTCACGTTATCGCGCAGGCTTTCATCCAGCCCGAGATGATTGAACGTATATTCGGTGGCAAAATAGGGCGTGCCCAGGTCGTAATAACCATTCGCCACAAAGACCTTGAGATAGGGGTTATAGGTCATCGCGGCGCGCAACGTCTCGCCGACATTGACATACGCATTCTCGAATTCCTTGTACGACCACGGATGCACAAAACCGCTCAGGATCTCATACGGCAGGTCTGACTCGAACTTCAACTCGCGGCGGATGTAATCATAAAAGGCGGCTGTGTACGGTCCCAGAATGTTCGTCAGCAACGGGTCATATTCAGCGTTCTCGGTCACACCCAAACGGTCGCGCCCCAATAAACGCGAATCCAGGCGGCCCACCGTCAACCCGCGCTCACGCAACAACTCTTTGAAATAGCGCTGATCGTTGATGCGCAGGTTCGAGCGTTCGATGAACTGCTCTGAAAGGCCGGTGTAATAGGCCGTGCGCTTTACAATATCTGCCCGCTCCTCTTTGGTCAGCGCATCGCCTTTGAGCAGGGCCCTGGCGTAATCGCCGAGCGCGAACTCCTCCGCTTCTTTGAGCCACGCCTGCAACGGCTTGTGCGGCTTCAACACATCGTGATACCAGGCCGTGGCCGTGTACCCCGGCAGGAACATGATATGGGGCAGATCATTATTGATATTGAAATCGAGCGTGGTGAAATCGAGCACCACCGAAACCAGCATCAACCCGTTCAAGTACATGCCGTGCCGTTCCTGCAAATAGCCTGAAAGCCCCGAAGCGCGCGTGGTGCCATAACTTTCACCGATCAGAAACTTGGGTGAAAGCCAGCGATTGTTGCGCGTGGTGTACAAGCGGATGAAATCACCCACCAGTTCAATATCCTTTTTGAAGCCATGCCACTGCCTGGGCGCCACCCCTTCCACCGGGCGGGTGTAGCCTGTGTTCATCGGGTCAATGAACACCAGGTCGGTCTCCTCCAGGATCGAGAATTCATTGTCCACCACCTTGTAGGGCGGCGGCGGCAACTCACCATCATCCTTCAACAACACCCGCTTGGGGCCCAACACGCCCATGTGCAGCCACACGGAGGAGGAACCCGGTCCGCCATTGAACGAAAACGTGACCGGACGCTTCGCCTGGTCTTTGACGCCATCCCGGGTATACGCGACAAAGAAGACCTGGGCCTTGGGCTTCTCGCCTTCCGCTTCTTTCTCCCGATCGGCTGTCTCCTCTTTCAAGATCATCGTCCCCGCTGTGACCGTGTACTTCAACTCGCGGCCCTTGACCTTGATCGAGTGTTGCGTAACAACGAGATTATCAACCGGCTTGGGTTTCTCTTCCTTTTTTTCTGCGGCTTTCTTTTCTTCTGCCATGGGTACTCCAATCTATGTTCGAGCTTTGATCAATGATCTTAATGGTTCCAACGGCAGGGCCTCCACGGTCCGGTCATGCTGACCGGTCATGGTCTCTGCCAGGCACAGTGAATTATAAATCGCTTCCTCGGTGGCTTCGATCACAGCTTCAAATAACGGTGACATGCCCGCATTCGGCACTTCAGGGTAAGGCCAGACGGTGCTGCGACGTTCGGCAGTGCGCCGTACCGCCTCACTCGTTGAGAATGCGATCACATAGTCCCCCGAGCCATCGCTCAGGGAGGCGCCGGTCCGGGCCAGCCCGGCCAGCCCGCGTTTTGCCAGGCGCGTGAGGTTGCGGTCTGAAAGTGGCGCATCCGTGGCAACGACGATCATGACCGAACCATCGGCGGAGGCATCATCCAGTTGTTCCTTCAGATAATATTGCCCCAGTTGCCTGCCGACCGGCAGGCCATCCATTTGCAGCACCCCGCCGAAATTGGATTGCACCAGGACGCCCACCGTATATCCGCCCAGGGAGGCGGGCAATCGGCGCGAACTGGTGCCGATGCCACCTTTCCAACCGAAGCAGACGGTCCCGGTTCCGGCCCCCACACAACCCTCAGTGACTGGGCCCCCTTGGGCTTGCTCAAGCGCGTTCAATACAGAGGCCTTGGTCACTGCCCGCTGGCGGATGTCATTCAACCAACCATCGTTCGTCTCCCCTACTACGGGGTTCACGCTCCGCACTTCTGCGTTGCCTGCCTGTGTCAACGTCCAATCGATGAGGGCTTCCGCAGCCACCGGCACTGCCAGGGTGTTCGTCAACACGATCGGCGTTTCGATCTCACCCAACTCTGCCACCTGCGTGCTCCCCATTAACTTTCCAAACCCATTGCCCACCACGATCCCTGCCGGGACCTTCTCTTGAAAGAGATTCCCGCCATGCGGCAGGATCGCCGTCACCCCTGTGCGAATGGACGTTCCTTCGATCAAGGTGACCTGCCCCACACCGACCCCATCCACATCAGTGATGGCATTCCACCGGCCCGTTGGCAAAACGCCGGGGACAAGGCCGAGTTCACGGGCGCGCATCCGGGGCGGCGTCACACCCGGCGCTCCATCAAACTCATGGCTCGCTCAGCCAGAGCAGTGATGGTCAGGCTCGGGTTGACACCGACATTGGCCGGAATAGCGGAGGCATCCACCACATACAGACCGGGATAATTAAAGACCTCATGGCTGGCGTCAATGACGCCCTGCCCGGCATTTGCGCCGATGGGGCAACCGCCCAGGATGTGCGCGGTGACAGACATATTGAGCACGCTCTCCAACAGGGCGTTATGCGGTGTGCCGCCAGAGACATTTGCAAAGGTCCGTGCGGCGGCATTCGCTTCTGGGATGTAAGTGGGCGCCCGTTTGCCAGAGGGCGTGGCAGATTGCAATCCCTGCCGAAAGGCGGAGAACCATCCACGCCCCCAGGTGAAGGCGATCTGATTGTCCTGGTTCTGCATGGTGGAGATCAGGGTGATGCGTTTATGCCAATCTTTGAATACCCGCAGGGAAGCCGTCGCCTCCAGAGGATGCAGGATATAGTGCAATAAAGTTTTCAGGGCACGAGTGAGCGGTCGCGACCCATCCACCAACGGGCCGGAATATAGTTTCATGAACCAGTAACTGCGTGGCAGGCGATTCTGAGTGACATGCGTATTGTCATTGGGATGGAAATCGGAGGAGATGGCGGGACCATGTGTCAGATCCACCGCGCGGTCTGGGTGCAGGACCCCGGCAATGGCTTCTGAATTGGTGCGCACGCGTTGCCCCAGCATGGAAGAGAGGTGTGGCAAAGCTCCGGCGGCGCGTGACGCAAATAAAAGCTCCAGTGTGCCCAACACTCCGGCGGAGAGGATCAGTTTGCGGGTGGTGAGAGGCGGGTACTTCATCCCCGTGAATGGGTTGCGCATCTCAACCTGATAGCCATCGGCAATCGGGCGAATCAATACGGCTTTGCGTTCGGGCAAAATGACCGCACCCAGTTTTTCAGCAAAGTAGAGGTAGTTTTTGTCGAGGGTGTTTTTGGCGCCGACCGCACACCCTGCCAGGCAGGCGCCACATTCAATACAACCATTGCGGATGGGGCCCTCACCATCGAAAAAAGGGTCTGGCGAGTTTGGGCTGCCAAAGTAAATCCCGAGCGGGACGGGGCCAAAGGTGTGTGCGACGTTGAGGGCTTCGGCGGTCTTTTGCAGGATCTCATCTTGAAGATGGGAGGTGGGACAGGTGACGCGCCCCAGCATGCGTGCGGCAGTTTGATAGTGCGGGCGCAATTCGGTTTGCCAATCGATGCCAAGGCGATTCCAGGCGGGGTCTTGATAGAAGGCGGGCTTGGGCTCGAGCAACACCGCGGCATATACCAGGCTGCCGCCGCCAACCCCCACCCCGCCCACAATGTTGACATGTTGGAAGAAACGCTGGGTGAAAAACCCCTTGAGGCCCAGGCCCGGCATCCAGAAAAGATCAAGCGGAGAGCGATTGGCTTTTTCGATATCCTCCCGGCTGATGCGCCGTCCCTGTTCGATGACCGCGACCCGGTAGCCTTTTTCGCTCAGGCGCAGCGCAGCCACACTACCGCCAAAACCAGAACCGATGATGAGGGCATCGTAATCCATGAGGTTTCCTTGTCAGGCTGGTCGCGATAGGTCTTGTTGCAGGAGGAAGGGAAAGGCAAGCTGCCGCAGACCACGAAGGTTTGGAATGGTCATGCCCAGCAGGCTGTGCTCGTCGATGCGACGGATCTCATCCACCACATACATCCACGGAAAGGGATTACCGGGTTGGTAGTGCAAGGCGAGACCATCCTGTTGATCGATGAAAGATCTGGCTCTAACGAACTGCATGGGAAAGCGGGTTGAAAATACGCCAGCCCGTACAACGAGATTGATGGCGGTGCCATCCGCGTGAAATTCCTTGCCCCACCAGCCGCCCAACCCGGTGAGTGCCAGCGCCGGCGAGGCGGAGGCCCGCAGCCAAGCCGGGCCAACAAAAGCAGCACGATATCGGCCTTGAATGACCGCCGGTTCAGGGACGGGCAGCGTCTTGAACAATGCACGAAAATCCCGGAGGGAAAGGGCGTTGTAATTCATTTGGTTTTGTTGATCAGTGCGTAAATATCTTTCTTGGACCAGCCGCTGATCCCGGCCAGTTCGGATGAAATATCCCTGGCCGATTTGCCCAGCCAGCGTTCCTTTTCGATCACGGCCAGCAGTTCGGCTTCATCCCACATCTCTTTTTCTGACTGCTTTTTGCCTGCCACCACCAGCGTAAATTCACCCCGCACCGGTTGCGACTTGAAATACGTCACCGCATCGCCCAGCGTGCCGCGCCAGTACTCTTCGAACAATTTGGTCATTTCGCGGGCCACGCATATCTGACGGTCGCCGAACAGGGCGTGCAGATCTTCCAGGGCTTCGACGATGCGATAGGGCGATTCGAGAAAGATGAGCGTGTGCGTCACATCAGAAACGTGGCCGATCGATTTGCGGCGCTCGCTGGATCTGTGCGGAAGGTAGCCAAGGTAGAGGAATGAGTCGGTGGGCAGGCCGGAGACAGCCAAAGCGGAGACCGGGGCCGAGGGGCCGGGAACAGGCCGAACGTCGAAGCCGGAGGCGAGGGCGGCGCGCACCAGTTCATAGCCGGGGTCGTTGATGGCAGGCGTGCCCGCATCCGAGACCAAGGCCACATCCCCACGCCCGAGATGTTCCAGGATGAAATCGAGTTTATCGAGTTTGTTGTGTTCAAAGTAACTGGTGGTCCTGGTCTCGATCTCGAAATGCTTGAGCAGTTTGCCGGTATGGCGTGTATCTTCAGCGGCGATCAGCACGGCCTCTTTGAGAATGCGCAACGCACGCGGCGAGAGGTCTTCGAGATTGCCGATGGGGGTGGCGACCAGATAGAGAATACCCATGCCGCGATTGTATCATCGTGGCGTATAATCCCGACAGCAATGATGAGTTTTCTGGCCAGACGTATGGCACGTGTGGTGTTGATCCTGCTCAGCGTGGAGCTGCTGGTGTTCCTGCTGGTGCATACCATTCCGGGCAGCCCGTGGGATACGCCTGAGAATCAAATGCGGGCCATGCGTAACGTGGCCATGAGCGATGCAACGCTCGCCATGCGTAACGCCTATTACGGGATCGACCTGCCGGTCTGGCGGCAATTCATACGCTACCTGTTCGGCGATGTGCATATCGACGGGGAATTTCATTGCGGGGTGGTCTGCGGGAACCTGGGGCCCTCCCTGCGCCAGGCCGGGCGCGGCGTGGATGATATTCTCTTCACCGCCCCCGAGGGACAAAGCCCCTGGAACAGCCGCTTCGGATATACCGTGAGGCTGGTGGCGCTGGCCTTTGGCCTGGTCTTCGCTGTGGGCCTGCCACTCGGGATCCTCTCGGCATTATGGAACCGCTCCCCTTTTGAACGCAGTCTCTCAACGCTTTTCACCACACTGGCGGCGATCCCCGTGTTCGTGCTGGGACTGTTGCAGGTGATGATCTTTGCCTCCTGGCTGAAGTGGATCAAGGTGGTGCCCGATTGGACGCAACCAAAATACTGGCTCATCTCTGCGATCCTGCTGGCGATCATCCCCACGGCAAACATGATCCGCCTGACGCGTACGGCCATGCTGGAGGCGATGGCGGGCGAGTACATCCGCACGGCGCGTGCCAAAGGGTTGACCCGCGCCAAGACGATCTGGAAACATGTGCTCCCCAATGCGTTCAACACCATCCTCACCTATCTGCTGCCCCTGTTCGCAGAACTGCTGGCAGGTTCGTTCATCATCGAAGGCATCTTCGGCTTCCCCGGCTTTGGCCGGGAATACTGGGATTCGATCAACGCGCTCGATTTTGCCATGATCATGGGCATCACGTTCATCTATGCCCTGGCTATCACGCTCGCCAACCTGTTGCTGGAAATACTCTATACACTGTTCAACCCACAGTTGAGGGCGCAATAACATGCTCCCAAAGCGGTCCATGCCATGGGGCGTGTGGTTGAGTTTGCTGGTCATCCTGCTGCTGGGGTTGACCGGACTCTTCGCCCCGTTCATCGCACCCTACGACCCCACGCAGATGCAGATCGGACGCTCTCACCTACCCCCCGCCTGGTACGACAACCCGGGCAAACCCGGCCGCCCCGAGCATCTGCTCGGCACCGACCTGTATGGCCGCGACATCTTCAGCCATGTCATCCACGGCGCGCGGGCGGGCATGTTCCTCGTGTTGACGGCCATGCCGCTCGCTGTGCTCATCGGCCTGGTGGTGGGCATTGCTGCCGGGTTTGGGCAACGCTGGCTTGAACCATCCCTGCTGCGCCTGATGGATGTGATGAGCGCCGTCCCGGCCTTCATGTTCGCGGTCATCCTTATCCTGATCCTGCGCGCCACCCCAACCGGGATAGTCTTAGGCGGCTTGATCACCGTCACACTGGCCTTCGCGCTCATTAATTGGGTGAGTTTGGCCAAACTCGTCCACGTGTCGGTGCTGCAGCTTCGGTCACAGGTGTTCATGGAGGCGGCGCGCAGTTTGGGTGCAGGGACATGGCACCAGACCGTGCGGCATGTGCTCCCCCATCTTTTGAATTTGATCCTGGTATGGGTCATCAACAACATCCCCGCTGTTATTTTGCTCGAAGCCCTGATGGGGTATGTGGGCATTCAGATCCTGCAGGTCAACGACGGGACCGGGTTCCAGGACCTGAGTTGGGGTGGTCTGATCCTGCTGGGGCGCACACAGATCAATCGCAACCCGTTCATCCTGTTCGCCCCCACCCTGTGCGTGCTGTTGATCTCAATGAGTTTTGCCACGCTCGGGGAATATTTGCAGGAACGCCTGCACGCGCGTCGCAACGACACCTCCCTGTTATAAACTCAGCCCGTGTTCTTCAAGCCTGCCGCGATACCGTTGATGGTAAGCGCCATCACTTCGCGCAGGGCTTTGGCCTCATCACCTTCCTGGTCGGGGAGGCTGCGCAGGCGACGCAGAGTCTCCACCTGGATGTAGTTCAATGGGTCCACGTAGGGGTTGCGAAGTTGGACCGCTTGTTGTGTGACAGGCTCGAGGTCGAGCAGAGAGGCGTGGCGGCTGATGGCGAGGACCGAGTCGCGGGTGCGTTCGTATTCGGCGCGGATGGTGTGGAAGAGTCCATCGGCCAGTCTGCGATCGGGAACGAGGGAGACGTACAGGGCGGCGATCTCCATATCCGCTTTGAGCAGCGACATCTCGGAGTTGTTGAGCAGGGT
>CAZJMZ010000015.1:0-16413 GCA_964547115.1 uncultured Anaerolinea sp. | reverse complement strand
CCCGCCGGTTGGGAACGGATGGCGCGGTTGGCGGGCCCGCCCCCGCGCGCAATGGTGCCACCGCGCCCGTGGAAGATGGTCAGTTTGACGCCGTGCTGTTTGGCGGTGACGGTGATCGCCTCCTGCGCCTGGTACAGCGACCAGTTCGCCATGAGATAACCGCCATCCTTGTTGCTGTCTGAGTAGCCGATCATCACCATCTGTTCGTCGTTATGCGCTTTCAATTGCGCACGATAGACTTCGGATGTGAAGAGCAATCCCAGAATGCGCGGCGCATCCTGGAGGTCTTGCACGGTCTCGAACAACGGCGCGATCTGCGGCACAGACGCGCACCCCGCCCATTTGGCAAGCAGCAGCACGGTCAGCACATCGGCGGCGGTGCGGGTCATCGAGATGACGATGGGGCCAAGCAGGTCGGCGCCGTACACGTCACGTGTGCGCCCGATCAACTGGAACAAGGCCCACGTCTCAGCGGTGGCGGCGGTCACGCCGGGGTGGCTGGAGAAGTTCGGTGCGGGCTCGTTCAGCAGACGTTCAAGCAATTTCTCACGTTCATCCGAGGGCAGATTCTCAAAATCGTTTTCGATGCGCAAGGCCCGCAGGATCTCGCTCAAGGCGGCGTTGAGGCGGCTTGAGTCTTCGCGGATATCAAGCCGCGCCACATGCAGGCCAAAGACGCGCATCTTTTGCAGAGCGGTCTTCAATTCGTCTTCGACCAGAACTTGTGGCAACGCAGAGGCGATCAACTCCAATGGCTCGCGCAATGATTCCGCATTGAGGCGCGCCTGGTGCGGATATTGCCCCAATAGATGTTTCTTCATGTCATCACGGGAGGCTTCGGCCATGTCATTGGTCAACAGGGAGAGGATCAGACGATAGGGCTCGGTGGCGTAACGCTGTTCAATGTAAGCCACGTGCGAAGGGAACGGGCGGCGGGTTTCGATCCAATCGAGCAGGGCTTGCGGCGGCGGGATGCGGTTCGAACTCACGCTCAGGCGTCTCCCCAATTCCTGGAACATGCGGCGATGATTCTCCACGGCCAGGCCGCGATGCAGGCGCAGGGTTTCGGCAGTGACTTCGGTGGTGACGAACGGGTTGCCATCACGGTCGCCGCCAACCCATGAAGCCAGCCTGAGCCAGGCCCGCGAAGTCTTGGCCACGCCGGGGTAATATTTTTCGAGCGCGGCGTTCAGGTCATCATACAGGGTTGGGATGATGTTCCACAGAAAGGCATCCACATGATACAGGCCGGTCTTCACCTCATCGGTCACGGTCAACTTATCGGCGCGGGCCCGGTCGGTGAGCCAGAGCGCGGAGATCTCGGCATGCAGTGAGCGCGTGGCGTCGGCCTTTTCGTGAGTAGAAAGCCCATTGTGGTTGAGCAGGCTGAGGAGTTGTGTGATGCGTTCCGTCTTCGAGAGCACGGTACGGCGGCGGGCCTCGGTCGGGTGCGCGGTCAGGACCAGCTCGATGGAGAGTCCATCCAATAAAGCGGACATCTGCTCCCCGGTCACTCCGCGTGCTTTGAGACGAGCCACCGCCTCCCCCACTGACTCCGGGGCTGGTTCTGGAAAAAATTCATTCTCACGCTGACGCAACGCCTGCACCCGTTCGTGTTCCTCGGCAAGATTGACGAGATCGAAATACGTGGTGAACGCCGCAGCAACCACCCGCGCCTGCTCGCTGGTGAGCGCCGCCACTTCGCCATGCAAGCCCAGTGCGGCAAATTCATCGCCTCCCCGCCGCGCCTTCGCCAACGTGCGGATGCGCTCTTCGATCTCAAAGATGTGCGGCGATTCCAATTCAGAGATGACGCGCCCAAGCAGGTCGCCGAGCAGGTGAATATTTTGCGTGAGTTCCATGCAGCAAAGTATAACAGTGCGAGTGCTATAATGACCACAACATCCTGGCATCACGGAGGCTGCATATGGCTTTCAAAGAATATGGCAATTACGATGGCTTGGGGCTGGCGGAACTGGTCCGCAAGAAGAAAGTAAAACCGGGGGAACTGGTCGAAGAAGCGATCACACGCATCGAAACCCACAACCCACAATTGAATGCGGTGGTCAACAAACTGTATGACCGCGCCCGCAGCATGGCCGAGAGCAAATTACCTGACGGTCCCTTCAAGGGTGTGCCGTTTCTGATGAAAGACCTCATCGCCACCCTGGAGGGCATTCCCACCAGCAGCGGCAACAAACTGTGGAAGAACATTCCCGCCACGGCCACTTCTGAACTGGCCAAACGCTGGGAAGCCAGCGGCGTGATCGTGGTCGGCAAGACCAACACCCCCGAATTCGGACTCACCCCCTACACCGAATCAGACGCTCTTGGGCCTGCTCACAACCCCTGGGATCTTTCCCGCACCCCGGGCGGTTCCTCCGGTGGTTCCGGAGCAGCTGTGGCGGCCCGCCTGGTGCCGCTCGCTTCCGGCGGCGATGGCGGCGGCTCGATCCGCATTCCGGCTTCGGCCTGCGGCTTGTTCGGTCTCAAGCCCACCCGCGGACGCACCCCCATCGGCCCATTCATCGGCGAAGCCTGGCAGGGATTTGCCATTGAGCATGTGCTCACCCGTTCCGTGCGCGACTCGGCTGCCATGCTCGATGCCACCCAGGGAGCCGATGTCGGTGCGCCATATGCCATCCCTGAAGCGGGGCCGTTCCTCAAGGAAGTAGGCAAACGCACCGGTAAATTACGCATCGCCGTCAGCACCAAACCGCTGATGGGCAAGAACGTCCATGCCGATTGCGTGCGGGGCGTGGAGGAAACCGCAGCTTTGTTGCAAGCCCTGGGGCATGAGGTCGTCGAAGCGACACCGGCCATCAACGGCGAAGAATTTTCATTGAGCTTCCTCACCATCATCGCCGGGCAGATGCGCGCCGATATCGAAGAGATCGCTGCGCTCACCGGCAGGAAAGTTTCGATCGATGATTTCGATATTTCCACGTTTGGGGTGGGCCTGTTCGGCAGCATTCTCAAGGCTTCAGACTACGCCAGGGCCAGTCGGTATTTGCAGGTCGTTTCACGCGATATCGGGCGCTTCTTCCAAAACTACGATGCGCTCCTGACTCCCGTGCTAAACCAGCCGCCGGTCAAGATCGGCGCATTGAAACCCACAGCCGCCGAACAAACCCAGTTGAAGTTCATTGCCCGCACCGGGCAGACGTGGATCCTGAAAGCCATGGGCATCATCAAACCGCTGGCAGCCCAAACCTTCGAATTCGTCCCCTGGACGCCTGTATTCAACGTCACCGGGCAGCCGGCCATGTCGGTGCCGCTGCATTGGAATGCGGAAGGCCTGCCCATTGGCATGCACTTCGTTGGCAAGTGGGGCGATGAGGCGACGTTGTTCCGGCTAGCAGGGCAGCTTGAAAAAGCCAGGCCCTGGTTCGATCAGGCTCCCGCGGGGTATTGAGAACAAAAACTCCCTCATGCTTTCAAGCCGAGGGAGTTTTTTATACAGCCTTTCTCACCCTTGCATCATGAAGAATGAGTATGCTTATGGCACATTACTTCACAGGAGGGCACACTATGCCCAAAAAACTGATCATGATCACCGGCTCAACGTCCGGTATCGGCGAAGCCGCCGCGCGTCTCCTGGCCGCACAGGGACACGAACTGCTGCTCGTGGGGCGCAACCCGGCCAAAGTTGAAACTGTCGTTCAACAGATCCGCACCCAGAGCGGCAATCAGGCCATCCATCCGCTGCTGGCCGATTTCACCAACCTTGGCCAGATACGACGCCTAACGCAGGAGGTCAAAGACCGCTTTCCCAAACTGGACGTGCTGGTCAACAATGCCGGGGCCTATTTCAACCGGCGGCACCGCACCCGTTACCACGTCGAGCAGACCTTTCTGGTGAATCATCTGGCACCGTTCGCGCTCACCAATCTGTTACTCGACCATTTGCAACCCGGGGCTCGCATCATCAACGTCGCCTCCAACGCGCACCTCTACGGCCAGTTGGACCTTGACGACCTGAATTTCGACAAGTCCTATTTCGGGTTTGGCGCATATGCCCGATCCAAACTGGCGAACATTCTCTTTACCTATGAACTTGCGCGGCGCCTGCAAGGCAGCGGCGTGACGGTCAATGCTGTACACCCGGGTGGAGTCACCACGAATATTTTCAGCACTGATTTCTCCATTTTTGGCCCGCTGTTCAAATGGATCGTTTCGTGGGTCACGATCCCGCCCGAGCAGGGTGCAGATAACACTGTCTTCCTCGCCACATCCGAGGCTATGGACGGCGTGACAGGCCGCTATTTTGTCAAACGCGAAGCGGTTCCTTCATCCCAACTCTCTCAGGATGCTGATCTGGCAAGACGTTTATGGGAAGTCAGCGAACGCTTGAGCAAAGAGCAATAATATTGAGGTATTTATGAATCAACAACCCGTTCACATCCACTGGCAGTATTCCGGCAAGCCGGATGGTTTTTTTGGCACCGGCGCGACCAGACAGGAGCAAATGCTGGTCTGGTCCTTCGGGCTGCTGGCCACGGCATTGGCAGGCTGGGCCGTTTGGGAAAAAGCCATCCCGTGGACAGGCTGGCAATATGTCATTGCGGGCCTGCTCGCCCTCGACGTGCTGGGCGGTGTGGTGGCCAATGCCTTGAACAGTTGCAAGCGCTTCTACCATGCTCCGCTCCAGGCCGAAGAGACAGGTCTTTTGAGGTTCGTAAAAAACCATCTTGTTTTCACCGTATTGCACGTACATCCGCTCCTCATCGGGTTCCTGTTCGGGCAATCGAACTGGGTCTACGGGATCAGCTGGTATGCCATTCTGGTCGTTTCAGCCATACTGGTATTACAGATGCCGCTGTACCTGCAACGGCCCATGGCTTTTGGGGTCATCATGCTCGCCATTCTGTTGAATCTTTATATCATCGAACCTGTGGCAGGTTTCGAATGGCTGGCGCCCGCCTTGTTCCTGAAGATCATCTACGGGCATCTCGTGCGAGAGGAACCGTACCGCCCCATGCAAAGCGAACACGCATAAATCTGCCGGTCAACTTTTCAAGAATTCAACAACCTGCCCGCGGACCTCTTCAGACTGCAGCGCGCCACGGTGCCCCAGTCCGCTCGTCTCGATATAGCGGGCGCTGCGCCAGGCTTCGGCGATCGCGCGGCTGTCGTCCACCGGCGTGACGTTATCCGATACATCATGGAACATCAAGGCCGGGATGTTGAGCTGCTGCACCAGCTCCGCATGCACGATCGAATCCAGCGTTCCGCGCCCGAACTTTTCATACAAGGTCTCCCGCAATCCATCCATGATCTCGTCGGGCAATTTCGCGATCACTTGAAAACGGGGCAATGAATCCAACAGGCGGTTGAACGCGCCGAAATACACCAGTTTTGCAGGCTGCGGGAAAGCTAGATTTGTCAGTGCATAAGAAGTGACCAGTGTCCCGAACGAGTGCGCGATCACCGCCTCGAACGGCCCCGCATGTTGAGCCAGCAACAGCATGGTCGGCGCGATCTCAAGGATGTTCGTCAGGCGTCCATCCGAATCGCCATGCGCGGGCTGGTCATACGCCACCACGCGATACCCGGCTGCCAGCAATGCTTCCACAAAGCCGGTCATCTGCGCACGCGCACCACCCCAGCCATGCATCAACAACACTGCCGGGCGTTCCTTCGCACCCCAGGTCGTCACCATCAACTCGCCACCCTCGAACGAAACGCGGCCATGCTCACCCCGCTCGAGCACTTCCTTATCTGATGATTTCACTTCATATTTTGAAGGGCTGAAGAACGCCTGGTAGACCCTGTTCACCAGAGCCTGTTGTTTTGCATCCGCGGATATTAAAGTTGTCATGATTTTTCTCCTGAATAAATTACTTACTACATAGTAAGTTCTGACGACAAAAAAATTTACACGAGCAGGTCCAACTTCAACTGCTCGATCGTCTGCTTGAATTTGGCGTTGCCTAACGCGCGCGCCATTTGTAACGCGCCCTGCAGCGTGGACATGACCACCGCCGCCTTGCCAGCCGCCTCCCCATTGAACCGGAAGACACCCGCTTCGCGACCTTCGTCCAAAGTTGCTTCCAACCATTGGAGCAATTCCTTGTGCAAGCCACGCACCTCCTCCTGCAGTTGCCCGGGGATCGAATTGAACTCTGCCTCGATCACGCCCACCAGACAGACCTTGCCCTGGTCCGCGCGCATGTTGGAATAGATGCTGAAGAACCAGTCCAGTTTCTTTTCCGGTGAAAGGTCCTTCACGCGCGCATTGTTGACCCACAACTGAAAGCGCTCGCGATACCGCCTGATCACCGCACTCCCCAATGCTTCCTTGCTCGGAAAGTGATAGTGGATGGCGGCATTCTTTACCCCCAACTCAGCCGCAATATGAGCATAACTGAACCCGTTGAAGCCTCGATCTTGCAACATGGCTTCAGCCAGATTCAGGATCGTGCGCTGACTGTTCTCGATCTTTACCATGCCAGCATTTTACTTACTAGTTAGTAAGTAGTCAAGCCCCCGTATCAATGCGTCGGCGTTCGTGAGAACAGGTTGATGATGACGATACCCAGCATGATGAGGAAAATGCCAACTCCACGCGCCCAATCGAGCGGTTCACGCCATAGGATCAATCCGGCAATAACCGTCAATACAATGCCGATGCCTGACCACATGGCATAGGCCGTGCCCAGCGGGATCACTTTGAGGCTGAGGGAAAGCAAATAGAACGACAAGCCATATCCCACCACCACAACGACACTGGGCACCAGTTTGGTAAAGCCTTCAGAAAATTTCAACGCGGTGGTGGCGGTCACTTCGCTGAGCACCGCAAAAAAGAAAATAAGGATCGTCTTCATCGGCAGGTCCCTTCCAAAGCTCAACTGGAACAATTCTACCCTCATACAGCGGAGCATTAGCAATCCACAAACTCAGGGCAACTGAAAGACAGAGACCTTTCCACCCGATTGATTTACAACATACAACCGTCTTCCAGCATCGAATGCCAGCCCGGTGGGGCGCTTGAAAAACGCAGCGCCAACACTCTGAGAACTGATTGCTCGCAGAAAATTCCCATCCGTATCAAAGATCTGGATCCGCCCCAAGGCATAGTCAGACACATACACATTCCCAACCGAGTCGATGGCGATCGCCTCCGGAATACCCCGCGCACCGATATCGGTACCCATGCGCCACTGACGGATATACGCGCCGCTCGCATCGAATTTCTGCACACGCTTGAGTTCGTAATCTGCCACAAAGATGTTCCCATCGCCGTCCACAGCAATTCCTGTGGCATGCCGGAATTGCCCATCATCGCTCCCACCACCACCAAACCGCATGATAAAGGTGCCGTTATTATCGAACTTCTGCACATAGGGGTTGCCATCATCGGTCACATAGACGTTCCCATCCCGGTCAACGGTGATCCCAATGGCGCGGATGAACTGTCCCTCCTCACGCCCCTCGCTCCCCCATTGCACCAGAAAATTGCCGTCTGCATCGAACTTCTGAATGCGATGATTGCCATTATCGACCACGAACACATTGTCATTGGCATCGATCGCCAGCCCGCCAAAGCCCAGGGACTTGAACTGCCCGGCAGCGCTGCCATGCGCATCCCACTTGGACACCAACTCACCTTCACGGTCAAAGACCAACACCCGGCTGGCCCCCGCATCACTGACATGGATCAACCCTTTAGAATTAACCGCCACGCCATACGGGTCTTTCATCCCACTGGGCTTGCTCCTGATATCGAACAGAAACCCGGCCGCCGTCGCTTCATCAACTGTAGGGGCCGGGGTGGGTGTGTTCTCTGGCTCCGGTGTGGAGGTGGGCTCCGGGCTATTACCCGGCGTGGGCGTGGCCAATGGTTCGGAATTGGAAGTACTGCAAGCAGCTAATACCAAAACAAGGAATAAAGCAGTTAATAAGGTCGCTCTCATGGCAACTCTCCTTCACCGGGCAGGGTGTACGAATTATAGGAGAGCAGGTCTGATTTCACACCCTGCTGGCGAGGGGTGTTACCTGAACCTGAAGAGTGGTCGATCTCAACTAATGGATGTCTTTACCTTCCCATTCATTCATGAACTGTTCAAGGAATTGCACCATCACGGCATGCCGTTGTTCGGCGATGCGTTTGGCGGTGGTGGTGTTCATCATATCTTTAAGCAGGAGCAGCTTTTCGTAAAAGTGATTGATCGTGGCGCTCTTGCTGTTCTTGTATTGCTCGAAGGTCTGATGCAGCTGCGGCGGTAACTCAGGGTCGTAGAGCGGACGGTTCTTCCAGCCGCCGTAGGCGAAGGCCCGTCCGATGCCAATGGCGCCGATGGCATCGAGCCGGTCGGCATCTTGCACGATGAAGCCTTCGAGCGAGTCCATTTTATTTTCCACACCGGCGCCTTTGTAGGAGATATGCATGATAATGCGGCACACAGCATCAGTGACGGAGGGGTCGATCGCAAGCGAATCAAGCCAGGCTTTGGCGCGATGCGGGGTCTCATCCCCTGCTTCGTTGAACTTCCAATCATCCAGGTCATGGAGCAGGGCGGCAAGTTGGACGATGAAGCCATCGCCTCCCTCCTGTTCGCAAATGGTGATGGCGTTCTTCCAGACCCGGTAGATATGCCACCAATCGTGGCCGGACGAGTCGGCGGAGAATTCCGCTTTGATGTAAGCAGCCGTTCGTTGGAGAAGCGCTTGTTGTTCCATGACTTATCTCACCCCTGCCAGCACCATACCCGTGACCATGGACAGGAATGACATACCCGTGGCCAACCCCGCAGCACCCAACACCGCGACCAGGATGGCCAGAAAGCCGTTCCAGTTAAATTTGGTCATCAGCCAGGCCGTCAACCAACGCGCCAGAATAATGCTCGCAAGCAGGACCAGACTCTGGCATATCGCCAGAATCACGCCAGCATTGAAACCCGGGCTGGAGGTGGCCGGACCGTTCATGGCGACCATTTGCATGAAACCGGCCAGCACCGAAAGCAGGATCACCACCACAAACGTAACAAGACCGGCAATAACAGCAGCGGTTTTGACAGACATCTTATTGAGCCTTTTCCGATGTATCTCGTTCGCGCTCGATCTTCATACAGGCACAAGTGGGGCAGGTTTTGTTTCTCATGGTCTCCTTTTTATTGCAGGGCATACAACAACCCTTTCTCTGATCTTTTGCCAGGCACATGGATCTGGCGCAGGTCAAAGATCACGCCGGAACCAGCCAGGATATCGCGCAGGGTTTGGGTAAGGATGATCTTGCCCGATGGCGCAGCCTGCGCGGCCCGGCGGGCGATCTCGGTGACGCTGGCGGCCGGTTGGTTGTGCGCCAGGCCACACTCGCCCACATGCAAACTAAGGCGCAGCGCTTCATCGGGGATGGCATTGCGCAACCGCAACGCGCATTGGATCGCGCGGCTGGGGCTATCGAACACGGCCACGGCATCCTGCTCTGTGAACACGGCGCCTCTGGCACGCGCCTCCTCAAACGCTGTCTGCAGCAGTCTTTCCTTTTTATCCGCCTGCGGCAGGTTCACATACAGAACGATCCCGATCCAGGTGTCGGCAAAGGCAGCCTCTGCTTCGCGCACGAACGTCTCGATCTCAGCGACGATCTTTTCACTTTCCACAAAAAAGAAATGGTCGGCGCCGTTCAATTCCATATAGCGGGCATGCGGCAGGTGTGCGGCAAGATACCGGCCCGCGCCCACAGCCACAATGCGGTCATGGGTCTTATGCATGACCAGCGCCCGGGTATGGACGTGTGGCAGGAGCGGGCGAATGTCAATATCGCGCAACACCCGCAATACAGCGCTTGCCTCCGACGGACTGGTCGAAGAGCGCAACACCTTTGCCCACCAATGGCGAAAGGATTCACTCTGCGCCCGCAACGGCGCGAAATGCTCAAGCCCCCACGGCCCACCCCACTGCGCGCGGATGCGCTCCAATCCACGCTCAAAGGTCTCTTCATCGTCCGCCCATTCCGGTTCACCCTGGGTCTGCACCAGCTTTGGCGTGGATGAATACAGGATCAAACCGCGCACACGCTCGGGAAACGTGGAAGCCAGCAAAACAGAAACCGCGCCACCTTCGGAGGTACCCATCACAAAGGTCCGGGCCGAACCGGCGGCATCAAGCACACACAAGGCATCGCTCAGCGTATCTTCCAAAGACGGCGCACCCTGCACCCGGTCCGAGAGTCCCATGCCGCGTTTGTCGAACAGGATCACGCGCGCAAATGCACCGAGCCGCTCAAAGAACCCGGCGTACTCAGGCTCTTCAAAAGCGATCTCCAGATTGGAAAGAAAACCGTGGATGAACAACAAATCCACCGGACCATCGCCGATGACCTTGTATGCAATGTGGATGCCCCCATTCGAGACGTACCGCACCACTCCCTGCTGCGACTGTTTGACCGCCGCGCCTCTTGCTGGACCTTGAAACAGATTCTGCTCTTCAGCCTTTTGCACCGCCTGAGTCCGGTTCGAAACACCCAACTTCCCGAAGATCTGCTTGTTATACCAACGCACCGTTTCCTGTGAGAGATGCAGGCGCGAGGCGATCTCAGGATTGGTGAGCCCCTGCGCCAGCAATTGCAGGATCTCCAGTTCGCGCGGTTTCCAGGAGGCGTGAGTCATAAATTCCACCCCATTTTACCCACATTCGTGTGGTGACAACCACCCATCACGAGTTCTATACTCCCGATCACAAATTGGCAACCCACACCCATCTCAACAAGGAGTATTCTCATGAAGAAATCATCCACTTCCCTGCTGGCCTTTGGCGTCTATCTCATTGGCATGGGCCTCGGCTTCATCTTCAGCCCCAACCTCGTACTGGGCCTGTTTGGCATCCCCGCCACCGACGAAGTATGGCCGCACGTCGTTGGCATACTGGCGCTGGTGCTGTCTTTCTATTACATCTCCGCCGCCCGTGCAAACTTGCGTCCCTTCGCGCAATGGACCGTCCCGGCCCGCATTGGGGTTTTCGTGGCCTTCACGGCCTTCGTGATCGCGGGCCTGGTGGGACCCATCATGGTTGCGCTCGGCGCCGTGGACCTGCTCGGCGCATTGTGGACACGCTCGGCGTTGAAAGCGGAGGCATAGCCAGAATCAAAGCGGGCTGGCATCCTTTCGGGATGCCAGCCCGCCAAAACAACCTGCGCCCCGCCGCTACTGAACCGTGACCTGGGTATAGACCGGATATTGATTCCCATCCAAGTCTTCGATAATGAAGCCAACCACATACTCGCCTGCCGCAGCAAAGAGCTGCTCCCATTGGAAGGGCTCGTCGCCAAAGGTGAGCGTGGCACCGGTCTGGTAGACGATCTGCGGCGAGCCGCCGGGGTCGTCGATCCATTTTTCGAGCAGGGTGAAGGTGTCGCCGGGTTGCGGGGTGATCTCGCGCGGCGCCGCGGCGCTGGCATCCCCGCTCAGGCCAAAGACCTGCACCAGCCGGCCATTTTGAAAGAGCAGTTGCGCATCCACCGCTGCACCAGAGTCGCTGAAGGTGTAGGTGCCATTGACGGCATAGGTGGTCTCTTCAAAGGTCGCGCCGTAGGAAAGCGGATTGAACAGCGCCGTGGGTTTCTCGCGCCCGGTGTTGATGGCAAAGACGGTCGGTTCCCAGTTGAAGGACAGGGTGAAGTCCGTGCCCCAGGCCGGGTAAAAAACGCCGTTCACTTCGCGGGTATCGGGGCTTTCGAGGAAGTCAGTATCCAGCACGGCGATGGAGTTGGAGGCGGAATCGTAGAAGCCGGTGAAGAAGTAGATGTAGCCGATATTCTCCCCGGTAACATCCGCCTGCAAGCGAACGGGCTGATTGGGTCCGGCCACGTCGCTGGATTTGGAGATCTCGGAAACGGTGATATTACTCCCCTGCCCCGGCGCGCGGACGGTGAACGAACTGGGCACGCTCGGTGCACGCACCTGCGACTCAAAACTGATATTGATGTAGTGATAGGCCAGGAAGTCATCCCACAAGGATTCAGCGGCGAAACGGTCGGCAATGGCGGTGTAGGATTGAGGTCCGGTGAGAGGCGAGGAGTACAGCGTTGAGTTGGGGAAGTAAATGGCCAACCCAGTGGAGCCTTTTTTGCCGGAGCCATGCCGCTCGGCAATGACGGTCTGCTGCAGGCTTGAAAGCACCTGGTTGGCCGCCTGCCGGACGCGCGCATTGGAGGTGTTGTTCGCCAGCAGGCTGGCAAAGTGACCGATGTCGATGTAGGAGGGCGGCACTTCGCGGCCAAAGATGCTGGTATACGATTGGGCATACCGGCGGGCTTCAGCCACACTTTGCTGGTCTTCATCCTGCAGGGCGTAGGCAAAGTCATTGAAAGATTGCATCAACGCGGGCAGGGTTTGCAGGTCGATGGCCGAGATGGTGATATCGCGTTCGAGTTGCGCGATTACCTCGTCAGCAGAGGCGGGAGCCGCGCCGAAGAGTCCGCCCAACGGTGAGCCGCCTTGCATAAAATCGGCGCGCGCGGCCGGGTCGGTGACACGCTGGTCACCGGCGATGTAACTTTGCACGATGCGGCGGCTCAATTCGGCGCCGTCCATATCAGGGTTGGTGACGAGGTCGCCGAGGAAGGCGGCATAGGCCCAGCCGAGGGCAGGTTCCGTTTCCTCGGAGGCCACCGCAAACCGGGCGTGAGGTTGAAGCGCGCTCATCACTTCCAGTTGCGCCATGAGGCAGGCATCCATGCCCACGATCTCGAACTGGCCGATGCCGGTCGCATCCCGGCTTTGTTGCAGCGCAGCATCGAGGTTGTTCAAAAAGAGATTCGCGCCCAGGCGGGAGGCCAGCGGCGAACTGCCTCCGCTGGAACGGCCAGGGTCGGGGTCGCTCCAACCACCGGGCCAGCCCATGCCGTGGTCGGAAAGGATAAGCACATATTTATCGGCGGGATAATTCTGCACGGCCCATTCCACAAAATCCACCAGCGAACGGCCATCGCTCATGTTGGCTTCGCCCAGTTCATCCACGACCTGTGAATTAATGGCGTTCAAGTCGTTATCCTGCGTGATGAAGTATCGCCGCGTGCCGGTCCAATTGCCGTCACCCCCATACGCACCTGCGAAGCGGTCGATCTGCGCCACGATCTTCACACGGTCACTCGAGCCAATGCGTTCGGCTTCGTTCAGGTCGATGAAAATGTCCTTCTCCAGGATCTTGTCATCAGCGTCCTGATACAACAGCACGGTCCAGGTCTGCCCCGCGCCCGAGGCTGCCACCGGCGGTGTAAAGTTCGATTGCGGCACAAAGCCTGAGTCAGCCGGGGGTTGGGTCTGATCGAAGGCCGGGGCCGAATCGAGCGGCTGGTCTGAGCTAAAGTCAGAGCCGCCGCCATTGGACAACAAATAAAAAGCGATGATCACGATGATGAACAGGACCGACCCACACCCGCCCACCTGCCTGCCGCGCGGAGCAAAGCCTCCACCGCCGGTGGGGCCTTGATATCCGCCACCCGGGGATGAAAACCCGCCTCCGCCTCCCCCGCTGCCGGTTTCACGACGAGGCGCCTGTGCCCGCTCTGTGGGCGGCGCCCCCTTACGACGACGCTGCGCTTCGATGGTCTCTTTGGTCATTGCAATTCTCCTTTGAAATGACAAATGATGGATGCAAACAAAAAACTGGAGTCATTATAATTCTTCAATCGCCAGCCACCCTGTTCATCCCCCAAAGGAGCCGCAATGGATACCCACCCCTGCCCCAAGTGCAACGAACCCATGGACGAAGGCACCGTCTCGACCAGCAGCCAGATGGGTTATGTTTCGAAAAAACAAACCGGCATGTTACGCACGGTCACCCAGGTCAAACAGGCCCGTGCCTGTTTGAATTGCGGCTACGTGGAAATGTTCCTTGACCCGCAGGAGTTGAAGAAGCGGATAGCAGGCAAATAACCCGCCCCCATTTTTACGACAAGTCACTCACCCAGCTCGGAATCAGGGCCGATGACGGTGTTGCGGCCGGAATGCTTGGCCTGATATAGCGCCGCATCGCTTGCGGCGAGCAGGTCGGCTGGTTTTTGCAACCCGGCATGCAGGCTGGCCACCCCCACGCTGATGGTCAATTGAGCATGCTTCCATGTGGCGCGCTGGATGCTGCGCCGAAAGCGTTCACCCATGACCATGGCGCCTTTGATATCGGTATTGGGCAAAATGACCGCGAACTCCTCCCCGCCATAACGCGCCACCATGTCATGGATGCGGACATCGGCCTTGAGCAGGATACCAACCGCCTTGAGCGCTTCATCGCCCGCAGTGTGACCGTAGGTATCGTTGTACTGTTTGAAATGGTCGATATCGAGCAGGATCAGGGAACAAGCCACTTTGTAGCGCTGGGCCCGTAGAAATTCCTCCTCGAAGCGTGCGTCGAATGCACGGCGATTGCTAATGCCGGTCAGCGGGTCGGTCAGGGATTGGTTCTCAAAGTCGGCCCGCACCTTCTCCAATTCGCGCTGATATTCCTGCAATTGGTCGATGTATTTTTCCTGCTTGAAGACCGATTGCTCCAGGGTGGTGATGCTGCGCCGCAGGTCAAACTGCTCGATGACCTCCCGCGCCAGCACCCGCAGCGCGTCCACTTGTTCGCCCGTCAATTCGCGGGGTTCCGAGTCCATCACGCAGATGGTTCCCAGCGCTTCGCCCTTGGATGTGACCAGCGCGATCCCCGCATAAAAACGGATGTGCGGTTCATCAGTTACCAGCAGGGTATCGGCAAAGCGACCGTCATGGCGGGCATCCTGCACGAGCAGGAATTGATCGGGGGCGGTGATGGTGTGATTGCACAGCGCCTGGTCACGGGGAATCTCACTCCGCTCCACACCCACCCGCGATTTGAACCACTGGCGCTCATCGTCCAGCAAGGTGATAAGCGCGATCGGCGTACCGCAGATCAGGGCCGCCAGCCGGGCAAAATTATCATAGGCCTGCTCAGGCAGGGTATCGAGCACTTTATATTCTTGCAGGGCTTTCAAACGGGAGGATTCGTTGGCAGGAATGGGATAAGAGCGGGTATTCATAATCACCTAAAGCCAGCGCATCGAATAAGAACAAACCAAGATCGCTGGAAAATGTGGGCGAATTATAAATCACAAGGTCGACAGAACTCACATCAGACTTTCATTAACCTCCCCACTCGTCCAGTTGCGGAATTAGTCATCTGGTCTTATAGTCGGTTGACCCGTAAGGGCGGCCCTATAAGGCAAACCGAGAGGATTATCCAGCAAGGATAAATGACCTATTATGGGTGTTCGTCAGTCCCTGACGGGTCGCCCCTGCAGCTTATAACTAGGAGACTACAAAACATATGCACGGATACGGCTGGTTTGCCTACATGCGTCAGGGCGACGAAAAGCCCAAGGTGACGCGGGAACTCTTACTACGCGTGCTTTCCTACGCGCGCGGCTATTGGTGGCACATCTTCGGCATGCTGGTGACGATCCTGCTCACCACGGGCCTCTCGCTGCTCACTCCCTTGATCTTCCGCAACATGATCGATGTGGTCATCCCCGCCAAGGATACGGGCCGCCTCATCTGGCTCGGCCTCTCGCTGCTGGCCATCCCCGCCGTCAGCGGCGGCATCAACGTCATCCAGCGGCGGCTCAACGCGGCGGTCGGCGAAGGTGTGATCTACGACCTGCGTTCGAGTCTCTTTGCGCGCCTGCAACGCATGTCACTGCGCTTCTTCACCAACACCAAGGTCGGCGAATTGATGTCGCGGCTCAACAGCGACGTGGTCGGCGCGCAGAATGCCATCAGCAACACCATCGTCAACATCGTCACCAACCTGATCGAAGCCAT
Source organism: uncultured Anaerolinea sp. (assembly GCA_964547115.1). Taxonomy (GTDB): domain Bacteria; phylum Chloroflexota; class Anaerolineae; order Anaerolineales; family Villigracilaceae; genus Defluviilinea. Next base: position 631 of record CAZJMZ010000015.1, on the reverse strand, counting down.
CGCCCTGCTGGTGGTGATGCTCACACTCGAATGGCGGCTGACCATCGTCAGCGTGCTCATCCTGCCGCTCTTCATCATCGCCGCGCAACGGCTGGGCACCGTCCTGCGCGATATCGCCCGCGAAGCCATGGACACGAACGCGCAGATGAACGCCCACATGAACGAAACGCTCAACATCGGCGGCGCCCTGCTGGTCAAACTGTTCGGGCGCGCCAACGAAGAAGAAAAGCGCTTCCGCGAACGCGCCGCCAACGTCCGCAACATCGGCATCCGCCGCGCGGTGGTCGGCTCCACGTTCTTCGTCATCTTCGGGCTGGTCAGCGCGGTGGGCACGGCGCTGGTCTACGGGCTGGGCGGCTACTACGTCATCACCGATGTCTTCACCGTGGGCACCATCGTCGCCTTCGGCTCGTATCTCGGTCAACTGTACGGCGCATTGCAGGGGCTGGCCGGTGCGCCCGTCGAATTTTCCACCAGCATGGTTTCGTTCGAGCGCGTGTTCGAGATCATCGACCTGCCGCAGGATATCGTCGAAAAAGAACATGCCCCGGCGCTCACCAACGTCCACGGCGAACTGCAATTCGATGCCGTCTCGTTCAACTATCACGTGGACGAATCCAAACTGCTCAAG
>CAZJMZ010000014.1:19996-24443 GCA_964547115.1 uncultured Anaerolinea sp. | reverse complement strand
GCAGAGTCGATGACCATGATCCCCATGACCGGTTTCAAGTTCTCGCCCAATCCGCATTTTGCGCAAGACCTGCCGCACTATTACACCAACATGGGTCTCACCGCCGAGAACGTCGCGGTCAAATATGGTGTCAGTCGTGAAGACCAGGATGTGTTCTCGTTGCAGAGTCACCAAAAGGCGGCGCGGGCGGTCAACTCCGGGTTGTTCGACCCGGAACTCGTTGCCATTGATGTGGCCCTGACCGAACTCGATGCCAGCGAAAAGCCTGTACAAAAACACATCACTGTAAAACGTGATGAAGGTCCCCGGGCGGACACAAACCTGGAAGCGCTTGCCAAACTCAAGCCAGCCTTCAAAGAGGGCGGGGTTGTCACGGCAGGCAATTCATCGCAAATGTCCGATGGGGCAGCGGCAGTGATGGTCATGTCAGCGGAGAAAGCCGCAGACTTGGGGCTTCAGCCGCTGGCCAGATTTGTTTCGTTCGCCGTGGGTGGGGTTGCGCCTGAGTTGATGGGGATCGGCCCCATCGTGGCGATCCCCAAGGCTTTGCAACTGGCCGGACTCTCGCTTGGCGAGATTGACCTGTTCGAATTGAACGAGGCCTTTGCCGCACAGTCGCTGGCGGTCATCCGCACCCTGGAGATCGACGAGAGCAAGGTCAATGTCAATGGTGGCGCCATCGCTTTGGGGCATCCGCTGGGGTGCACGGGTGCGAAATTGACGACCCAACTCATCTACGAAATGGGCCGCCGCAAGTCGAAGTATGGTATGGTCACCATGTGCATCGGCGGCGGCATGGGGGCCGCGGCCGTGTTCGAGAATTTGCAAAATTAACCATGCAGGGGCGGGTCTTCCCGCCCAATGCCTGACATTCAAAACGGGGCGAGACGACCTCGCCTCTACATCATTACACAAGGAGAAATCGAAATGCCTCTTACCATCAACCAACTCATGGAAAAAATGCCGGGCGCGTTCCTGCCTGAAAAAGCGCAGGGTGTGAGCGCCGTCATTCACTTCAAATTCACGGGCGCCGAAGCCGGCGAGTGGACCGCGAAGATCGCCGACGGCAAGTGCGACGTTAAGGCGGGTGCGCCCGCCGATAAGGCCACCATGACCCTCACCGCCGACTCGGGCGACTACATCAAATTATTCACCGGCGAACTCGACGGCATGCAGGCCTTCATGCAGGGCAAGCTCAAACTGGGCGGCGACTTGAACCTGGCCATGAAGATGATGAACATGTTCAAGATTAAATAACGGCTTGCAAATCAAAAAGGCGCCATAAACTGGCGCCTTTTTGATTCAAGTTTCAAGTGTGGGTTGTAGCTTGGGAGCAAGAAAACCCGAAGCGTAGAAAATGCTCGAAAATATTACAGAATCCTACACGTTAGGCTTTGAACTTATCGCAAGACCTCATTACCTAATAATAATCCCGATCACAACAGTTATCAAACCGCTTAATCCTGCGATTGCGGCGAACGACATATAACCATCACGATACGGCGTGATGCTTTTAGTTTGGTCATCTTCCGATGTGTGCGAAAAAGTCGCGGCGAAATTGTAGCGCGCATCGCCAATGGGTTTCTGACCGGATGAACTCCATACTGCAAAGATCATGATTGCAAATCCCGTTCCAACAAGGCAATTGGCATAATCATCAATGGTTTGCCAGTCTGCCAGCCAGCATGTTAATCCAACCAAGCCTAGAATTGCGATTTCAATGAGTGCCAACTGCTTCATGAAATTTCCAAGAGCTGTAGGTATGCCTTCTGGTTTCATGGATGCCTCCGTTGAAAGTGAGAGAACTTGATTATCCCAATTTTCAGGTTATCGAAGATGTCTTAATGGATTATACGTATTAGGCCTACATTGGTTGTAGCCTCGCTCATGGTTTGTGTTGCCTGTGGATGGATTTAGCTTGGGAGCAGGGAAGGCCCCAGGCCGAAATACTGTTTGAGCAGAGACTCGTATTCTGCCTTGTCGCTGAACAGACGCTCTGTGCGTTGACCGTGCTCGGTGATGATCAGCCGCCTGGTTTCCAGCGAGACCCGTCCCTCAGGCGTGGCGCGGCTGATGATGTTCTTGCGGGTAAAGGGCGAGTCGGGTGATGTTTGGTGGTACAAACAAGCCGCTTCGTATTCCAGGGGGAAGGTATGGGGCGTCTCGTCGAAAGTATACTGCGGCTCCCAGCTGCCATCGTAGTCTTGTTGCCAGATGACCAAGCCAGTTCCCGTGTGCTCCACCCGATAGGCGCGCAGGCCTTGCTTTTGCGGGTTGAGCTCGTTCAGGTTCAGCGGTTGGATGAACGAGTCGCCGAAGCCCACGTCCACCAGCCAGCGCTCCGTCTCACCCGGAACCTGTACCAACAACGCCAGGTGATCGAACTCGATCCCAGGCTGACCGTCCCCGCCGAAAACCCGGGCGTTGAGATGGGTCACTTCAAAGCCGATGGCCTTGAGCAAAGACCCGAACAGACCGTTCAATTCATAGCAAAACCCGCCGCGCTGGCGGGTGATGAGCTTGTCCCACAGGGAGGCTTCGTCCAGTCTGATGGGGCGTTTTAGGCCAATATCCAGGTTTTCGAATGGGACCGTTAGCATATGGGCCCGCTGTAACCCGGCCAGTGTCTGAGCGTCTGGTTTTACATTCCCAGTGTAGTGAATGCGGTCTACATAGATTGGTATGTCCATGTTTTTCTAATTATACTGAAGATGGCATGCTGATTGCTGGGTGAGAGCGATCGAACTTTATGGAGTTAAACATGCTGACGCAGAATGTTGATACGAAGATCCTTCAAAAACAATTTCAGGAAGTCCGTGCATTGCTGATGAATGTGGTCAGCGGGTTGACGCGCATGGGCAGCCCTGTGGCTTCCACGGCGATCCAGGAGGTCAGCCAGGCGACGCAGGCGTTAAGTGGGCTGGAGCAATCGGTCAACGACTTTTCGAAGGTGCGGCAGAGTCAACTGGGGGCGTTGATGGGGGTTGGGCGGGCGATCAACTCCTCGGTCGGGTTGAAGCGCGTGCTCGAGGAGGTGATGGATGCCCTGATCGAGCTGATGCGCGCCGAGCGTGGCTTCCTCATGTTGCGGGAATCCAATGGCGAGTTGACGGTGCGTATCGCGCGCGGCATTGCGCAGATCAGCCTGGAGGAAGAGTCGCTCAAGGTCAGCCGCACGATCGTGCGCAAGGTGGCTGAAACGGGCGAGCCGATCCTGACTACGAACGCACAAGACGACCCGCGCTTTGAGGGTCAATTGAGCGTGGCCGCCTTTCAGTTGCGTTCGATCCTGTGCGCGCCGTTGAAGATCAAGAACGAGTTGATCGGTGTGATCTATGTGGACAATCGCGCGCGCGCGGGCATCTTTCAGGATAATGACCTGCAATTGATCCGCGGCTTTGCAGACCAGGCGGCGGTGGCCATCGATAATGCGCGGTTGTTCGATGACCTGCAGGCGAAGAACCGCGAACTGGAAGATGCGTATCAAGCCACGTTGGAGGGCTGGGTCTCGGCGCTGGATATGCGTGACAAGGAAACCGAAGGCCACACCCAGCGCGTGACGGTGCTGACCCAGCGGCTGGCGCGCTTGATGGGCGTGAGTGAAGACGAGCTGGTGCATATCACCCGTGGGGCTTTGTTACATGATATTGGCAAGATGGCGATCCCCGATGGGATTTTGCTCAAACCAGGCAAGCTGAATGAAGAAGAACGCGCGCTGATCGAGAAGCACCCGGTCTATGCCTATGACATGTTGAAGCGGATCGACTTTCTGCTGCCGGCCATTGATATTCCATATTGTCACCACGAAAAATGGGATGGCACCGGCTACCCGCGCGGGTTGAAAGGCGAAGAGATCCCCTTTGCGGCGCGCATCTTCCCGGTGATCGATGTGTATGATGCGCTGGTATCAGACCGGCCATATCGCAAAGGCATGCCGGTGGATATCGTGCGCGGCATCATCCAGCGTGATTCGGGCAAACACTTCGACCCGCAAGTGGTGGAAGTGTTTCTGAAGATGGGTGACCTTTCGACCCAGGATTAAACGAATTAATCAAAAAAGCCAACCCGCTGAACTGGGTTGGCTTTTTTCTTGCAAGCTTGAGGTTACTCACTTTTCCTCAGGGGGTTTGACGGAGCGAAACTCACGATAGAGCAGCAAATCATAGACGATCTTCAACCCACCCGAGGCAAGAAAGGGCACGCTTAGCAACGCAGGGGAGGCCAGCAGTAAACCGGTCAATGCCGGTGAGATGGCTGAACCGACCGAGCGCGCGATGGTGGTCACGCCCGAGGCGGCAGAGCGTTCATCGGGGTCCACGACGGCCATGGTGTAGGATTGGCGTGTAGGCACATCCATTTGCGAGATGCTGAAGCGCAACAGCAGCAGGATGATCGCCAGCGGCAGAGACGGCATAAGCGGTACCAGCATCAGCAGTACATTCGAAGG
>CAZJMZ010000014.1:0-19896 GCA_964547115.1 uncultured Anaerolinea sp. | reverse complement strand
GGGATGAGCTGGGTCAGCCCGGCTTGTTCCACCGACAGGAATGGACCGATGTCCTTATCGGCGGGGGCGATGACGCCTAGTGTGGCGGCCAACACCAACAGGATGTAGTTCCGCGTCAGGACGAAGGCCAGGCCTGCTCCTGCCATTAGAACAGCGCCTGCCACCAGAACTTTTCTGCGCCCGATCCGGTCGGCGGAGGTGGTCAACCACAGCGAGATGACCGCATCGCCGATGAGCGTGAGTGTGAGCAACAGGCCGATCTGCGCTTCAGAGAGGCCCAACTCGGCGAGGTAGAGCGCCAGAATGACCGAGAGAAATCCGTAACAGAACAGGCGGATGATGCGAGTGGAAAAGAGGATGGGGATGTTCATAAATGAATGTGTCTTTCAAAGGCGAGCCATGGCTTGCATGTTTACATCACCAATAGCCCATACAGGCCTGCACCCAACACCACGACAGCAACCGTCCATTTGGCTTTGGAACGGAAGAGCACGAGCAGGGCCAGGCTGAAGACGATCCATGCGTTCAGGCTGGTGACGGTGGCGCTGAGAATGCCCAAGGCTGTGGCTGAGATGATGCCCACCACTCCGGCGGTGACACCGTCGAGAAATGCATGTGCAGAGCGGTTATCGACAAGTCTTTCGACATAGTCGAAGCCGATCAGCGTAAATGCAAAAGAGGGGGCGAAGATGGCGGCAGTGATGAACACTGCTCCGAGCCACCCGCCGCCGAGGTAGCCGACAAAGGTCGAGAAGATGATGAGCGGTGCAGGCAGCAGACTCGAGAGGGCGAGGCCATCGAGAAATTGCGCGTCGGTCAGCCAGCCGCCGATCTGCACGGCGTCATGCCGCAGGAAGGGGATGACGGTGTACGCGCCGCCGAAGGTGAGCAATCCGCTTTTGAGACCGGACCAGGCCAGGGCGAGGAGCGAAGCGGGTTTTGTGAGGGATGAGTTAAGAGCCTGCGAGGCAGAGTCGGTTGCGGGGGCGAGGAAGGCCGCGTAGAGGAGTAAGGTCACAAAACCGAGTCCCAGAAGAATCGCAAGTGTGTTTTGTTTGCGTTGCGCCAGGGTGAAGATGATGCCAGCAACGAGCAGGGTGATGGTGAAGTGGATGCCGAGCAGTTGCGCGGCGGCAGCGGCGAGTGCGATACCCCACAACCAGTTGTCGTTGTGTAAGGCATGCCCGCCGACGCGATGCACCGCACGGACGATGAGCGCTGCCACGGCAGGCTGCATGCCGAGGAAGAGCGCCTGAAAGAAAGGCGAAGCGATGCCGTAGGTGACGTAAAACCACGAGAGCGCCAACATAAGCACAAAGCCGGGAAGCATGAACCCCAGCCCGGCCAGCACAGCGCCGATGCGTCCGCGCGCCAGCATGCCGAAGTACACACATAACTCGTGTGCTTCAGGCCCGGGCAGCGCTTGATAGACGGCCAGCACCCGGTTGAAGCGTTCGGAGGGCATCCAACCCTCTTCTTCGACCAATTCCTGTTTGAGCATGGCGATCTGCGCGAATGGTCCGCCCCAGGCGAGAAAACCGAATTTGAGAAAACGCAGGAAGAGTTGGAGATAGGATTGGGGAGGCGGGGTGAGATTCATCGTTTTGTTTTTACCATCAATCGCTATAAAAGCAAATGACTGTCATCTGCAAGATGACAGTCATTTTGTCATTTCAATGTGCTTACATCGTAGCCGTATTTTTCCAGATAATCGAGCATCAGTTGCCTGATCTCTTCACTGCGTGGCAGGGCCTGGGTGGGGCAGGTGTTGGTGTGTCCGCGCGGCGTGCCGGTGTCGAACTTGTTTTCCTGCACGTTCAGTTGATACCATTGGCTGCACACCACCACCTGAATGATCTTGATCTGATAGAACGGCGGCTTGATCTTGCTGGGCGAACCGGCCACAATGCTGATGATGCGTCGGTCGGAGGGTGTTTCGCCATTGAGGAACGAGCGGCCGGTCATCCAGGCGGGCTGGGGCAGGTTGAGGTATTCGAGCAGGGTCGGGGCAACATCGATCACCTGGATGTTCTGGGTGCGCCGGCCTACGTGTTGCAATTTGGGGAAGTGGATCACGATCGGAATACGGTTCTGCGTGGTGTACTGGAAGCCGTGGTCTGTGTAAACGACCAGGATGGTGTTGTTGAGTTGACCGGTCTCAACGAGATGGTCGTACACGCGCTTCACACTTCCATCGAAGCTGAGGATGGCGTCCTGATAGCGATCCTTGTCCCATTCTTCTTCTGCGCCGTCGCCCGTTGAGAAGACATGTTGGTTCGAATTGAAGTGCGGCCCGTGTGTATCCATGAGATGTGTGAAGACGAAGACCGGCTGCTCGGGTGTGGATTGATCAATGGCGGCGAGGATCTGGTCCACGCGCTGCTCATCGGTCACTTTGGCTTGCGGGTTATTGACCTCTTTCAACGGGTCCTGCATTTCACGGATAAAGAAGATGTGTAGCAGGCGTTCGCTGATGCGCCCATACAGATCCCAGAGGAAGTAGGTGGCGGGCGAGTTGCCGAGCCCGGCCCGTAACAGGTTGAGCACCGGCTGGTTCAACGACTGGTTGTTGACAATATCGAAGCCATCAAGCAGGTTGAGCTTTTGGGCATCCACGTAGTAGGGGGTGCCGATCTCGATGGTGTGGTAGCCCTGGCGTTTGAGGATGCCGGGCAGGTGCAGGAAGGAGTCGTCGCCTTTGAGGATATCGGGGTAACGATAGACCTTGACCGTGGCCGGTTCGCGCCCGGTGAGCATGGTGGTGGTGGAGGCGGTGGTGCTGGAAGCGTTGACGAAGGCATTGTCGGCGAGCAGGGAGGTGCGGGCCAGCGAACTGAGGAAGGGGGTGGTATCGCGATTGTAGCCGTACAGCGAGAGATAGTGCGCGCTCAACCCGTCGCCGCCCATGATGATGATGTTTGGCCGGTTGCCGGTTTCAGGGAGTGAGTCTGCGCTGGTGATGGGGGCGTTGACTTCGCGGGCCAGGGCCGCAGAAAAGACGGCGGCCAGGGAGAGTACGAACCAGGCCAGGGCGAAGAGCGAAGCGGGTTTTCGTCGTTTGGAGATGCGTTTGTGAACCTGTACCGTGATCCAACCGAGGCAGAGTGGCACCCCGAGCGTATAGGGAATCCGCCACAGGCCGCCGGTGGTGACGATGCCGAATTTGAAAACGGTGTAGGTGAAGTTGTCGAACAGCAGCAGGGCGGTGATGGTGAAGAAAAAGGCAGGCGCCAGCGCGACCAGCCAGGCGGTGAACGGTTTTCGGAATAACAGTGCGGGGATGGATAGTGTTGCGAGCAAGGCCAGAGCCGCCAGCATGGCTATGCCCGTGGTGACGAACAGGATGCGTGCTTTTTCGAAATTACTGAGGATGGATAGGGAGGATGGTTTGGTGACGAAGAACAACCATTCCATGAAGCCGTAGAAACCGGCGCTGAAAATGGTGCCTACCAATAAGGCACGGAGATTAAAAGTGGATTGTTTGGTTGCGGACATGCGCCCGATTGTACATGACTCTGCTGAAAAATTGGAAAGCAGGGTTTACAGTTCGAGGGAGTTGAGCAGGTCTTTCAGGGCCTGCAATTCGGCTTTGGAGAGTGTGACACCCTTGCCCATCTTGGTATGGTCTTCAGACCAATCGCGCAGGTCGTATTTGGGGTCGCGGTCGTTCCAACTGATGAGGTTGAGTTCCTTGGCCCAGCCGCTGGCAGATTGGGAGAGGACACCAACCTTTTGTACGATCTCGTATTTGATCTCAGACATGGGAGGCTCCTTGCGGGTCTATTTGAACGGCAGGCAGTACGGCGCACAGGCTGCCAGATTTTCTAGCTCTGCACGGAAGTTGCCGTAATGCGTATCGGATTGTTGGATGAGGCTTTGGAATTGAGGCGTGGAGCCTCCAGCCTGTTCCCACAGGCGGAAGGCTTGGATGACCGTATCCATGTAGCTGACCAGTTCCTGCTTGGCGGTTTCCATGCAGGCGGGCACTTCGATCTGTTGGGTGTCCATTTGCACAGTCTGCATGACCAGCAGGGGCGGGTCGAGGTCACCGCTGAGGGAGGTGGTGGCCACCTGGTAGACCCGGTCATACATGCCCAATTGTGTTTTCAGAATGGTCGAGAGATCAGCGACTTCCGCAGCTTCGCAGGGGTTGATGATGAAGCGCCAGGCGTAGCTGCCCGCAGTGATGACCAGTGCGGCCAGGCCAAGCGTGATGAGAAGCCAGCGTAACCAAGTGGGGAGCTTCATCATGGTTTTACATCCCCAGCCACTTCCCAGCTTCGCGCGCCAGGTTTGCGGCGGGGCCCTGCCGGGCGGTACAAGACGGCAGCGACTCGAGGAACAGTCGCCCGTATTGCTTGGTCAGCACGCGGCGGTCGAGGATGGCCACAATGCCGCGGTCTGAGGCGGTACGGATGAGACGGCCAAAGCCCTGCCGGAATTTGAGAATGGCTTCGGGGAGATAGTACTGGTTGAACGAGTCTTCGTACGTCTCGGAGCGGGCGGCGATGAGCGGGTCGGTGGGCACGTCGAAGGGCAGTTTGGTGATGATGACCACCGAAAGCGAATCGCCGGGTACGTCCACACCTTCCCAAAAAGATTTGGTGCCGAGCAAGACCGCGCGCTCGGTGGCCTTGAACGATTCAAGCAGGGCATTGGGCGAAGCACCATCGCCTTGTTCGTAGACGTAGATCTCCTCGCGTGCCAGCGGTCCCGTGATGGCTTGTGCGGTCTTCTTCAATGCGGCATAGGATGTGAAAAGCACGAGCATCCGTCCGCCGGTGGCCTTGGCGGTCTGAATGATGGTCTTATCGAGGATCTGTTGGTAACCGTTCTGGTTCGGTTCGGGAATGTCGTTGGCCATGTACAACAGCGCGGCGCTTTCGTAATCATACGGCGAGCCGAGTTGCATTTCTTCGGCTTCGTCGGCGCCGAGCGTGTTGCGTACATATTGGAACTGTCCATGCGCGGTGAGCGTGGCGGAGGTCAACACTACTGAGCGTTTTTCGTGCCACAGGTATTGCTCCACCAATTTGGCCACGCTCAACGGCGCGGCATTCAGCGACAGGCGGTTGCCGTTCGGCTGCACTTCCAGCCAGTACACCATGCCGTTCACAGGCTGACTGATCATGCCGGTGATGTTGGTCTGTGCCTCGGTCAGGCGGCGCGCCACGTTGCCGAGGTCGGCGATCACATCTTCGAGATTGTCATGGCCCTCGGCGTACAGGTCACCGATGGCGCGGTGAATTTCGGCCAGCGCGTTGAGCATGTTCTTCAAGGTCTCGTTGATGGCATCCCATGCCATTTCGATCTCATCCCAGTAGGGCAGGGTGCGTGTGGCTGGCAGCACCCGCGCCTGCCAGGCGTAATTCGAGGGCGGCTGGCCCTCGCGTTGCAGGCGCGCAAACTCACCCAATGCGTTGAAGAACTCGCGGTTCATTTGCTCGATGCGGAAGGCCATGTCGGTGGCACGCGCTATTTTTTGTTGGAGCAGGCCAAAATCGGAGGGGCGCAGCGCATCGTGAGTCTCGCCGAGGATGCGCCCGAGCACACCCGCGTTCGATCCGCCAACTTCCTTCATCAAGCGGTCCATGTCGAACTGATTTAGCCGGAACGATAGCGCGTTGGTGGTTGCCGCTTCGAGATGATGACCTTCGTCGATGATGAGGTGCGAATACTCTGGCAACACTTTGCTGCCAGTGGCTACATCGGACAGCAGGAGCGCATGATTGACGACCAGCACGTTCGCCGTCTGACTGGCAGACTTGGCGCGATGGAATGGACAGGCCCCACCGGTGCGTTTGATGCAGGTGTCGGTGGTGCACGCATCATCCTCAGCCGAAACCCGCGTCCACACCTCACGCTCGGTCGGCCCCGTGAGATTGATCTCGCTCCGATCGCCGCTCGAATTTTCCATCTGCCACACGAGAACTTTTGCCACCACCCGCATCTCATCCACCGTGCGCGGACCGTAGTGCCGCATGTTCTCGAAGCGCCGCGGACAGAGATAGTTCGAGCGGCCTTTCAAGACCGCGTAGCGAAAATCCAAATTCAGTGCCTGGCTCAGGTTCGGCAGGTCGCGTTGGATGAGCTGGTCTTGCAGGTTGATGGTGTTGGTCGAGACGATCACGCGGGTGTTGTTCTGTTTCGAGAACAAGGCCGCAGGGACGAGATACGCAAATGACTTGCCGACGCCGGTGCCTGCCTCCACTAAAAGATGGCTGCCCAGCGAAAGTGAATCGGTCACGGCGCGCATCATTGCCACCTGTTCGGGGCGCTGCTCGAACGAGTCAAAGTATTGCGAGAAGGGGCCGCCATACTCGAGGATCGAAGCGACTTCGTCCGGGTCGAGGGGTGCGGGTTCTTCGGGGTTGACCAGCGGCGGGGCTTTTTCCTGGTCGAAGAAGGCCAATTCCTTTTTGCGAACTTTCCTGGCTTGCACGCCTTCCTTGGCCTTGAGCCGCAAGATCTCCTGAAAGACCCAGTTCGCATCCCACACCAGCGGCTCGCTCAAGCGGACGATCTCGGCCACCAGGTCGAGGGGCAGTTCGCGTGCCATTTCGTACAGGCGGTTGAAGGCGGCCATGGTCACGCGCGCATCGTCCAGGGCGCGGTGGGTGGCTGGGAGCAGGATGCCCAGTTGTTTGCCTAGTGAGCCAAGGTTATAGCGGCTGGCGGTGGGCATCAGCACGGCGGCGAGTTCGTAAGTATCGATAACTTCGTTGTTCTCGAACAAACCGCCCTTTTGCAGAAAGCCCAGGTCAAAGCGCACGTTGTGCCCCACGACCGGGGCATTGCCCACAAAGGCATTGAGTTCATGCGCAATATCGCGGAAGCGCGGCGCGTTGCGCACCTCCGCATCGCTGATACCGGTGAGGCCGGTGATGAATTCGGGGATGTGCCGCCCGGGGTTGATGACCGTGCTCCACTCATCCTCCACGCGGTGACCCTTGAACTTCACCGCGCCGATCTCAATGATGGCATCGCGGTCTTCGTTCAACCCGGTCGTTTCAATATCAATGGCTACAATTGAGTTCATAATCCGTGTACTACGCTGGCTTTCATTTTAAGGGGAATTGGTCGCTGTTTTGCAGAAGTAGAACAAGTGTATCATGATAAACAACGTAGGTCACGTCTCAAGACGTGACCTACGTTTCTTTCTATAAAAACCCGGGAGCCTTATTCCTGCGGCAGCGCGGCTTTCACCGCCGCAAGCTGCATCTGTCCGATGGGCTTTTCCTTGGCTCGTTGCCGGAAGAAGTCTTTCAGTTGCTTGATCTTCACCGCCGGGAGCGGAGACGCCTCCGCCTGGATGTCGATCTGGTCGCTGGTAAAGACCAGCACGGCTTTGATCTCTGGCAGTTCGCCTTCACCCAGCGAACGGGCCAATGTCTTGCGAATGGCGTTGATCTCGCCTTCGGCCTCCAGGTCCGGGCGGCCGAGGCCTTCCTGCCCGAAGATGCTCATATACGCTTGCATGAACCCGCCACCACTGAGCCGCCAGCGGTTTTTGTAATATGTCACTACGCCGCGCTGGCGGTAGGGGATCATGGTCCATATCCCTGCGGGGCCAACGAGCACATGCGAAGCCGGGCCTTTGAAGTGATAAATGGTGTAATCCCCGGGCAAACCTTTCAGGCTGGAGTCGAGCATTTCATCGGGACGTGGGCTGCGGCCCCAGCGATTGCCAAAATACATGCTGACCTGCGTCAAAATGAACCCGCCCAATAGCGAACCGATCGTGATCGGGAATAAGTTGGGGTTGGTTGGGTCGGTAAAAGACACGTACATCCCGCCGCCCAAAATAACCAGCGCAGCAATGGTCGTCCACTGCCCGATGCGCCCGTTGCGTTTGATCAATTGCTCGTTCTTGATGATTTTCATGAACCGGTATACCTGTTATCCTTATCTACTTGTCTATTTCTTCAAACTCTCTTCGATGGCGCTCTTCATTGCATCCAGCACCTTTGATTCAGCAGCTTCTTTGGCCACCCGGATGGCATTCTTCACCGCCAGCGCATCCGAACGCCCGTGGCCGATGAACACCAGACCATTCACACCCAGCAGAGGCGCCGCGCCCTCTTCGCTGGGGTCGAGCAGTTTTCGGATCTTGCCCAAGGCCGGTCGCACCAGGATGCCGCCCAGCATGGCCAGCGGTCCGCCGCCTTTGATCGACTCGCGGATCTTTTCGATGATCAACTTGGCCACCGCCTCCGTGGATTTCAATAACACGTTGCCGGTAAAGCCGTCAGTCACGGCCACATCGGCATGCCCGCCGAAGACTTCCTTGCCCTCCACATTGCCGATGAAGTTCAATTTGGAGGCAGCCAAAAGCGGATACGCCCCGCGGACCAGTTCGCTGCCCTTGCCGGCTTCTTCTCCGTTCGAGATCAACCCCACCCGCGGATTCTTCACACCGCGCACTCGCTCCGCATAGACGCTGCCCATGATGCCGAATTGTGCCAGGTTCTCAGGCTTGCAATCGGGGTTGGCCCCAATATCCAGAATGATGACGAAACCATCTTTGGTGGGGAAGGGTGGCGCCAGGGCGGGGCGATCCACGCCACGGATGCGCCCCAACCGGAAGAGCGAAGTTACCATTGCTGCGCCGGTGTTCCCGGCTGTGACGAAGGCATCTGCTTCACCATTCTTCACCAAGTCGAGACCCATCGCCATCGAGTTCTGGGCCTCCTTGTGACGGGCTTTCATCACCAGATCTTCGCCTTTGTCGTGCATGGTCAGTATTTCAGGGGCGTGGACCACGCGAATGGGTAGAGAAGCTGCCTGATGTGAATCAAGCAGCGGCTGGATCTTTGAAGCGTCGCCCGTCAGAACGATCTCCACGCCATACTCACGCGCCGCCATCACTGCCCCTTCCACATCCGGCCCCGGGTAATTGTCACTGCCCATTGCGTCCACAGCAATTCGAGTCATGTCGTCTCCTGTTGATTTTTTTCAGCGAGCGTGAAAAAGAATGTTGCGCCTTTTCCTGGCTCCGATTCTACCCATATTGTACCGCCATGCACTTCCACAATGCGTTTGACCAGGGCCAGCCCAATGCCCGTGCCTTCTGAAGCCGGGTCGAGCTTGTCGAAAAGGCCAAAGATCTTCTTGTGAAACTCTGGCGCGATACCCATGCCATTATCGCGGACGAAGAACACAAGCCGTCCGTCGCCGCTTTGCGTTCCGATCTCGATCACTGGGTTAGCCTGGGCGCCCATGAACTTGGTGGCGTTGACGATAAGATTCTGCAGGACTTCGACCATGCGCACTCGATCAACAAACAAGACCGGCATGCCCGCTTCGACCTGCACTCGTACCTGCCTCGCCGACAATTGGCCTTGTGCCAGTTCCACGGCTTCTTCGGCCAGGTCGCTCAGCGAGACCTCCACGGAAGGATTGGCCATGCGCCCGATGCGCGAGAGTTCCAGCAGTTCATCCAACAGGCGGTGCATCTTGATCGCCGCCTCCTGAATGCGCAGGATCGTGCGTTTGATGCGCTGCTCTTCGTTCCTGCGAATATCGTCCTCAAGAAAACCGAGAAACCCAGCGATCGTGACCAGCGGACTCTTCAGATCGTGAGAGACGGTATACGTGAAGCGCTCCAACTCGGCGTTTTTGGCTTCGAGTGCTTTGAACATAGCCTCCCGCTCGCGTTCGATGCGCTTGCGTTCTTCCAGTTCCTGTTGCAGGGCATCGAACAACCGCGCGTTCTGGATCGCGACTGCCGTTTCGCGTGCAATGGCCTCGATCAATTGGAAATCGCGCTGGCTGAATTTGCGGATGGGGTTGCGGTTGAACAAGGCCAGTGAGCCAAGTTTCTTATCGCCCAGAATGAGCGGAAATGCCATGAAGGCGTGCAAGCCGGAAGCCACCCACTCTGGCAGGGCGCTGGGGTGACTGGCGTATTCATCCACCACGATCGGTTTGCCATCGTCGTAGGCGAGCCAGGTCAACCCGCTGCCCTTGGGCAGGGTGACGTTCAATTGCGGTGCCTCATTGTAGTTGTACACATCGGTTTGCGACTGTCCATCGGCAGACATCAAACTCACCGTGGCCGTATCCGCGCCGATCAAGCGGACGCTCAACTCTGCCACTTTCTGCAGAATGCCCGAAAGGTCCAGCGTACTGCTGATGGCGTGGGCAAACTCGTTGATATGTTGTTCGCGGCGCAGGGTCTCGGCGCGTTCGTCGTACAGGCTGGCCCGGCGGATGGCTATGTTCACCTGTTCACTCACCAACAGCAGCAGGCGCAGGTCATCCTGGGTGAGTTGGTAATCGCGCGAACTCTCCACGTTCAAAATGCCGCAGATCTCATCGGCGTTGAAGAGCGGGATGCTGATCTCCGACCAGATGCGTGGATCGGCGCGTAGGAACTCCTCTTCCTGGTTTACATCCGAGATCAAGATCGCCTGTCCGGTACGCATCACCCGGCCCATGATGCCTTCGTTGAGTTCGATCCGTTTGATCTCTTTCTGAGGGTCGTAACCTACTTGTTGCTGAAGTTCTAAAAAACCATCCTTCAGGATATACAGGCTGACAAAGTAATAGCCGAACGTTTTGGCGACAGTTTGTACTACTGTTCGCAGCAACTCAGCCAATTCCAACTCGCGAGCGAGCGTGATCTGGATCTCGCTAAGCAGGGAAAGTTCCCGAGCCTGCCGGTCGGCGGTGAGGAACAACAGGTGGTAGCGCTCTTCGCTTTCGCGCAGATTCAGTTCCGCCGTTTTACGCAGGGTGATGTCGGTCAGGATGCCCTGCACGATGTATTCATTGGCATCCGAGATCGAGACGTTGAGACTCTCGTCGTGGATCCACACCAGCCGCCCATCCTTGGTGTACATACGGTAATCCATGTCGATCTTGTGGTTTTCTGCGATAGCGAGGCGTTCCGATTCCACGGCGTAGGCTTGATCGTCCGGGTGGATGTGGTTGAACCATATGGCGGGGTTCTCCATCCACTCCTGCGGTGTGAAACCCAGCAGGGTTTCCACCTGTGGGCTGACGTAGAACCAGCGGCCTTCGGCTCCGGTCTCTGAACTGTAAATTACCGCAGGCACGCGTTCGACCAGTTCGCGGTATTTGGCTTCTGCGGCGCGCAGTTGCTCTTCCACTTTTTGGCGTTCGGCGATCTCCTGCTGGGCGGCCGTATATAACCGTGAGTTTTCCACCGCGATCGAAACCTGACCGGCGATCCTCACCAGCAGGTCGAGGTCCGATTCGGTGTAGGCATTGAGTTTGTAGCTTTGGGCGGTGATCATGCCGATGATCCGGCCGCCGATGGCCAACGGGGCGGCGATAAAGGAGGCGGAGTGCTTGCTCAAATTACCGACGCGAATGGTCGTCGATGAGTCAAGGGCAGCCAGTTGCTCGGATGTGCGGTTCATCAGAATGGGAGGTTCGCCGCGTAAAAACCGGCCCAGGAAACTATTTGGCAATAAAAGCTTGGTTGTCGAGGCATACCTTTCGTTATCGTCGTAGATGACCGGGAAATGGATCTCGTTGGTCTCAGGCAGGTACATACCGATGATGAAGGCATCAGCTTTCAGGCTGCTTTTGGTCTGTTCGTGGACGACCTCGAACAGGTCATGCAAGTTCTTGAGTTCTGCAATGGCGCGGCTGAGTTCGTTCAGGATGGCGAGCCGCTGGGCGCTATCCAGGGTCAGTTCGAGCAGGTTGGAGTTTTCAATGGCAATCGCCACCTGGTTTGTCACCCCAGCCAGCAGGTCGAGGTCTTCTTCGGTATAGGAATTGGGCTGATAGCTCTGTGTGGAGATGACACCGATCACCCGGCTTCGGAACAGGATGGGGGACACCATCAAGGATGCTGTGGTTTTGGTCTGATCGCCGACAATGATATGGGGGGGAGCGACCGGTTCTGCTAGCGCAGTCCAATCGTTGATAAAGAACGGTTTGCGCGTCTGAATGGCGCGATGGGAAAAGGAGGTCTCGCTCACCTGCCGCGCAGGTTCCTGCCAGATGCGCCCGTCGTCATACATGAGTGGGAAGGTCATCTCGTTCTTAAGCGGGTCGTACAGGCCAATGTAGAACAGGTCGGCAGGCAGGATCTGTTTGATCTGGGTAAAGACTGTGTTCATCAGGGTGGGCAGGTCGCGCAGGGTGGCGAGGTCGCGCCCGATCTCATTGAGTATCTGCAAGCGGCGCGCGCGTTTATTAGCCTCTTCATACAGGCGCGCATTTTCGATGGCCACCGTTACCTGTTGGGCCAATGCGGTCAGAATGGAGAGGTGTTCAGGGGTATAAGCCTGCTTTTCGTAGCTTTGCACCGAGAGTGCGCCAATGCGTCGTTGCGAGGTCTGCAGCGGAATGACAATGATGGAGGCGGCGATCCGATTCGGGTCGCCGATACGGTTAATGGCTGTACGGGCCTCGAGAATTTCCTCATCGGTTCGATTCCAAAGCAGAGCCTGCCCCGTCTTAATGGCCCTGGCTACGCTGGTGGCTTTTTCGAGGGAGCGCGGCGGTTCGTCCCAAAATTGACCGCCATCGTACATCATGGGAAAAGTGACCAAGCCATGTGCTTCGTTATATAGCGCAATAAAGAAAACATCGAGGTGGATATAACGGCTGATCTGTTCATAGATCAGACTGAGAATGCTTTCAAGGCTTTGCAGGTTGGAGATGGCTGCGCTGACGTTGTTGACCATGGTCAATTCACGTGTCCGCTGTTCGGCCTTTTCAGAGAACTGCCGGCGCGCTTGCGTTTCACGTGACAGTACAGCCCGGTTATCCAGCAATTCCTGCTGACGGTCTTGTTCAAGTTGATCGCGCTGTACCATCACCACGGTCAGGATGGACGCCGTCAGGCTGTAGAAGCCCAACGACCCAGCCACCTCGTTTAGCCCTAAAGCCGGTTCCAGTACCGGGAGCAATCCGATCGCCAGCACGTTGACCAGGCTTAAGATCACCGTGGAACGCACAGAAAAGATCAAGCTGCTGAAAAGCAGGGGAAGGACCAGCCACGAAAGTGCCGCCGTGACCTGCCCCGCATCGATGGCTGGATTCTTCAGCACGACCAGATATGATGGTAGCGATAACCCGACGATCAAAAAGGCCGTGCTTAACCGATACCAGCGTGTGCGCGCCAGCAGGTAACCGATCACCAATCCCGCAAGTGAAACGAAGGGTGTGTTCCCGCCGATTAGTTGCTCGATCCCCACTGCCAGCGCGGCGATGAACAGGAACGCTGCCACAATACGCGCCCGGCGCCGATCTTCAGCGCGAGGCAACGACATCAGCGGGTCAACAAGGAACACCTCCACCCGCCGAAGAAGTCGGCCCGCCATATCAAGGACCCTGCGTGCTGCGTGATATTTATCCATACGTTGGCGGCCGGGCCAGTGTGAATTTGAAAACCGCGCCCATGCCAGGTTCCGATTCTACCCAAATTCTGCCGTGATGCACCTCAATGATCTTTTTCACCATGCCCAGCCCAATGCCCGTTCCCTCGATCTCTGGGTTGAGTTTGCTGAACAGCTCGAAGATGCGTTCATGGTTCTCGCGGGCGATGCCGATGCCGTTATCGGTCACCGAAAAAATATGCTCACCGTTCACCTCCTCGAAGCCGATCACAATACGCGGGTTCGGTTGGTCGCCCATGAACTTGACCGCGTTCGTGATCAGGTTTTGCAGGACTTGTACAATGCGGGTCCGGTCCACATGGACGAATGGAAATACCGCTTCGAGCCTCACCTCAACCTGCTTCGCCCGAATCGGCCCCTCGGTCGCTTTGAGCGCCGCCTCCACGATCTCGTTGAAATCCACATCCTGCGGCGGGTTGACGATGCGTCCCACCCGTGAAAGGTCGAGCAGTTCATCTACGAACCGGCCCATCGTCTTGGCGGCTTCATTGATCTGCGTCATATCCTTCTCAACGCGAGCCCAATCCCCGGCTTTGAGGTCTTTATCAAGATACCCGAGAAAGCCCGCCAGTGTGATCAACGGACTTTTCAGATCATGTGATACACGCACAGCGAACCGGTCCAACTCCTGGTTCTTTACCCGCAGGCGCTGGATCAGCGCCTCACGTTCGCTTTCCGCCTTGCGTCGCGTTTCGATCTCTTTCTCCGCCCGGTCGAGGCTTTGATACACCGTCCGCACCAACCGGTACACAGCATTGCCTGCCACCAAAATGATGATGCTGCCGATGAAGAAATCCTGCGCGTTCAAATACCCGATCTGCCCTGGCTTATACAAGCCGAAGTATGCACCAAACACAAGCCAGCCGATGGAGGCGATCATCATGAAAGCCAGATACATGATGGCGCGGCCCTTTAGAATCAGCCCGGCTATGATCAATATCACTGGCAGGCCAAGTATGCCCACATCGTACAATCCCTGGCCCACCGTTGCCAGGGCAGTAATTAGCAACACACTGGTCACGGCCAGAATGGTGCTGGATGCCGAGACTGCACCACGCTGTACGAGGAGTAATGCCACCAGAATGGGGATCAGGCCGATGGCAGAAAGAAGCGCGTTCATGGGATAGCCGCCGATCAAGGCGTTGACTGTCAAGACGCTGAAGAGAAAGAAGGCGGATAATCCCACCCAGCGCAAGGTGGCGGCAATATCATCCCTGCTGGCCTCCGGGTATTTTCGCAAGCTGATCGAGATCGGTTCCGTATATTTTGGACGAGTGCTCATGGTTTAGCTGTCCTTCGGTGGATTGGCGAGGGTGAACCAAAAAGTGGTCCCGTGGCCCATACCTTGCGATTCGATCCAGACGCGGCCACCATGGATTTCCACAATGCGCCTGACCAATGCCAGCCCGATGCCGGTCCCTTCAGAGCGCGCGTCCAGCTTATTAAACAAGCCAAACACCCGCTCCTGTTGCTCCGGATCGATGCCTATCCCGTTATCCCTCACATAGAATGTCGGAGTGCCATCAGCTTGTATGCAGCCGACCTCGATCTGCGGTTGCGGTTGGCTGCCCATGAATTTGGCGGCGTTATCCAGCAGGTTTTGCAGGACCTCCACCAGTCGTACACGGTCGCCGTATACCTCGGGCAGCCCGGCCTGCACTCTGACCTGGATATTCCCGGCCTTCAGTCGTCCTTCCACAGCTTGCAACGCTTCCTGCGCGACCTCGTTGAAAGATACGCTTTCCGGTGGATTGGTAATGCGGCCAACCCGTGAAAGTTCGAGCAACTCACGCAGCAACCGGTCCATTTTGGCCACCGCCTCACTGATACGTTCCACATCACGCTCTACCTTGTCGACCTTGCCACTCTTGAAATCCTGGTTGAGATAGCCGAGAAAACCGGAGATCGTGATCAGCGGCGCGCGCAGGTCATGCGACACGGTATAGGTGAAACTCTGCAATTCTTCGTTCTTGGCTTCCAGCTCCTTCAGCAATTGGTCGATCTTCGAAATGTCATAAACTGTGTGCAGCAGGCAGACCTCGTCGTCCAGACGGATGGTAACGCCCGAGATCAACGCCACCCCGGCCTCGCCTGATTTGCGCCTGAACCCGGCTTTGAACTCCTCCTCGTACCCAAACTGCTCAAGGACCTGCTTGTGCCGCAACTGGTCCTCCTCCCTGAGCCAGATCTGCAATTCGGTGGGTGTTTTGCCGATGATCTCCTCGCGGGTGTATCCGGTTCCCTTGCAGAATGCATCATTGACATCCAGAATGACCTGCGTCGTAGCGTTGCTGATGAGCATGGGCACGAAGGTGTGGTGGAAGGCCAGTTGGAATTTTTCCTCCGAAGCCCGCAGAGATGCGTCCGTCTGTTGGCGGGAGATGGCCGTCCCCAGGTTGCCCGCCGCAGCCACCAGGGCGTCGATTTCGGCTTGCGACCAGCGCATTTCTTCCAGATAGTCATCGAACCCGATGATGCCCCAGAATTGACGGTTGACCATGATTGGCACATCCAGCAAGGTCTTGAGTCCCTGTGGGCCAAAGACCTTTTTCCAATAGCGCGGATATTGCTGGCCACTGCCGTAGAACGGCTGGCCTGCGCTCAGGTTGTTATACCAATCCTCCAGGCCGGGGACGAGCGGGATGAGCCGCGTATCCTGATAGACGGGGTTGTTTAGTTCGGTCTTCATGCCGGGGGCGGCCCATTCATATTTCATGGAAGAAAGCATCACGCCATCGGCCCCCAGGTGGTTTTGAAAAATATACACATGGCTGGCACCGGTTGCCTCTCCCAGCACCCGCAGGATCTCATTAACCTCATCGCGCCAGTTGTAGGCCCGTAACAGGAGTTGTGCTGTTTCAGCCACGGCGCTCAAGATCGCCTCACGTTGCCTGAGTTTTTGCTCGGCCTGTTTGCGCTCGGTGATGTCGGTCAACACCCCGTGGACGTATTTCGGACGGCCCTGTTCGTTGGTGAGCACCACGGACTCATCCTGAAACCAGACCCAGCGCCCATCTTTGGCTTGCATGCGGTATTCAATAGTACTGTTCCCGCCGGTTTGCAGATAACCCTCGATCTGGGCCAACACACGAGGCAGATCTTCTGGATGAGTGCATTTGGTCCACAATAGCGGGTCAGCCCGCCATTCCTCCTGTGAATAACCCAATACGTTCACGATCTGCGGGCTGATGTAATTCGTCTGGCTGACAGGTTCCGCGCTGTCGCGATAAGTGATCACCGAAGTGTTCTCCACCAGTGAACGATATAACTCCTCGGCTTCGCGCAGTGCAGTCTCCACTTTTTTTCGCTCGATCAACTCCTGCTCCCTGCGCTCTGCATTGACACGCAAGGCGTTCGTGATCACCTGCACCGCGGTCAGTGTCAGGATCAAGACTAGCACCGCGACTGCAAAGTGCGAAAACCCCGCCCTGTGCGGGTATTGTGGCTGATAGAGTTGAAGTACATCCCCAAAAACCAGCCAGCCCACGCTCAACAGGCTGACGATAAAGAGTACGATCGCCACACGCCGTTTGACGATCAGACTGGTGACGATCAGGATCGCCGGGAAAGACATCACCGCCGGGTCGAAAATTCCCTGGCCGGTGGTGGCCAGCGCAGTGACGAGGGCCAGCATACTGGTAAACAACAGCACAGCGCCTGCCTGCACTGCCTGAGCCCTTACCAATGCCAGGGTGGTCAAGGTGGGAAGCGTCCCCAAGCCTAAAATGAGGGCATGTTGCCATTGGCCGGACTGCAGGAAGATGATCAACAACACCACCTGACCGGTCAACACGATCAGGGCAACCCAGTTTAAGATCGTTCCCGGGTTCGATAGATTTGAGAATGGGGCAAAAAAGTGAAGGAGGTCTTTTTGTTTTTTCATATCGGCTCTGGGGCGGGCTGGGAATTTAGAGCAAGCTCATCAACTGCGCTCTCCCAGTTACAGCATTCCCTGCCCAAGCGCTGCCCGGCAAAAATGCCCGCTCAAAAGCCTTGCTTGACAACAGATTGAACACGATTATAATACGCCCTGCTTTGCTCAAGCGCTGGTGCTGGAATTGGCAGACAGGCACGTTTGAGGGGCGTGTGGCGTAAGCCGTGGAGGTTCAAGTCCTCTCCAGCGCACAACGAAGCAAAAATCCCCGAAGCTATTCGGGGATTTTTATTTTGGATGACCAGCCCGCCTCCGACTCGACCACAGCCTGCTTCGGGTTAACGAGCCTGTTCGCAGCTTTAGCCGGTCTCGCTTTGATCCTCGACGATCAAACTGCAACACGTAACGGCGCCTTCGGCCTTGGCCAATTCGTCCACCACCACGGGTTGAATGGTGTAGCCACGCGCTTCCAGTTTGGCGCGCGTCAGCGGGAAGGCTACCGGGTAGATGATGCCACCTCGCAGCGGGAGACAGTTGGCGGCGAAGGGTTCCGAAGCGTCCACATCGATCAGGTCGAAGCCTTCGAAGTGTTCCACGTCCACCCAACGGCGGTTGATGAGCAGGGTGTGATCATCCACTTTGGTGACGGCGGTCTTGAGATGCAGGCAATCGTGCATTTCCACGCCGTGCGTTTGGTAGCCATATCGCCCCAACAATTGATTCATCTGGTTGACCGCTTCCATGTTACTGCGCGTGGAGAGGCCCACGTAGATATTCTTGCCCAGCACCAGCACGTCGCCGCCATCGAGCGAAGCGGGCGGTTGAATGCGGACCAACTCACGGTATGGGTGCAGGGCCTGTGCGATGGATGCGGTTTCGGGTTTGCGCGACTCAGCCCCGGGGTTGGTGATGAGCGCCGCTTCCGGCAGGATGATGGCAGTATCTTCCACGAAGACCGAGTCGGGCAGGTCAGGTTCGGCGGGGAGTTCCAATACAGCGTACCCGAGTTCTTTAATGGCCTGCACATAGCCGTGGTGCTGCGTTTGGGCCACTTGCACATCAATGGGTGTGCGGTCGATGTGAGTAAGTTCGCATTCATTGAAGCGCGGGCTGACGTCACGCGTAATGGCGAGGTGCATTATTTTTCCTCGGAGCGGTAACGGTCTATCAGCGCCTTGGTGCGCGGGTCTTGCGGACTGTTGAAGAGGTCATGCGGCTTGGCGTCCTCGATGAGCTGTCCCTCGGACATGACGATGACACGGTCGGCTACATCGCGCGCAAAGCCCATTTCGTGGGTGACTACGATCATGGTCATGCCATCTTTGGCAACTTTCTTCATCACGTTCAGCACTTCGCCAATGAGTTCCGGGTCGAGCGCGGAAGTGGGCTCGTCGAACAACATGACCTTGGGCTGCATGGTGAGTGCGCGTGCGATGGCCACGCGCTGCTTCTGGCCGCCAGACAGACGCAGCGGATATTCATCCTTTTTGAAGAGCATGCCCACGCTGTCGAGATTTTCTTCCGCGATGGCCACCGCTTCCTTGCGATCCATGCCTTTGACGATGGTTGGGCCTTCAATGACGTTTTCGAGCACGGTCATGTGCGGGAAGAGGTTGAATTCCTGAAAGACCATGCCGGTCTTCAGGCGCACATCGTGGATGAGCTGACGATGTTCCTTGCCTTTGCCATTGCTGTCCACTTTGACGCCGTCCACTTCGATGGTGCCGTGCGAAGGTTCTTCGAGAAAGTTGATGCAGCGCAGCAAGGTGCTTTTGCCGGAACCGCTGCGGCCGATGAGACAAACCACCTGGCGCGGCGGCACATCCACAGAAATGTCTTTCAACACATGCAGGCGGCCAAAGTATTTATCGAGATTCGTGACTTTGACGATCGAGGTCATGTTAGCGGTCTCCTTTGGCGAGACGGGCTTCGATCCGGCTTTGGAAGAACGTCAGCACCAGGGTCATTACCCAGTAGAAGGCGGCGGCAATAATGAGGGCTTCCAGATTGTTGAAGGTGGCCCGACCCACTTTGGTGGAGCGCCACATGATCTCACGCACGAACCCGGTGACGGAGACCAGCGCAGAGTCTTTGGTCATGGAGATGAAGTCATTGCCCATGGGCGGGATGGCGAAGCGCAACGCCTGCGGCAGGATGACACGGCGCATGGTCTGGCCGGGGGTCATGCCGAGGGCAATGGCGGCCTCACGTTGTCCCTTGCCCACCGATGAAATTCCAGCGCGGAAGGTCTCGCTCATGTAAGCGCCATAGTTGAGCGCCAGCGGCAGGATGCCCGCCCAGATGGCAGGCAACACAATGCCCAGTTGGGGCAATGCAAGAAAAAAGAAGATGATCTGCAAAAATAAGGGCGTCCCGCGAATGAGCGAAACATAAAAAGTGCTCAGCGCATAGATCGGCGGAAAGGTGGAGAGTCTCCCCAGGGCGGCGAGCAACGCCAGGATGATCGCCAGCATAATGGAGACCGCCGAGATGAACAGGGTCTGCCATACACCGGCGGCGATAAAGGCGAGATTCTTGCGCATGAACTCCGTATCGATCTCGATGGGACCGCTGAAAAGATAGATCAGAAAACCCAGCATGACGATCCATGACAAGGTCACGTGCAAGCGAAAGGTGCGG
>CAZJMZ010000013.1:10780-25147 GCA_964547115.1 uncultured Anaerolinea sp. | reverse complement strand
ATTTCAGTTTGGGTCAAAGCGATGGGGTTACCGGGGAGCGGGGTGGGTGTTGGGCGGGGCAAGTCTGTGGGTGTTGGGGAGGCTGCTAATAAGAACGGAGTGGGGATTTGAAGCTGAAGGTCGGGCAGGATGGGTGTGGAGGTGGCTGCTGGGGTTGGCGTGGCCGGCAGTGCGTCGTTTTGGATGGTAATGGGAACTGTGACTTCCTGGGTGGTACCGTCTGTCAGGGTGGCTTGTAGCCGGAGCGTGTAGTCGCCGTCGGTGATGGTGGTGGTGTCCCAAGTGTAGAGAGCGGATTCAGGCTGGGGTTGAGAAAAGCTTTGGAGGGGGAACCAGGTTGCGGTTGAGTCCGAAGCGTATGAAAAGTCCAATTGAGCGGCCAGGAAGTTGGGGATGTCGGTTGTGCCGGTGATGGTGATGGTTCCGCGCAGGGTGTCGCCGGGGCGTGGTGAAGTCAGCGCCAGCAGGGGGGCATCCTGTGCGGCGAGTAGGAATAATAATAGAGGCAGAAAAATACGCAGTTTCATCAGGGCAACAAGTAAGTTTAGCACGAAGGGAGGAGGCGGTCAAATTTGTAGTTAAACGCCCAAAAGTGGCGCGGGAAATTATGGTAAACTTTGACAGACATCCCCGCTGACGGCGGGATTACGCACTCAGGAGAACAGGTATGACAAAAAATCGTGCTGACCAGATGGTGGAACGATTGCGCAACATGCAAGCCGCCGCGCCCGATATCGAGGCCTCGGCGGTTGTTTCTGTGGACGGTTTGATCATGGCTTCAGCCCTGCAGCAGGGCGTGGAAGAAGACCGCGTTTCGGCGATGTCGGCAGCGATGCTTTCGCTGGGTGAGCGCATTTCAACCGAGTTGGGCCGCAAGGGTCTGGAACAGGTGTACATCAAAGGCGACAAGGGCGCGATCGTGTTGACCTCCATTGGTGATGAAGCGGTGTTGACCGCACTGGCGCGCCAGGACGCCAAATTGGGTTTGATCTTTTTGGAAATGCGTCGCGCGGCTGAAGACCTGGCGAAGCTGGTGGGATGAACCACAAAGACCACTGCAACACTCACAATAGTACGCAATCCCCGATGGGGAGGGCTCAATCGCCCTCCCCATCTTCTTTGTACTTTGACCGGCTGTATGTATTTTGCTCCGTGTAATGCGGAAATTCCATAAGGAGATGTATGACGACTAAATATTTATTTTATACGGGTGGGGTGGTTTCCTCAGTGGGTAAAGGTGTGACCGCTGCGGCGACCGGGATGTTGTTGAAGGAGCGCGGCTTCAAGGTGGCGGTTCAGAAGCTGGACCCGTACATCAACGTGGACCCCGGTACGATGAGCCCCTATCAGCACGGAGAAGTGTATGTGTTGGATGACGGCGCGGAAACCGACCTGGACCTGGGTCACTATGAACGGTTCATTGATATCCGCCTGAGCCGTTCCTCTAATTTTACGAGTGGGCAGGTGTATGCCGAGATCATTGCCAAGGAGCGGCGCGGTGATTTCTTGGGCGGGACCATTCAGGTGATCCCCCATATCACCAACGAGATCAAGCGCCGGGTGGCGACCATTGCCAAAGAGACTGAAGCGGATGTAGTGATCCTGGAAGTGGGTGGAACGGTGGGTGATATCGAGTCGCAGCCATTTTTAGAGGCTTTGCGTCAGTTGCGCAATGAAGTGGGACGCGAGAACGTGTTCTTCATTCATGTGACCTGGCTGCCGTACATTGGCGCAACAGGGGAGATCAAGACCAAGCCCACGCAACATTCAGTGGCAGCGCTGCGCTCGATCGGTATTTCGCCGAACATGATCATCGCCCGTTCTGACTATCCCGTTGACCGGGACCTGTGCGATAAGATCGCGCTATTCTGTGATGTGGAGAAACAAGCGGTAGTGCCGATGGTGACCAGTGATGTGCTGTACGAAGTGCCGTTGCTGCTCGAAAATGCAGGCGTGGGCGATTACCTGGTGCAGAAACTGGGCCTGAAGGCCACCCGCAAACCGGATATGAAGCCGTGGGAGAAGCTGGTGGCCACGGTGCGCAAGCCCAAGCCAACGGTGAAAGTGGCGTTGGTGGGCAAGTATGTGGAATTGCAGGATGCGTATATGTCTGTGCGGGAGGCGTTGAAGCACGCCGCGCTGGCCAACGACGTGGAAATGGAGATTGGCTGGGTGCATTCTGCGGACCTGGAGAAGGACAAAGGCTGGGATGTGATCGAGGCTTCGGATGCGATCCTGGTGCCTGGTGGGTTTGGGTCGCGCGGCATTGAAGGCAAGATCCTGGCAGCGCGGTATGCCCGCGAAAAGCAGGTGCCGTATCTGGGCCTGTGTTTGGGAATGCAGACCATGTGCATCGATTTTGCGCGCGGCGCGCTGGGACATGAAGATGCCAACTCCTCTGAGTTCGATCGTGGGTCGGAATACCCGGTCATTGATCTGATGCTCGATCAACGCTCGATCACGGATATGGGCGGGACAATGCGGCTGGGGCTGTATCCCTGTGATTTGAAACCGGGCAGCAAGGCAGCCGCAGCCTATGGCGAGGAGAAGGTCATGGAACGTCACCGCCATCGTTGGGAATTCAACAATGCCTATCGCGAAGAGTTCGAGAAAGGCGGTATGGTCTTTTCGGGTGTTTCGCCGGATGGCAAACTGGTGGAAATTGCTGAGATCAAAGACCACCCGTTCATGGTGGGCAGCCAGTTCCACCCTGAATTTCTCTCGCGTCCGATGAAGCCGCATCCGTTGTTCGCGGCTTTTGTCAAAGCGGCCAAGTTACAGGGCCGCAAGAAGTAACGGCAGCAAATTGATGATAGAGAAAGACCCGGCGCGTATGAAGCGCCGGGTCTTTTTGTTGGTCATTGGTGGTGGTTAGGTTCGTTTTCTAAAGCCGTTCATGCCTGCTTTGACTAATCCCAATAAGACCAGGCCAATGCTGATGAATGCGAACAGCCATTTGCCGGTACCGAAGATCATGGCCAGCAAAGCCAGGGCTGCAGGTTGCGCTGGATGCGCAGTCAACAGTGAGATGATGGCAAGGTTCTCAAGCAAGTCGAAGAACCACGCGCCTACAGGCACCACATTCCACTTTTGCACAGGGCTGTCTGATGCAAACCCGCGCTGGAAGAGCCATGAAAGCAGCAAACCGTAGAACAGGGTGTAAACGATCGGGTAGATGATATCGGCAGTGAGCTCGATCTTCAAATAAATTTCGCGCCCGGCCACGCCGTATTTCTCGATCATCGCAAAAGCCTGTGCGGGCGAATAAAAGAACATCAAGTCGAGCGGAGTCACGCTGGCATTGGCGGCAAAAGCCATGATCCCACCAGCTACTGGCATGATATACCCCATCATCAGCGCATCAGCGATCAGCAGAAAAATGACGCGCCAGCCGGTCGTCCAGGCGTGGAATTTCTGTGAGAGTGTATTGAGCATCCTGCCTCCGAAGGTTATTTGATCAATGCCGCTACCGAACTTAGCAAGGCATCTTCCACACGTTCTTTGTGCTTACCATGCATGGGGAGCGACTCCATATCTTGCACAGAGAAAAACCCCGCGTCAGTGGTCTCGTTGCTCAAGCCCAATTCGCCGTCAATGATTTCCGCTTCAAAGGACAGCACAACAAAATGGGCCTTGTTGCCATCCGGATAAATGACCAACTGATCTGGATTGCTATATACGCCGATCAGGCGCTTCACCCTTACCCGCAGGCCTGTCTCTTCCCACACTTCCCTGATACACGCTTCAGCCGCGGACTCGCCCGCTTCCATTGCGCCGCCGGGCACGCACCAGCGACCATTATCCGTGCGGCGGGTGAGCAAAGCCCTGGTGCGCGTTTCATCAAAGATGACGGCGCTGCATCCAAAGCGCAGTTGACCTTCCCTGCCAAGGCGGTCGCCATAAAGGACCTGGGTAACCATCGAAGCCTCCGATTTAAATGCGCAGGGGCGAAGCATTGCTTCGCCCCTGTAGTGGGTTACCTGGCGAACGTCCCGTTGCGGAGTTCGCGCAGAGTTTGTTGGATCTCCTCGATGGTGTTCATCACGAAGGGTCCATAGGGCACGATGGGCTCTTTGAACGGCGCACCGGCCATCAGCATGAAGCGGACCGGGCTGTTCTCGGTCTTGACCGTGAGGTGGTCACCGTCGTTGTATTTGACCATGTTCACAGCGTTGACCGTTTCACCCGAGAAAACACCTTCACCTTCGAAAATATAAGTGACAAGCGTATGCCCGTTGGGGATGGGGAACTGCCATTCGGAAGCCGGAGCCAGTTCCACGTCCATGTAGAGCGGGGCGGCGGCAATGTCGGTGACAGGGCCGCTAACTCCGTCCACGGTTCCAGCTACGATGCGGATGCGGGCACCGTCCTTTTCATAGGTGGGGATGGTGGCGGCGGTCACTTCCTGATAACGCGGCTCGGACATTTTGAGGTGTGACGGCAGATTGACCCACAACTGGAAGCCGTAGATGTTGCCTGCCTCGCTGCGGCGGGGCATTTCTTCGTGCAGAATGCCGCGCCCGGCGCTCATCCATTGCACATCTCCGGGGCCAATAAGGCCCGCATTGCCAAGACTATCGCGGTGGGCGGTGGCGCCTTCGAGCATGTAGGTGACGGTCTCGATGCCGCGATGCGGATGGGTGGGGAAGCCGCGCAACGGACCCTCCAGTGGGTCGTTGAAGGCGAAGTGGTCAAAGAGCAGGAACGGGTCGAAGAAATTGCTGACCTTGGGGGCAATCGAGCGTAGCAGGCGCACGCCCGCGCCCTCGATTGCGGTTTGTGGTTCGATGATCTGGGCGATCGTTCTAAGATTGTTCATGTGGATGTAGATGATTTGAGTTTGAAAAGTTTTACTATCGCAAAACCAGGAGGGCATTCAGCACATGCAAGACCAGCCACAAAGCCGGGATGGCGATGATCTCGAAGCGGTTGACCTTCTTCACGAGTTCCTGCTTCTCGGGCGCGTCGGAGCGGATGATCCAAATGGTGAGTGCCAGGGAAATAATGATGACAATGTAGTTGATGATCATGAAGTTGTCACCAAAGGTCAGGTAGCCGATGGGCGGCACACGGGAGGTGAAGTTCAGGTGATAAAGCACGCTGGCCACCAGGGCGCTGGTGATGATTGCCACGCGGTTACCGATGTTCTTGGTGGTGATGAACAAGGCGAACAAGCTGCCCAGCGTGATGAAGATGGCAGGCAGCAACCCTTTGAGCCAGCCTGCCAGCGCAGGTTTTGAAATATGGGTGCTGAACACATAGCGGGTGTAGTTTAAACCCCAGGCTTCGTAATACTGATCCACGATGGTCCCGACCGCTTTGGGTGGCTGGTTATCGAAGTCCCACCCGAGGATGAAGACGTTCGGGTCGATGGCGGTGCGGTCAGGGTTCACTTCGTAGCGCAGAACCGAATCGTCGTAGTTGCTGCTTTCGATGACGATCTTGATATCGTGGCTATCAAAGGGGTATTTGCGCAAATTCACTTCCTGATACACAGTGGCTGCCACACGATACGTGGGTTGTTTGGCGGCATCCGGGTTGGTGGGGTCTGGCAGCAGTACCGGCTTTGATTTGGTCAAGCCATTGATGATCTCGAACTCGGCTTTGTCGCCGCATTCGGTTTGGCAGGTGAACTCGATATAGAAATCCACATCGATGGCGCCGGTGCTGATGTCTAATGCCCCGGCGCGGATGAGGTAGATGCCCACCAGCACGGTCTCGGGTTGGTTCTCCTGACGCGGGCTTGCGCCATGGACGGGTTGGACCGTTCCGATGAACAGGATCAATAATGCGCAAAGTACGGCTGTCAATTTGAGAGTGCGCTGCATGGCAGGCTCCTAGACTAAAGGTGAATATCCCTTGCGCGGCTGATTATAAGACCGAAAGACAGGCTTGCGTGGGAATCGATCCGCCGGATCGCTGCGACCCGGCGGATGGTTAAGGGTTATTCGCCCTGGCCCAACGAATAGCCAGGCTGGCCGTCGTAGGTGTAGAGGTTTTCGGTCTTGATGACTTGCAGTCCCTGGGCGGTGAGGCTGGAGAGGAGCGCCAGCACTTCGTCGTAGGAGCAGGCTCCGGCTGAGGCGGCGAAGCGGCAGCGCCAATGGTCGGTGCAGAAGGTTTCGGGGAGTCCATCCGGGTAGACCTTGACTCCACGATTGGTGATGAGCGCAAGACGGAAGTTTTCAGGAACAGCTTGCTGAATCTGTGCGCCGAGCGTGTTGGGGTCGCGGCCCGTTTCATCCCAGTGCAGGAAGGCATCCACGCCGACGAGTTGTTTGACGGTGGGCGGTTCAGGCTTGCGCTGGATGTGGATGGGCGCATTGTGATAATGCACGGCGTGCAGTTGTTCGGGTTCGCGCCCGAGCCGTGCGATGAGCGCCTCGGTGAAATGTTTGGTGCCTACTTTTTCCTGGCTCAGGCCTTCGCGATAGATATCGGCGGTGTGGATGCCGTCTTCGAGCGTGCACAGCCAGGCGTTCTTGATCTTTTGCGCGATATCGCCATAGCCGAGATGCACGAGCATCTGCGTGGCGGCCACAAGCAGGCCGGAGGGGTTGGCCACGTCCTTCCCGGCAATGTCGGGTGCGGAGCCGTGCACGGCTTCGAACATTGCCACAGATGACCCGATGTTCGCGGAGGATGCCAGCCCGATGGAGCCCGCGATCTGTGCGGCAATGTCTGAGAGGATGTCGCCGTAGAGGTTGAGGGTGACGATGACATCGAAGGTCTCGGGCATGGCAGCCAGCCGTGCCGCACCGATATCGATGATCTGGTGCTCGGCGTGGATGTCTGGGTATTCCCTGGCCACTTCATCGAAGACCGCGTGGAACAGGCCGTCGGTCAACTTCATGATGTTGTCTTTGGTCATGCAGGTGACCTTTTTGCGACCATAAGCGCGGGCATATTCGAAGGCGTAGCGTACGATGTTCTCGCAGCCGGGGCGCGTGATGATCTTGAGCACCTGGGTCACTTCGGGGGTCTGGCGATGCTCGATGCCCGCGTACAAGTCCTCTTCGTTCTCACGGATGATGACCAGGTTGATGCCGGGGTGCGCTGAGGCCACGAACGGGCTGTATGATTTACACGGGCGGATATTCGCGAACAGATTGAGCGTCTTGCGAATGGTCACGTTCACGCTCTTAAAGCCCTTGCCCTGTGGCGTGGTGATGGGCCCCTTGAGCAGCACACCTGTATTGCGAATCAGGTCCCAGGCTTCGTTGGGGACTCCGGAGGTGACGCCTCTTTTGTAAACCACCTCACCGACCTCGATGAAGTCGTACTCCAGCGGTGCGCCCGCTGCGTTCAAGATATCTAGCGTGGCTTGCATGATCTCTGGGCCAATGCCGTCGCCAGGGGCGACAACGATGCGTTGTTTTTCCATGAATAGCACCTTTCGGAAAGAAAATAAGTTGGTAAGTAGGCGGGATTATATGCAGACCCCCGTCAACTGGCAATTAAAAAATTCCCACCTGTTCGGTTATTGCCAGCTCTTCAGCACTTGCAGGATGACGCTAACGCTGTGGGCATAGTCCGGGTTTTCGCGGGAGACATCAAGCGTAAGCACCTGGGCGGATGGGACCGACTCCAGCCACGCCGCGAGTAGGGTGTTGAATTGATCTGTATCCTCCGCCCGGGCGATGTTCACCCGCCTCCTGCCGGACAGGCGGCCTGCCACGGTTTCAGGGTCCGCTACTAAACTGACAATCAGTTCGGGCGGCGGGAGCGTGGCGCGGATGAAGCGGTAGAGGCGTTCGCACAGGTCAAAACCGGGTTGGTCGAGCAGGCCCCGGCTGAGAAAGAGGCGCGTGAAGCCATGGAAGTCGAGGTCGAGGCCGCCATCCATGAGTCCAATATGCGGCGCGGCGCGCAGGTCGCGTTCCTGCTCGGCGCGATAGAGGAAGTAATCCATTTGGTTGGCGAGCGCATATTGCGGATTGTCTTTGAATAACATTTGGAAGGGTCGCGTGGTATGCTGCTCGAGCGCGGTGACGAAACGGCCGGTACGCGCCAGAGCCTGAACGAGGGTGGTCTTGCCGACGCCGCTTGCGCCAACGATGGTGATCAATTGTGCCATAGGTGTCCTTATAGCATGGAGTGAGGCGATCTTGCAATGTTCGCTGAGATTTCGGTCAGGTAGAATCTTTGCATTCTTATGCTTATGAATGAGCCGATCGTTGTGACAGCCTCTGATGCGCTGTTGAATACATTGAGCTTCAAGCCGTTTCGCAGCAAGGTGGAACGCCGGGTGATTCCCTTTATGCCATTGCCCAACGAGCCGCAATCCATGGAGATCAAGACGCCCTGGGGCACGGTGCTGACCGCTTCGAGCGGGGATCTTCTTATCAGTGAAATGGAAACCCCCAATGATTTCTGGCCGATCAAGCCGGAGATCTTTGAAGCGAGTTACGTGCTCATCCGCCCGGGGTATTGCATAAAACGTGCCATCACACTGCTAACTCCGCTCACCGACCTCACCAATGGCAATGAAGATGCGCTCGTGACGGTCGTCACGCTGGAGGGTGCGGAGACTGTCCGTGCGGGTGATTTTTATCTGGCGCGCGGAGTGAAGGGTGAAGTGTGGCCGTACCCAAAGGAAAAGATCACGCAGGTGATGATCCCTGCCGAGGATTGAGCCTCAGCGAAGACATGAATCAACAAGACCGGGCTTTTGATGGCCCGGTCTTGTGTTTATTGGTCTGGCTTATTTCTTCTTCGTTTTTTTCGAACTGGCCTTGGCGGGTTTGGCTGGTTTGAGTTCGGGCCTGGATGACTTGGGAGCGGGCAACGTTGGGGCCGAGAGGCTGAGATTGGAAAGTTTGAGTGGGTTGACATGTTCGATGATGCCGCCGGTATCGCG
Source organism: uncultured Anaerolinea sp. (assembly GCA_964547115.1). Classification (GTDB taxonomy): domain Bacteria; phylum Chloroflexota; class Anaerolineae; order Anaerolineales; family Villigracilaceae; genus Defluviilinea. The sequence continues at coordinate 16,287 of CAZJMZ010000013.1, read as the reverse complement.
CATGAGGTCGATCATGTGTTTGACGAGCCGCGCATCGAGGTCGCGGGGTTGTTCGTTCTTGCCGTCCCACACGGCGATCAGGCGCACCTTGTCGATGCCGCGCACGAGCGCCGAATACAGGGCCCAGCGGTTATTGCGCTCATGGATGTTATCGTCATCCTTGGGCAAGCCGACCTGGTCGGGCTGGTAGAACTCGTCCACGAGCGGGTGGTTGCGCATCTTGTAGAAGCGTTCCACCCATTGCTCCCCGCACGGGCTGACAAAATCACGTACGTAAGGAGCTTCGGCCACCGGGAAATAAGCGCGCACGGGAACCTTGCGTTCGGCGCAAGCTTCCACGAAGATGATCTCGCTGCCTGCGTCCATGCCGGTGGTCACCGCCATATCATCGGGCCCGGCATTATATTTATCGAGCACGGTTTCGATGGCCTTGCGGATATCCTGTTCCTTTTCCGGAGGAAAGTGGCTTTCGCGTTTCTTTGAATTGTTGATCATGTAGCCGGTGAAAAGGAAAACAAATCCTTCGCGATGGACGTGAGCTTCTTTCTTCTCGTGGCTGGCTTCCTCGTCTTCGTCCTTGCGCATGCGCCGCAATTCTTCCTGGATGACGTCGATGCCTGCCTGAACGAATTCAGAGCGCATATCCAGTGACTTGAGCATTTCCAATTGGCCCAGGGAAGATTGCAGGAAGAAGGTGTTACGCCGGGAAGCGGTAAGGGCTTTGCGATAGCCACGTACGACCTCACTGGTGTTTTTGGCGGTCAGCACTTTGAGCTCGGCGTAGGAAGCGAGCGTCCAGTAATCGGGGTTGTCATCATTCTCGATGTTGCTATCCAGTGCAAATACCAGAGAGCCGCGCAGGTTTTCCAGTTCAGTGCGAATGCGCTCGATCTCCGGGTCGGGGCTTTGTTTGTCTTCGTAGCGGTCAGCCAGGTCCACGAGCATGGTGGAGAGTGTGAGAGCGTTGATGCCCGGATAGAATTGATTGAGGTTGACCCGATAGCCATTCATGTAGGTATCGATGGCTTTGATCAACCAGTGATACGAGTCGAAGGCGGTGCGCAGGCGTTTTTCAGGGTCGGTCACCCAGATCCACGAATCCTGCCACATGGCTTTATAGATGCGTCCAAGATACGAAATGGCGTCACCGTCGTTGGGGGTGTCGGCCAGAATGGCTTCGATCTTGACAATGGCTTCATCCACTTTGCCGAGCCGATTGAGGTGAAAGGCCTCTTCCCGGCGGAAGAACGCATTGCGCGAATTGATCTCGAGCCCTTTGCGATATTGTTCGAGGGCCAATTCATTGCGCCCCAAGTTGGCCAGGGCCCGCCCGGCTTCGGCAATGGCCTCTTCCTTGATCAGTGGGTTCTTGATCTCTTCGGTTAGCAGCAGGATATCGCCAATGCGTTTCTGGCGTTGGGCCACGGTGACGCGCTGGCGCCATTCGTTGTATTCCCGCCAGAAGCCGGTGGCCAACGGCGTGCGCAGGTTGCGGCGGTTGGGTTCCTCCAGGCTGGTGAGCAGGTTGAAGACCGGGCTGTGGATCCGCTCGGGTTCGGATGCCCAGGTGGCACGGGCAATGCGGGCGATGGCGGCTTTATCCTTTTCCAGGAAGAGCGGGTCGGGCACGCCTTCGGGGGTGATGTGGTAGGGAATGGTCCTTACGCTGAAGATGTCAAAGGGCATGTACGAGCGGCCTGCTTGAATGTGGACAATGCCGCGTTTGCGGAAGGCATGCCGAATGCCCAACTCGTAGAAGACATTGGCATTGTCGATGCTCATATCCACGAGACAAAAGTCGGCGAGCAGCAGTTCCTGGAACATATCGGTCAGGATATCGCCGCTGGAGGCTTCCTCATCTGCGCGGAAAGATTCAAAGCCCACGCTTTCGAGGGCAGGCCTGATCAATTGGGTGTAGATGGCGTTGAAGTCATACAGCGACCCATCGCTGCCCTTTTTTCTGCCAAACGGCATGATGACAAACGCATGCGGACGATGTTCCGGGCGCAAGGGCGCGGCCTTGTCGTCATCTTTGTCCCTGGCGTTGTTCACCTCCAGAGTTTTGATCTCGGGAGCCTTCTTGGGCTCCTCTGCAGGCGGGGTGGTGGGAGCCTGGACAGCAGGAGGGGGAATGGGCGCGGCTGTGCTGGCCTGTGGCTGAGCAGATGAACTCTCAGAGGCGGCCGGAGCAGGCGTCGTTGGGGTGGCCGTAGGTTGCATGATGGGTTCCTTCTTTTTGTTGCCGAGCCAATTCAGCAGACGCATCCTAGCCTTTGACTTCGCTGGTCTTTGGCAGACGTTGCAGGAAGGCGTTCAGGTCTTCCTTTTTGGTGTCGCGGCTGAGATCGATATGGGCGAATTCCTTTACGAGTTCTTCGATGGTGCCTGCCAGGGATGAGGCTTTCTCGCGTGCCGCCTCAACGGCTTCAGTGACGGCCTTGCCCATGGCTTCCAGTTCCTTTTGAACGATCTCGGAGGAGGCTTCCTCGGCCAGGGTGCCAAGTGTTTCCTTGAAGGTTTCAACGACCTGCTCTTCGCCGGCAGCCAATACCTTCTTCGTCTGATCGACCATGGCATCGGTCATGCCTTGCTTGACGCGTTCCGCCGATTCGCGCGATTCTTTGATGGTCTGGTTGATGAGGCTGGCTTCCTTCTCGAGGCTGTTGTCTTGCAAGGCTTCCTGCATCACGCGGATGAATTCCGTGTTTTGCGCCCAGAGTACGTCTTCGCAAGCCCGCACCATCTGGAAGAACTCAAACTCCGTGCGCTCTTTTTCCTCCAGGTTCATCCAGTGATCGTAGATGATCGTGAGTTCCATCACCACTTTAGAGTAATTCTTGATGATGGCGTCTGTGTTGCGAAGTTCCTGCCAGCTGACCAACGCCGCAGTGATGGAGGCGGTCAAGGCCACCCACAGGCTCAGCGATTCACCAACTGCCGCCAGGATGGTGCCGAGGATGCCCGTGGCTGCAACAGCAATGGTCATACGACGGCGTTCCTTACGCCGCTGCAGAATCCTCTCATTATGCCATTTGAATTGGTCTTCGACGCGGTCTCTGAAATATTCTTCGCCGGTCAGGTCCTTGAAATCAGGGTCGTTGGCGGAAATTTTGCGAGGCGGCTTTTTTTCTTCGTTTTCCTCGAAGGCGAATTCACCACTAAGATTACGGAATATGCTGCGCTGAATTTCCGCCAGTCTCTTTTCAAGGTAGGCGCGGCGTTCTCTGCTGGGGCTTTTTTGCAGGATGGTGCGATAGTAGAACATCTCTTTCTTGATCTCCTCAGATGCTGCACGGAAGATCAGCCACGCGCCATTGGAGTAATGCCGGGAGGTATACCAAGCCAGGCCCGATGAGATGGCCGGGGTGGCGATCAGCAGAAATCTGACCACCAGCTTTACGGTGGCAGGAATCTGCTCGATCGGGATGATCAACTGCACGACCAGCGCTAAAAAAGTGGCGATCACGCCCAGTACAATGATCCAGCGGCGGTTGCGGTAGAAGGCATCAGTGCGGCGGCGGGAGGCCTTGGATAGGATTTCCTGGCGGTGCCAGGCAATCTCAAGGATGGGAGCAGTCTTGGGGGTTTCGGTAGTTTCCATAGGTGTTCTCCGTCAACTTGGCTTAGAGCGCCACAAACCAGGCGGCTACAAAACCTTCTGTGCCGCTGGGGTCTTTTACTTTGAGCCATTGGTCGTTCTTGCCGATCTTGCCGGTGGCATTGGGTTCGGTGACCAAAAATTCGGTGCCCAGAGGCAGGCGGCGGATCAGGGACGCATCGCTGATGACCGGCTGGTTGCGCAGAGCAATGCCCTCAGCCGTGGCTTTGACCTTGACTACGCCTGCGATCGCGGTGGGTGCCGTGGTAGCGGCAGCCTGTTGGGCCGTGGAACCGCTGGCGTATTTGACATACCATGCTGCCACGAAGCCTTCCTTGCCGGAAGCATCGCGCACTTTGAGCCACTGGTTGTTAACGCCCACCTTGGGGATGGCGAAGTTGGCCGGTTCGATGCTGATCAGCATTTCGGTGGGCGGGATGCGGCGGATGACCGTCTGTGGGGAGATCTCAGGCTTGGAGCGGAAGGAGAGTTCTTCGGTGGGGAAGAAGGCCAGCGCGCCGGGCGGCAGTTTGGTTGCTGAGGCGGCTGGGGTGGTGGTTGTAGTAGCTGGCTTGGTTGTAGATGAGGTTGTTGTGGTGGTGGCAGCTGTGGACGAGGCAGGAGCCGGGGCGTCCTTGGTCTCTGAAACGTACCATGCGGCCACGTAGCCCTGATCGCCTTTGGCGTCCTGTACGTTGACCCATTGTCCGTTTACGCCGAGTTTGGTCTTGGCTACGGCCTTCGGTTCGAGACAGGTGAACTCAGAGCCTTTGGGCAGGCGCTTCCACAGGTAGCCGCTCACTTTGGGTTCCGAGCGCAGGGCCAGGTCGTCTTCGATGGCATAAAGCTTGAATGCGTCGGGCGGCACGGGCACCTTGGTGACGGTGGGCGGTTCGGGCGGTGTGGCGCTGTACGAATCGAACCATAACACGGCGCTGATCTCGGCGCCTAATGTGGCTCCATTGTATTTGTAGCGCTTGGTCAGCAACACTTCCTTGTCCGGGCCGTCGCCGGGATATTTGTAGGGATCATACAACACGTAATCATCGCCCTTGCGCTCTTTCACCAGCACGAAATGCGTCTGGATGCCGGCCTGCTTGTTCCAGTCCACCTGTAAAATGACCGGCTTGCCTGCGGCCACAGCGGCGTCGATCTGATCGAGCGGGGCCGGGAAATTCTCGCAAGGTTGCATATCGCGGTAGGCGCTGTTGGGCCAGATGAACGGCAGTACGCTCGGGATAAAAAATGCGCCCTGGAAACCGCCGGCGTTCTTCATCTTTTCGTTGACGGTTTCGGGCGTCTCGCTGTAGCCAATGCCATTCAACATCATCGTGACCGACGTGAGCAAACAGCCCCAGCCGCCGATGGTTTCGTTCGAATTGCCGAGCTTGGTGTTCTTCCACTTATCATCGTTTTGATACAGATTTTGGGTCTTGAACATTACCAGCCTCCTGACTCTTACGCGTATTGAATTGTCGTAGATATGGGACTTAAGTACCCGTGAATTTTACTCCAAATTGGACTCGACCCCGGATATTAAATTTGTTAGGACAGGCGCAATCACGCTGCCGACTCACCCCGGCCTGCCCGGTAAACAATCGCCTTTTTGCCCTCTGACATCAAAAGCCGCCAGGAATGCTGGCGGCTCACTTCTATTTTTTTGTATTGTTTTTGATGGTGTTGGCGATCATCTTTTGCAGGGTTTTTGTGTCCACATCGTCCAGGCTTTTTATGTAGAGGCAACCCTTGCCTACAGTGTGTTTGCCGAGCTTCTCAAGTAATTCCCGATGTGGCTCCAACCCGCCGTTGAAGTACAGGGTCAGGTTCTGTTTGCGCGGCGAGAATCCGATCGGGAACCAATCCAACTCGCGGCCACTCTCGTATTTGAGATGGATATTGCCGAAGCCGA
>CAZJMZ010000013.1:0-10680 GCA_964547115.1 uncultured Anaerolinea sp. | reverse complement strand
GCGCGGTAGCCCACGCCGATCACACCGACCGGGGTGACCTCGGCAGGCATGCTTAGGAGCGAGCGTAGCGCATTGAGGTCTTTGGACCCGGCAAAGGCGCAGACGAGGCCTTCGTCCACGGCGGCGAGCAGGGCGATCATCACGGCGCAGCCGATATCCATGAACCAATAGGGCACCGGCCAGACGATCTCGCTGCCGTCGGCATTGACCTTGTCCGGCTGCTGATAGCGGCGGTGATAAGCGAGTTCGCTGGTGCAGGGAATTAGCAAGACGGGTGCTTTGGAAATGAACGGCGCAAAGCCCATCTTCACATATTCGGCTTCTTCGCAGGTCTCGGCGATGGCTTTGCGCTTTTCCACATCAGTGACCACGACGAAGGACTGGCCTTGTGTGAATCCGGCGCTGGGGGCATGCCGCGTCAACTCGACGATGCGTTTGATGATTTCAATGTCAACCGGTTTTTCGGCAAAATTGCGGACCATGCGGCGTTTGAGAACAGTGTCAGTGAATTCCATGCAAGCCTCCAGATCAAATTGTTATTGGGGATACGGTAAGACATGCCAAAGCATAACCAGGAACATGAATGTATTGCCTGCCAAGACACACAGGTGCCAGATCTCGTGGTTGCCAAAGTGCGGCGGGAAAGGGTTGGGCCGTCCCCGGGCAAAGATCAATGCACCGATGGTGTAGCACAGTCCGCCCGCGATGAGCAGCGACATGGCGCCCATGCCGAGTTGGTTGAAGATGGGGCCGATCAAAAAGATGATGATCCAGCCCATCAGGAGGAAGGATGCGTTCGACATCCAGACGGGGATCTTTGCAAAGAAGATCGATTTCAAGGTGATGAAGAAAAACGCCAGGCTCCAGATGATCCCGAACAACACCCAGCCTGTGGCCCCGCTGAATATGGTCAGACAGAAGGGGGTGTAGGTGCCGGCGATCAACAGGTATATGGCATTATGGTCAAGAATGCCAAAGACGCGCAGGTATTTGTTGAATAACAGAAAGAAGTGCAACAGGCAGCTGAACAGGAACGACAGGAACAAACTCGCGCCATAAATGGCGAAGCCCACCACATGGGCGGGCTTGTCTGCCAGGGCGGCGAGGGCAACCAGCACCGCCAGCGCAGAAATGGACAGGATCGCGCCAACCAGATGGCTGATGGCGTTGAAGTATTCGTTGCTATCAGGGGATGAGATCAGCGGGTCGAGCGTGGGTTTGGATGCGGACATGCCGCCAGTATACCCGAGAGGGTGAATACCATCGTGCTGTGAGCTGCTCAACTTTCCAGTAGCGGGTGTCGGTATAAGGCCGCAAGACCGATGGCTGTGCCGAGCAACAGGATACCTGGTGCCAGCACCGGGATACCCCCTGTAAAGGTGGCGTTCAGCAATTCGGTGGCGGTCGCGTTGGGCTGAATTTCCAACCAGAACGAATAGTTATTGTAGAGATGTTCATAAAAGCCGATGAGGCTGCACGCACCGATCACGATCATCGACCAGCGCATGGCGCTCACTGCCAGGCGACTGGGCTTGAAATATGCCCAGCCGGTCACGGCCAAGCCCAGCGCGCACAGCGCGAACGGCAGGAATTGAATGTTCTCGTTCCAGTGACTCACAAAGAACAACTCCAGCACGGTCATTACGAAGATGCCTGCGGTGATGATGAGCAGGAACTGGCGCAGGCGCGCAAGGGTGGCCTCTGAATTCATGGTTTATTCTCCAAGATAGGTTTGGGCGATGGTCAGTTCGTCGGCTGAGATATAGGCGCCAAGTTTGGTGAGAAACTCATCGGTGGATGCGTACGGGCGGGCGGCGATCAGTGCGTCCGCTTCGGTGGCGTCAAGGCCGGGGATCTGTTGCAGGGTTGCGGCATCTGAGTCGTTGATGGCGATGGGCACGTACACATATTGTTCCCATTCGGTCACCTGTGCATCGCCCACGTATTTGCCGATCTCGCGCCGGAACTGCTGGATGCTCACATACGGGCGGTATTCCTGAAACTCACGTACCATGCGGCTGCTGAAGCCGGGAATGGTGGCGAGCAGTTCATCTTTGGTGACTGTATTGAGATTCAGCTTGGTGCCTGCAAAAGCAGCCGACGAGGATGTGCTGTTGTTTGAGGTCGCAGTCTCTTGTGTAGCAGAGGCTGCACATGCAGATAACAGAACGGCCATACAGGTAAGTACTATCAATAATTTGGAAACGGTTTTCATGGTTGGACTCCTATTAAATTTCATGGAGTATAGATGGGCCTATATTTCAGATGGTGAAGAAGATGTGAAGAAACCATGCTGGTTATGGGTCATGGAAGATCCGCCACTGGAACCCCGTGCCGGGCGAGCCCACCCAAACCAGTTCAGGTTTGGCAGGGTGAATCGCTATCGGGCCCCCAAAGTTCCATGCCATGCCCTCGTTGACGGTCACCCATGTTTGCCCGTTATCAGTGCTGCGCAAAATGCCACGAGCCTGGGTGGGGTCGCCCCCGCAACACGTGCTACTGGATGAAGTGACGTAGATGATCGCAGGGTGGGCCGGCGAGACCGCTACAGCTTTTAAATACTCATCACCAAGCAGCCTGGTCCAGGTTGCGCCGCGGTCTGTGCTGACAAAGAGACCACCGGCTTCGCCGAACAAAACGGCGTAGGCTTTGCCGGTCGTGGCTGGGTCAGGCAGGATGCGATGAATACCTTTCCACGCCTCCCAGCCGTAGGGATTGGTTCCATAGCCCTCGAAACCAGTGACCTGTTTCCAGGTCCCTGCCAGTCCGCCTGCTTGTGAGACGAACAACCCGGCATTTCCACCAGCGTAGACTAGTTGGCTGTCGAACTGATCCACTGCGGTATACCAGCAGCCGTTGCAATCCAGCACCAACTCCCAAACATGGCCATCATCTGTACTGCGATATACATCCGTATCTGCAGCGACAAACAGTGTGCGCATGTCGGACGGCGAGTTCATATCCAGTGACAAACCAGAAAGATCCTTTTGTGGCAACCCCTGATTGGAGAGTTCCCAAGTGCCCCCTTTATCGTTGCTGCGCAGCAAGCGATGCGGGTCGGTCAGATCGTTGGATTGCGCTGACCAAACCACATCTTCACGGCTTGGGTCGGGAAGAATGGTGGTGGTATTGCCGCCGTATCCCATCCACCCGGTGTCGTAATCTGTTAAGTGGATGGTTGTACTAACCGGGTCGTTGCAATTGACCCAACTCTGGCCATTGTCAGGGCTGTGCCAGCACCCGATGTCATAGGAGCCTGTGTAAATATCCTGCGGGTTGGCCCCCAAGGCCAGATCGAACATGACGATGTTATCGAAACCTGTGGATTGCCACCGACCTTTGGTGATCTCGGTCGTTACTAGATTGCGAAAAGTACGACCACGGTCAGATGAGGCCCATGCAAATTGCCAATTAACCCACAAGAGCGTATTCGGGTCAGATAGATCCTCGCCAAAAGTGCGGGATGAACCATCCGGGTTGGATGCAAAAGTCCAGCTTAGCTTGGACCAGCCTTTTTCCCAGGTTGCGATATTGCCAACTTTCTTCCAGGTTTGACCATGATCTGTCGATTCCCAGGTGCCGGCGCGTTCATCCCAATCCAGCAAATAGGAGGCGATCAGTCGTATGGTCTGACCGTCTGCATCTGGCCAGAGCGAGCCAGACTTATTTGCGAGTAGTGTCCAGGTGTTCCCGGCATCGGTACTTTCATACAAGCTGCCGGTTTCTGAACTGACCGTTTCACAGGTCTCGTCAGGCACGTAGGCTGGGCTGGTGAAATATAGGATGCCCGGATTGACCTTGTTGATGGCAAAATCCTCCACATCCGGTAACTGACTGGCAAGTTGACGCCAGCTAACCCCGCCGTCTTCGCTTTTGAACAGCCCATTCACGCCACAGGCAAAGCGGGAGAATCCCGAAAGCAAATACACCACCTGCTCATTCTCAGGGCTGGTGAGCAGTTTGGTAACTCGGATGTCATTCGGAAGATCGGTGCTGACTGCGCTCCAGGTGAGGCCACGGTCGGTCGAGCGGTAGATCTGCACACCCGGCTCGTTCCAATCCAGATGATGTGCTGCATATCCCACCAGCGGGTTGGCTGGCGAGAAACTGATATTGCTAACGTAGCCCGAGTCGGTGACGCGCTGAACCGTTTTACCGGCATCGGCACTGCGATATAACCCCGAGTCAGTTCCCAGGTAGAGAATATTGCCATCGGTTGCGTCAAACCCCACTCCGGCGATATGGGTGCTCAGCAAGCCATTGGCGTACCCGATCACCTGCCATGAAGCTCCACGGTCGCGTGAAATGTACGCACCGCTTAGGTCGCTGCCTGCCAGCATGATGCCGGTTGGACCTGCGCCAATCGCAGAGAAAGCTCCGCCGCCCCCCGGGTTGGAACGTGTCCATGCCTCAGAGGCTTCTGCAAGGGGAGCTGCCGAAGGTGTTGCGGATGATACGCTATCAGTTACAGGAGGCGGGGCGGTGTTGATTGGCGGTTGGCAGGCTGCTGCCAGGCAGGCAGCCACCAGCAATAACCACCGCAGACTTGTGCTCATAGCCTTACTGGCAGGTCGGTGATGCCGCGGATTACAAAGCCTTTGGCGAAGGTCGCGTCACCGGCGGGCTGCACGTTGGGGCAGCGTTGGAACAGGGCGCTGTAGAGCACTTGCAGTTCCAATCTTGCCAGCGGGGCACCCAGGCAGTAATGCGTGCCGAGTCCAAATGTCAGCAGGGGATTATCTTCTCGTGACAGAAGCAGGTCGTTCGGTCGGTCGAAGCGGCGTTCATCCCGATTGCCCGAGATGTACATCAGCGCGACTTTCATCCCGCGTTGCAGCGGCGTCCCGTTGAAGTCCATGTCTTCGAGCACATAGCGTTCGAACATGGGCAGCGGCGTTTCGTAGCGCAAGAGTTCATCGACCGCGGTCTTGAGCAGCGGCATGTTCTTTTGGATGACCGCCTCTTTCATCGTTTTGAGCTGCTCCGGGTTCTGGAACAGCGCCCTCAACCCCAGCGACGACCCGTTGACCGTGGCTTCGTGGCCCGCGTTGAGCAAAAAGATGCAAGTGGCGCGCAGTTCGTTCTCGGTGAGCGCGTCGCCCTGTTTTTCGAGTTGCACCAGGTCGCTGATAAGGTCATCCTGCGGATGCGCGCGGCGCTGTTCGGCGATCTCGCCGATGGCTTGCATGAATTCCACTGCCGCTCGATTGGCTCCATTGATAGCTTCTTCGGTGTAACCAAGTTCATACATTTTGACGATAGCCCCCGACCATGGGCGCAGGTACTGGCGCATTTCTTCCGGAATGCCCAGCAGGTCTGAGATCATAATCACTGGCAGGGGTTCGGCGATCTCGCTGACGAAATTGACCGTGCCTTTTTCGAGCGCGGCATCGATGAGCTGGTTGACGGTGGCTTCGAGCTTGGGGCGCATGCTCTCCACACGCTTGGGGGTGAAGACCTTGGTCACCAGCGAGCGGATATGTGTGTGTGCCTCCGCCTCCATGTCCATGAAGACATTATCCTGATAACTACGGAAGCCCGTCTGGCGCGCATCAGGTGGCGGCCAGCCGAGTTCTTCGCGTGAGTAGCGGTGCAGCATATCACGCCCAAGCCGCTTGTCTTTGAGCAAGGCAGCTACATCGCTGTAATGCGTAAAGAAGACCTTGTCCCAGACCGGGTCGTGAAAGACCGGAGTCTCGTTGCGCAAGGCGGTGAGCTCGGCGTAGGGGTCGGCAATGAAATCAGGGCGGTTGATATCCAGGTGGAGGGAGGGTGTGGTCATGGGCCGATTGTACCGAGAGTTGTGCTGACTGGGAATGCGTGGAGCGGCCTTCACTGGCTGGCCGCTCCACGTTGAAAGGATCACATTTTGCGCCACTCAAAGAACTGCATTGTGGCATATGCGTCCACACAGATGGCGGTGATACCGATCGCCCATTTGGCTTCGGGTGTGAAGTTGAAGATGGGGAGTACAAGCAGTAGGATGCTGAGCAAGACCCAGGCAGAGTCGGCAATGACCGTGAAAAGCATAAATTTGCTGGTGATGGCAGACCGGGTCGCCATAAAAGTGATATATGCCCCGTAGAGGATCAACCCGATGCCGAGCGTGGTCATAACCGCGGGGGTGGCGTTTAGAAAGCCTGCCAGTGGGTTGGCTGTGAGGCTGAAGATGATGCCGCTGGTGAAGCAGAAAGTGCCATTGGAAACGAGCAAACGGCTGAGAGTGAGTTGATTGTTCATGGTTGATGTCCTTGGTTTTATTTTGAGCGGATCGTGAGATATGTACCTGCCAGTGGAATGGCGAACAGCAGGATAAAAACTGTATTGAGCACGGCGTTCTGCCAAAAGCCAGTGGCAAGCGATGCAGCCGTGTCTGGAATGAACCAGAGGGTGAGGGCAGTGGCGATGTTGACCCAGCCGGTCCATGCACCTGCGCGGAATTGGGTGAAGAGGGTGTACAGCATCGAGACCCCCCAACCGATCATGACGGCACCCATGACGGCATGTGAGAGGGTGATGTATTTGACGGCCTGTTGCGGAAACCCATCGATGGCGGCAGGGTCACTAAAGACCATAAGGCTAAAGCCCTGACGTGCCAAGCCCGGGAAAAGCACAAGCGCAATGCCGAAAAGGATCACGCCCATGTCGGCGGCGATCAGCCAGCGCCACCAGAAGTTGAAGTTGGTTGTTTTGTTCATTTGAATTTCTCCTTTTTCCCCATTGTAGGAGTTGCCGTACTGCCAAGTCCACGAAAAAGACTGCCATCTGCTGCCAGTTGGTCGATTGGATCATTCGTTCGCTGAGGCTGATGTATTCCTCAAGTCTTCCGCGATCAATCTGGCGGCGGTGTTTTGCCAGTTGTGCAGTGTCCGTTCGGGGACGGATGTTTGGAACCAATCGATGGTCGCCCGGGATGCCTCGTCCAGGGTGGCAAGTTCAGTGCGGTGGGTGTAGGGTTTGAGTCCACGCACATAGGGAAAGTAAACCGCGTTGTAATAACGCCATGCGTCACTGGTGCCGAAGGCTTCCCCTGTCTGCGGCTTGAGTTTTTGGATACCCTGGATGAGCAGTGCTTTGAGGGAGTGGGCGCGGTCGATCGGATTTGTCCCTTGCACGATAGGAAGGTTGATCAAAGGGCTGGTTGCCAATTTGGGCAGATCGCCAAGATGGGAGAGTGCGCGCCGTGTCAGGCGGGTGAACTGCTCAATGTTTGTCAGGTCAGGTTCGAGCGAGGAGAGAAGCGGCAGTGCGTCGGCTGTTTGACGTAAGACAGCGCGTTGATCGTTCAAGCGGCGAGACAGGGTGAGTGAGTCCAATCCGGCTTGAATGTAGTTGGATAAGGTTTGTGTAAGAATACCAAAAGCGAGCAAAGCTACCTGAAGCGCTGTGGAGGCCTGCCATAGGATGGCAATGAGCAACAGCGTGCCAGAGTAGTACAGGTTTGAGACCAGTGAGCGTACCAGGTGGCCGCGAATGGACTCGCCTTCGTCGAAGGCGTCAAGCGTGGTGATGAGGATGCCGAGAATGAGCAGATCGCAACCAAGCAGGGCGAAACCCCAGTTCAAAGGCAGCCAGTTGAGCGGGAGAATGAGCAAGCCGGAACTCAGTGCAACAAACAAGGCAATGACAGCCAGCAAGGTATAGGTGTTCTTGAATTGCGAACGCAATGCCAGCCGGGTGACCAAGCCTGTCGCGAATAGCAGGCCGAAAACGATGATGATCGAGAACCAGGTATTGACCTGTGTGAGGATGGCCAATGGAAGGGCGGTCACCGCCCAGATGCGGACGTAGGCTGAGCGGCGCAAATCTTCTTCAGGCAGCAGATGCAGGGCGGCGCCGATCCAAAGCAGGGCGGGAATCAGCAGGATGATGAAAAAGAATTGCGCGGTGGTGATGTAGACACCCAGGGCAAGGGCGTAGGCGAGTAAACCCCAGCCAGTGAGCTGAACGCTGCGGTTTTGGGATGCTCTTGCCAATACATATGCACCAAGCCAAAGGGTAAAGCCGAAGAAGAATAGTTGCATGCCTGAATATTTTACAGGCAAACGCGCCGGCTCCTGTCAGATCTTTTGGGTGCTGGTATTGAGGGGTAATTCGTGCTATAGTGAAATTGCGAGAAAATGGTTCTGGCGTGAAAGGAGGTAGTATGACTCCCCGCAAACGGCTGAACATTCTTCTGGCTGACGATGGTTCGCAGCATGCACAAGCCGCTGTGCAATTTCTGCAGACTATTCCCCTTGCCTTTACAAGTCAGGTCCGTTTGGTGAGAGCCTTTAGTTCAGGGCAGATCGATGCTGTGCCTGAGTTTGAGCTTTCTCTGAAGCGGACAGAAACTCAATTATCCACCTTGGGGCTGCGCGTAGAGACCGAGTTGAAATTGGCTTCCCCAGCCGACTTGATCCTTGAAACTGCCGAGGCCAATCCGATGGATTTGATCATTCTGGGGGCAAAGGGTTTGCGGTCCACTGCTGGCATTTTGTTGGGTGGGGTGGCTCAGCAGGTAATAGAGTATTCGAATTGCCCGGTGTTGATCGTTCGTGCGCCCTATCATAGGCTTCGGAAAATTTTACTGGTAACTGACGGTTCTCCCTCCAGTTCGAGTGCTGCGCTTTACCTGGCGGACTTCCCCCTGCCTGAAGGCGTGGAGCTATACCTGATGCATGTATTGCCTCCGATCCAGGTGCCGGTGCTTATGGAACCACACTTGGGGACCTGGCAGCCTGTTTATTCGGTTTACCCATCACGGGACGAGGAGGCGCTTATCCGTGAGCGCGACAAGGGGCTTGGAGAAGCGCTTCTCAAACGGACCTCCAGCCTGCTGCACAACCCAAGCCTGAATCTCACCCCTGTGCTGGTACGTGGCGATGCCGCCACCGAGATCATGGAGTATGCTGCCTCCAATCAGATCGACCTGATCGTGGCGGGTTCGCGTGGTCTAAGTAACTTTAAAGGCATCCTGCTGGGAAGTGTTTCTCGTAAATTGGTCCATTATTCCAATTGTTCGGTCCTGATCGTAAAAGGGCCGAAGAAGGAGTGAGCTATGGAAGTCCAGATCGGAACCGTGGTCCATTATTACAACCATCTTCAAGTGGCCGTCCTTTCGTTGACTGACAGCCTGAAGTTGGGCGACCAGATCCACATTTATGGCCATTCAACTGACCTGATCGAGCGGGTTGGTTCGATGGAAGTTGAGCACCATCCTGTGGTGTGGGTCAAGCCGGGCGATCATGTGGCGATCAAGGTGAATGAACCCGTCCACGAACACGATAAGGTGTTTCGTGTGGTGGAAAGTTCGTTGATCGCGCACCCAGCCTGACGGCGCAATGTACAGTTGTATTGTGTATGGGGATGTTTTGATTCCTGTTTTTACAGGTACATAAAAGCCGACCCGTTACACATCATGTAACGGGTCGGCCGTGCTTCATTGCGCCGGGACAACGAAATTATATTGACCGAGCAGGCCATCGCTGGTCTCTTGAATGACCAGCAGCAGGCTGGGATCGTAGATGCCATCTTCGTCGTTTTGGGTCACGCCGGGGAAGAATAATTGAGACGTGATGACCTCTCCGTTAGGCGCCTGCACCTTGAGGTGGATGTGTTCGGTGCGGCCCGGGTAGATACCCGGAACGACGGTGGTCAACTCATAGCGGCCGGAGGCATCGGTGTATTGATGTCCGCGCAGGGTGTAGCCGGAATTGTCGTAGACGCCGTTGGCATCGGCCTGCCAGAAATCAAGCCAGGCATTGGCCACAGGCTGGCAGTTCGTATCGTACACGTAGCCGGTGACTACGAGCTTGACGCCGGGCATGCCTGCATCGATGAGGTCCGCGCGTTCGGGTGTATTGGGGGTGTAGTACGGGCCTTCGGTCAAAGAGACGGTGACGGCAGCGGAGGTCTGTCCATTTGCGCAGGCGAGGCTGGGGTCCATGGCGGTGGTGGTTGATACTGCGGCTTCGGGAGCCGTGACCTCAGTGGCTGCTGGTGCTGCGGTGGCAGGGGCCTGGGTGGAGACAAGGTCTGTTTCAACCGAAACAGCTGTGGGGGCGGGTGAAGCGCAAGCAGTCAGGAGGATCAAGCCAAGGACGAGGGTAACGCTAAAGAGAGGGTGTCGTTTCATTTGTTCGTTTCTCCAATGAATAAATTTTCCCGAGTATATCCACTGGACATGAGATTGAGTGAAGACGATATGAGCTTATTGTGGAGAAATAACTAACAAGCCCGAAGCCGGTTCGGGAAACTGTGTGAGTGGTGTTGCCCCCAGGTTGATTCACCAGGCCGATTGGACGAGGCTGTATTCCACTTGTGGGCCTACGAGCGCTTGATCCCAGATCTCCAAATAGTGCTCGGCCTGCTCGCGCGGATAATATTCATACAGGATGTGGCTGATGTTGTATTCCGCGCCGGGGATGAGCGGGTCCATGAGGAAGATGTAGGTGTAGGTGCCATCGGGGTTGGCTTCAGCGGGATGCAGGACGCGCGTTTTACTGAACACCTCCGGGTGAATGTGCGCCACCGCCGGCAGGAGAATGACATGCAGGAAGTGCTCGAACTCGACGCGTTTTTCAGGGCGGATGTGGTTAAGCAGGACCCATACCGCTTCCCCTTGATGTGCGCGCATGTCTTCATGTTCGCGCAGGTCCACGTAGGTTTTGACGACCATGGGTGCCTCCTTGGTGAAGG
>CAZJMZ010000012.1:23268-25302 GCA_964547115.1 uncultured Anaerolinea sp. | reverse complement strand
CTCGCCGTTGATCGAAGCCACCTGCAATCAGGTCAATCAATTTGGCGGGTATACCGGCATGACGCCAAAGGATTTTGTGGCGTATGTGCGCGGCCTGGCCGCGGAACAGGGTTTCCAGTTCGAGCAGGTGCTGCTGGGTGGCGACCATCTGGGTCCCAGTGTTTGGCAGCACGAGCCCGCTGCAGTGGCCATGCAAAAAGCGGAGGAGTTGGTCCGACAGTATGTGACGGCCGGTTTCACAAAACTCCATCTTGATTGCAGCATGAAACTGGCCGATGATGCCGCTGGCCCGCTGGCGGCGGAGGTCGTTGCGCAGCGGGCGGCGCGCCTGGCCAGGGTGGCGGAGGCGGCTAGTGCGCAGGGCAACACTCTGCGCTATATTGTGGGAACAGAAGTTCCGGTGCCGGGAGGGGCCACGGCGCACGAAGAAGGCGTGAGTGTGACGAAGGTGGCAGATGTGCAGCAGACCATCGAGGTCACGCATGAGGCGTTTGTCACAGCAGGGTTGCAAGCAGCGTGGGAAAGGGTTCTGGGTGTTGTTGTCCAGCCAGGGGTGGAGTTCGGAGACGATTTTGTCCTGCCGTATCAGCCGGGTGCGGCGCGGGCGTTGTCGCAGTTCATCGAGTCGCAGCCGCTGGTCTACGAAGCACATTCCACGGATTATCAAGAGCCTGAGGCGTTGGCGCATCTGGTGCGGGATCATTTTGCGATCCTCAAGGTGGGTCCCGCGCTGACGTTCGCCTTCCGTGAGGCGGTCTTTGCGCTGGCGATGATCGAAAATGAGTTGATCGCAAACGAGGCACGCTCAAACATCGTCCAGGTGTTGGATGATGCGATGCTGAAACACTCTGAGCATTGGAAGAAGTATTATCGCGGCGATGAGCGCGAACAGGCCTTCAAACGCAGGTTCAGCCTGAGCGACCGCGCGCGGTATTACTGGGTTCAACCCGTCGTGCAGAGTGCGCTGGAGCGGTTGATGAAAAATCTGGGTACTGCGGTGTTGCCGTTTTCGTTGCTGAGTCAGTTCGTGGGGGAGACCGGGTTGTCGGCCGGGCAGGTCATCGAAGGGAGGATCGCGCGGGTGCTGGGAACATACGCAGCCGCTTGCGGATCGAAATGAGCGCATGCCCATCGGGGGACAGGGAAGGGACACTTTCATTATCAAAGAATTGCAATACCGTTAAAACCGCTCAAAAAACATAGAATGGGAGTGAGTTTGCCCCCTTTATCATGTTACTTTTCCTGTAGCCTCAAGTCATGCTACAGGATTTGCCCCTTATCTTTTCACAAATCAATCAATTCTGATCGACCGTTCGCTGAATCATTCATCTTGTTCGACCTTATACGTATCCATCCCGTTCCGCTGGCAGAACGAAACGGGGGTTCGTCACAACTCGGAGGAGCCATGTACAAGAGATTTATTCGGTTTTTTGATGTTTTTGTCATCCTGGCAGTGTTGGTTTCGCAACTGGGCTTTCTGTCCACTGCGACAACGAGCGTTTCCGCCGCACCTGCGCAGGACGATGACCTTCCCGGCTTTGCCGGAGTGACGCTGTCGAATGTCAGTGTCAACGGTGGAGGCCAGGTTGCTTTTGTGGCCCCTGGCAGCGTCTTTACGCTCAGCCTCAATTATGCGATCGTGGATGCAGATTGCCCCGGTTGTATCGACCAGATCGAGATCGGTTATGCCGATGCGCCGGGTCCATTCACCTGTGTATATAACGGCATCCCTGGCAGGGCGGGGGCCAGTGGAAGCGCCAGCATTGAAGTGACCGCGCCATCCACGGCCGGTATTTATTATCTGGCGTTTGACCGTTCGCAGCATTATTCCTGTGGTCAGGCGCTTGAAGCGGGTTGGTGGAATGGCGCACCCGCGCCAGGGCCATCCAATCGATATGTGGCGACGATCATCACCGCCACGCAGGTGGTCAACTCTGCGGCGGACACGAACGACGGCACCTGCGATGCGGAGAACTGCACCCTGCGCGAAGCGATCAATGATGCCAATGCCAGCGAAGGCTCCGATTACATCGT
>CAZJMZ010000012.1:17889-23168 GCA_964547115.1 uncultured Anaerolinea sp. | reverse complement strand
GGCGCGGAAAGTACCATCGCCGGTAACTTCTTTGGCCTGCGCGCAGACGGCACACCGCATGGGGTGGCCGCTTCGGGCATTTACGTCAACAACACGCTGGGCAATACCATCGGTGGTTCTGAACCTGCCGACCGCAACGTCATCTCGAACAACCGTGACGGGATCTTTATTGCAGCTGGGGCTGCCAACTCCAGCGGCAACCTCATCCTCAATAATTACATCGGCATCAACCCCTCCGGCACGCAGGCGCAAGGCAATCGCCAGCGCGGTATCTTTGTGGGCTCGTTCGGACAGATTGCCAGCAACAACGTCATTCGCGGTAACGTGATCTCAGGCAATGGCCACTTTGGCGTGCTGCTACGCGATAACAACGTGACCTTTAACACCGTAAGCGGCAACCTCATCGGTCTCGATGCTTCGGGTGCCAGCGCCCTGCCCAACGGTGGCGCGGAATCCAACGATGACGGTCTCGCCGGGACCAATGCCCGGGCAGGCGTGTATGTAGCCGGGTCAGACAATATCATCGGCGGCGTGGAAGAAGGTGACGGTAATATCATCGCCTTCAATCACGGGATTGGTGTGTTGGTCGCTGACGGGTCGGGCACCACCATCCGCGGCAACAGCCTTTACGCCAACGACGGGCTGGGCATCGACCTGGCCGGTGATGGACTCACTTTCAACCATCAAGGCGTCATCGACGGGCCCAATAGCTATCAGAACTTCCCGGTGCTCACCGTTGCCACCTCCGATGGCGGCACCACCCGGGTGGGCGGGGAACTGGACGGTGCGCCGGATCAGAACTACTCCATCGATGTGTATGCCAACCAGGACTGCGACCCCTCCTACTTTGGCGAAGGCCGCACCTTTATCGGCTCCATCTATGTCACCACCGATGCGAACGGCATTGCCATCTTTGACCAGACCCTCAACAGTGGCGTGGTCGAACCGCGTGGCGTAAGCGCCACTGCCACCGGTGAAGATGGCACCTCCGAGTTCTCGTATTGCCGCCCCGTCGCAACCTCCAACCTCAATTGGGTGCAGGCCCAAACCATCGAAAGTGGCGCGGCGGTTTCTCAATACATCTCCGATGTGTACCAGGAAAAGTGGTTCAAGTTCCCGGTTGCGCCCGGCTCGAATGTCAACGTCACGTTGACCAGCCTGCCCGGAGCCGCCGTCAGTTTGCATCGCGATCCCTTCCCGCTCTACGAACAACTCATCAACCCGCAGAATGGGCCCGTCCTCGGCGCTGAAGCCGGTAACACGGCCTTCCTGCCCTCGGGTTCTTTGCCTTCCGGTTCACTGCCCTCGGGCTCGTTGCCTTCGGGTTCGTTGCCGTCCGGTTCGCTTCCATCCGGTTCGTTGCCCACGGGTTACCTGCCCTCGGGCTCGCTGCCTTCGGGTTCTTTGCCGTCCGGTTCATTGCCTTCGGGTTCACTTCCGTCTGGTTCGTTACCTTCAGGTTCATTACCTTCAGGTTCATTGCCTTCGGGCTCGTTGCCATCTGGCTCACTTCCCTCGGGCTCACTCCCGTCTGGTTCATTGCCTTCGGGCTCGTTGCCATCCGGTTCATTGCCTTCGGGTTCATTGCCTTCAGGTTCGCTCCCGTCCGGTTCATTGGACGCCTATGCCAGCGCCGCACGCAACAGCCTCCTGGGTATCTCCATGGACCCGTACGCCACCGTCCAGACCATCGACCGCAACACCTATGACCTGCAAGGCTACCTGTATGTGCGCGTGGTCGGTCAATATAATCTCGACACACCCTTCACCCTCGACGTGAACGTGACTGGCGGAATCTGCGATGCCATTCAGCCCGTGGATAGTGAAACCCCGGTCTTCTCCGGCCCCGCGCCTGCCTCTGGTTCTCTCGCCTCTCTCATTCTGACAGATTCCAGCCGCCTCTCCGGCACGCCCGCCGAGGTGACCCAAGCCCTCGCCGACCTCACCGCCTTTGCCCAACGCCCGGACGTGAACGGCGTGGTCCTTGACCTTGCCAGCGGAAATTACCCGCGCGTGAATGCGGCCAAAACACAAGTGAGTCAGAACGTGGGCTGTGCTTTTGCCCGCAACATCCTCGCCACCGAGATCAAACAAGTGATCGACGCATATCGCGCCGCAAATCCCTCGCTCCAATACATCGTGCTCGCTGGCGGTGCAGATGTCATTCCGTTCTTCCAGTCGCCGGATCTTTCCGGCCTGGCGTACGAGAAGGAATATGTGCCCCCGGTGGCGCCCTCTTCCGCTTCCGATGCTGCCCTGCAATCGAACCTCGTGCTCGGGCAGGATGCCTACGGCTCGCAGGTCAACATCACGCAAGCCGGATTCACCGTGGCTCTGCCCAACCTCGCGGTCGGACGGTTGGTGAACACCGCCAGCGATATCAGTGCAGCGGTCAATGCCTATGTTCAAACGAACGGCGTCATCACGCCCGATTCCGCGTTGGTCACCGGTTACGACTTTGTCGGTGATGCGGCAGTCGCAGTGCAGTCCGAGTTGGAGGCTGGCACGAACGCCAGCGCCGACACATTGATCCAGGCACCCGGCCTGCCGCCCACCGATCCCACCGCGTGGAATGCGAATCAACTGCGCACCAAACTGCTCTCAGGCAGTCACGATATCGTGATGCTTTCCGGGCACTTCAGCGCGGGCAACCTGCTGGCCGCCGATTACACCACCCAGCTTTCCGCCGCGGAACTGGTGCCGGCCTCCGTTGACCTGAGCCACGTGCTGGTCATGGCGCTGGGCTGTCATGGCGGGTACAACATCCCCAACAGCGACCTCCTCTCCAGCCTCTCTCCCGACCCCGATTGGGCCGAAGCCTTCCTGCGTAAGGGTGCGGCGGGTTATATTGCCGCCACCGGTTATGCTTATGGCGATACCGAACTCGTTGAATACGGTGAACGTCTCTTCCTGCTGGTCTCACAGCAACTGCGTACGGGCAATGGCCCTGTGTCGGTGGGGCAGGCGTTGGTGAAAGCCAAACAGCAATACCTGGCTGGAACCGCGCAATTGACCGGTATCGACCAAAAGACCCTCACCCAGATGACGCTCTACGGCTTCCCGATGATGAAAGTGGACATGCCCGGTGCGCGCATTCCCGTGGCGGGCGATGGTTCGGCGATTGGCTCTACGGCGCCGGTCGGCTCGGGTCCGGGAGCAGGCTTCGGCTTGGTTAGTGGCGCGCTGTCCCTCAATCCCAGCCTGACTACCAAGAATAAGACCCTGCCGAATCTCGCGGGCGGGCCGGATGTCACCACCACTTACCTGACCGGCCCTGCCGGTGTGGTGGTCAACCCGTTCGAGCCGATCTACCCCAAGCAGATCGATAATGTCAGCGTGAGCGGCAATGTCTTGCGCGGCGTGGCTTTCCGTGGCGGCACCTACACCGACCTGGCGGGCATCATCCCGTTGACCTCGTCGCCCACCACCGAGACATCCACGGCACACCTTTCGTACAATACGGCAGTGTTCTACCCGACCCAACTGTGGGCGCCCAATTACAGCAACGCGGTGCTGGGCGGCGCAACGCGCCTCATCACCTTCCCGGCGCAGTTCAGATCGAGCACGCCCGGCGCGGTGGATGGCACCCTGCGTAAATTCAACAGCCTCAATCTGCAACTCTTCTATCTCCCATCCACATGGAATTCAGCGGGCAGCCCGGCCTCTGTCAAGGCCGCGGGCGTGAGCGCCGCACCGAACATCCTCGGCGTGACCGGTACCGAGAACGGCAACCAGATCGATTTCCGTGTGACCGCGGTTACCGAAGGCTCGGCGGGCGTGCAGGCCGTGTGGATCCTTTACACTGGCAAACCCGGCAGTACCTATCATGGCACATGGGCTCCGCTCGACCTTGTGCGCGACCCGAATGATTCCAAACTTTGGAAAGGATCGCTCTTGCTTGGCCCTGGTGAAGCAGCAGAGGATGTGCTCTTCATGGCCCAGGCCGTGGGCGGCGCAGGCCTGACGACTCTCGCGACCAACCTTGGTGCGTACTACAACGTCAACGGTCAGAATGCGGGACAAAACCCGCCTCCGGCTCCGACCACCCTTGACCTGGTCGCGCCTCCTGCAAATGGCACCTACCTCCAGACCAGTTCCTTCACCGCGCTCCTGCGCTCCAATGGCGTGGCGATCCCCGGTCAATTGGTCTCGATCGATGTCAACGGACAGCAAGCCTTCGGCCTCACCGGTGCCGATGGCAAGGTCACGCTTTCCTTGAACCTGCTCTCGCGACCCGGCAACTACACCCTGCAGGCCAAGTTCGGCGGAAATGCCAGTTACCTCGGCTCGAACGATACGAGCGCCTTCACCATCAATAAAGATGGCACCAGCCTGAGCCTGACGCCTGCCTCCGCAACTGTGCTGGCGAATCAATCCACGCCGTTCATGGCAACCCTCAGCGATTCGTTGAATCGTCCGTTGGGCGGCAAGTCGGTGTTCTTTGTGATTCGCAGCGGCGCAACGACTGTCTTTGCCAAATCGGTCATCACTGACTTCCAGGGTCGAGCACCGTTGGGTGCTGTAAGCCTGACCGCAGGTAACTACAGCGTGGATGCCTACTTCAGCGGCTCCATCCCCGTGGCACCCCCGGTCACTCTCACCGACGATTACTACACTAACTCCAGCCAGACCGGCCGCTCACTTACCATCGTCAGCGACTCCACTCCGCCGACCATTACCGCCTCCGCCTTCAAAGCCGATAACTCCCCGTACACCGCCGGCACCTGGACCAACCAGACCGTGACCGTGCGCTTCACCTGTGCCGATGCCGATAGCGGCGTAGCCTCGTGCCCCGCCGACCAGGTCTTCAGCGCCGATGGGGTGTTTACAGCAACAGGCTCTGCCACCGATAATGCCGGGAACACTGCCAGTGCCAGCTTCGGCCTGATCAAGATCGATAAGACCGCGCCAAGCCTCACGGCCAGTGTTTCACCCAACCCGGTGTACTTGAACGGTACGGCCACGGTCACCCCTGTAGTCACCGATACCGGGTCTGAAATTGCCTCCCAATCTTGTGGGTCGGTTTCGACGAATACGGTCGGCTCGAAGACCGTCACCTGCACCGCCACCGACAACGCAGGCAACACCGCTACGTTCATCGCTGAATACCGCGTGATCTATCGGTTCGATGGCTTCAAGGCTCCAATCAAGATTGCCGGGTATTCCGACACCTGTGGCTCAACATGTCTTTTCTACCTGGCTAAAGGGAATAGCACTATCCCAGTCAAATTCCAGCTCAAGGATGCGAACGGGGTTGTGGTGCAATCGGTCAGTTTGCC
>CAZJMZ010000012.1:0-17789 GCA_964547115.1 uncultured Anaerolinea sp. | reverse complement strand
TCAAATTCCAGCTCAAGGATGCGAACGGGGTTGTGGTGCAATCGGTCAGTTTGCCAGTATGGCTGATTCCGCAACGCGGCAATGCCCTGACAACACCGGTCAATCCGACCGTATTTACGGATCAGACAGCCAGCAGCCTCAAGTTTGAAAAGGACGATGGTGAATACGAATTTGAGTGGAAAACCAAAGGCTTATTGACCGGATATTATTATCGCATAGGTGTTAAGTTGGATGATGGACAAACATATTATGTAATCGTAGGATTGAGATAAAATAGCGTGACAAAACCGCATGGAATCCCTGGTCGCTTATATCCCAACCGACCGCCGCTACGCACTGGCGCAAGGTTCGGACCTGCCTGATCACACCTCTGGTGCGGCGCTCTTCGCTGACATTTCCGGGTTCACGCCACTGACCGAAGCACTGGTGCAGGCGTTGGGGCCCCAGCGTGGCGCCGAGGAATTAACGCGCTGGCTTAACAAAATTTATGATGCACTGATCACGGAGATCGAAAACCACCGCGGCAGTGTCATCAGCTTCAGCGGTGACGCCGTCACCTGCTGGTTCGATGAACGGAATGCCGGGACCACCCCGGCATTCCGCGCGTCTGCCTGCGCCCTGGCGATCCAGCAGACCATGCAGCAATTCTCGCATGTTGAGATTGCCGGGGTGACGGGCATCGTACTGGCCATCAAGGCTGTGGTCACAGTGGGTGCGGCGCGGCGTTTTCTGATCGGCGACCCGTCCATCCAACTGGTGGATGCGCTGGCAGGTGAGACCATTTATCGCCTCGCGACGGCCGAACACCTCGCCGAGCGCGGCGAGGTGCTGCTCGATGAAGCGGCTGTGGCAGCCCTGCAGGATGCTGCGCATGTGCTCGACTGGCGCACCGACTCTGAGACGGGTGAACGCTTCGCGGTCGTGGACCGTTTGTCTGCTCCTGTTTCTCCTGAACCCTGGCCCCCGCTGGATACGGATGCACTGGGCAATGAACTCTTCCAGCCGTGGTTGTTGCCGCCGGTGTATGAACGGCTGGTGAACGGCATGGGTGAATTCCTCACCGAACTGCGCCCCACCGTGGCGTTGTTCCTGCGCTTCTCAGGCATAGACTATGACCATGACCCGGACGCACAGGCCAAGCTCAATGCCTACATTCAGGCGGTCCAGCGCATTCTCGCGCGATACGACAGTTATCTCTTCCAGTTGACCATTGGTGACAAGGGCAGTAATTTCTTCGTCTCGTTCGGCGCGCCGCAAGCGCACGAGGACGATGCGATCCGTGCTGCAACGGCCGCACTTGAACTGCGCGATTTGCGCATGGATTTTGACCTGCAGGTGCAGATCGGCGTCAGCCAGGGGTTGACGCGTACCGGCGCCTGCGGCGGTATGTTGCGCAGGACTTACAGCGCATTGGGCGATGCGGTCAATATGGCGGCACGGTTGATGCAGCATGCCCCGGCAGGGCAGGTGCTGGTCAACCAGAATGTGCGCAAGGCCACAGCTGAGAATTTTTCATGGATGGAGTTGCCGCCGTTGCAGGTCAAGGGGAAGTCACAGCCGGTGACGGTGTACCAGCTGCTCGGGAGTCAGGAGCGGCGCAGCATCCGCCTGCATGAACCCAAGTATGCCCTGCCGATGGTGGGGCGTGTGCAGGAACTGGCGTTGATCGAGCAAAAGCTGGATATGGCGCTTGCGGGGCGCGGTCAGATCGTGGGGATCACCGCCGAGGCAGGGATGGGCAAATCGCGTTTGATCGCGGAGGTGGTGCGTCGGGCGCGGGGACACAATGTGTTGGGGTATGGTGGGGAGTGCCAATCATATGGTACCAGCACCAGTTATTTGGTCTGGCAAAGCATCTGGCAGGGTTTCTTTAACTTGGAACCGGGCTGGCCTATGGCCCGACAGGTGCAATCACTGGAACGGCAGATCAACGAGATCGACCCCGGGTTATTACCGCGCCTGCCCCTGTTGGGGGCGGTGCTGAACCTGCCGATCCCGGATAATGAATTGACGGCCACCTTCGATGCAAAACTGCGCAAGGAATCGTTGGAAGCCCTGTTGGTGGATTGTGTGCGAAAATGGGCCCGGCTCGTGCCGCTGTTGTTCGTGCTGGAGGATTGTCACTGGCTCGACCCGCTCTCGCAGGACCTACTGGAGGTGTTGGGTCGGGCGATCATCGACCTGCCGGTCATGATCATCATTGCATATCGCCCGCCGCAAGCGGAACGGTCCCACGCGCCGCGGGTGGCGCAGTTGTTCCATTTTACCGAGGTGCCGCTGACCGACCTGCCTGCCAACGAGATCCAACAGTTGGTGCAATACAAACTGGGGCAGGTCTATGGTGAGCAGGTGACCCTGCCTCCGGCTTTGATCGAGAAGATCAGCCAGCGCGCCGAAGGCAACCCGTTCTATATTGAAGAATTGCTGAACTATCTGCGCGACCGGGATATTGACCCGCAGCAGCCTCAGGCGCTCGAACAAGTGGACCTGCCTGACAGTCTCTACAGCCTCATTCTCAGCCGTATCGACCAGTTGACCGAAAACCAGCGCACGCTCTTAAAGGTGGCCAGTGTCATCGGGCGTTTGTTCCGCGCATCGATGCTGTGGGGTGTTTACACCAACTATGGCGACCATGCGCGCGTGCTGAATGACCTGGAAGCCCTGAGCGCCCTAGACCTGACGCCGCTCGATACGCCCGAGCCCGAACTGACCTATCTCTTTAAACACATCCTCACACAGGAAGTGGCCTACGAGACGCTCTCGTTTGCCACGCGGGCCTTGCTCCACGACCAGATCGGTCAATACATCGAGAAGACCTACCAAGAGGCGTTGGATGGTTATGTAGATCTGCTGGCATATCACTTTAGTCACAGCGAGAATAGCGAAAAGAAACGCCAGTACTTATTAAAGGCCGCTGAGGTAGCCCAGGCACATTATGCCAACAGTGCCTCCATTAGTTATTACCGCCAGGTGTTGCCGTTATTGCCCGAAGACCAGCAGGCGGCAGCCCTGTTGAAACTGGGCCAGATCCTCGAGTTGGTGGGGAACTGGGATGAAGCCGAATCTGTCAACCGGCAGGCTGAGATCGTATCGCTGCAATTGAACGACGCCCCTCGGCATGCCCGTGCCCAGCGTGCGTTAGGCTGGCTGTTGCGGAAACAAGGCGCTTATTTTGGCGCGGAGGAATGGCTGGTCCGTGCACGTGAAAGTTACCAGGAACTCAATGACAAGGCCGGGGTGAGTCACGTGCTTTCGAACATCGGCGAACTCTACCGGTTGCAGGGCAAGTTCGAGGAGGCGCGGCGCTTTTACGATGAAAGCCTGAGTCTGGCTGACCAGATCGACGATCCACGTGACCGGCAGGCAGCGCGGGCACACGCGCTTAAAGGCGCAGGGACGGTTGCCACCTGGCAGGGCGAGTATGTTACCGCGCGCGCCCTCAACCAGGAAAGCCTGTTGCTGCGCCGTGAACTAGGTGATACACCTGGTGTGGCCACCCTGCTCAACAACCTTGGCATTATTGCCCGCTTCCAACGCGACCTGGATGACGCCCGTCGTATGAACGAGGAAAGCCTGACGCTTTTCCGTGAAATGGGCGATCGTTGGGCCGTGGGACAATTGCTCAACAATCAGGCATGTGTCGCCAGCGACCAGGGTGATTATGCAGAAGCGCGCATCCTGCTGCAAGAAAGCCTGACCATTCGTCGACAACTAGGTGACAAGGCCGGGCTTGCTCTGTCTCTCAATACCTTGGCGGATGTTGTGCTCGATGAAGGCAAATTTGAGGAGGCCCGTCCCTTACTCGATGAAAGCCTCACCCTCAACCGCGAGATCGGCGACCAGACTGCCATCGCCTATTTGATCGAAGATTATGCAGGCCTGGCCGCCGCGGAAGGACAACCGGGCAAAGCCTTGCGGCTGGCCGGGTTTGCTGCGGCTTTGCGTGAATCATTGGGCGCGCCGTTGCCACCTTCAGAACAGGCCCGGGTCGATCGCATGCTGGTCCCTGCCCGGTCTGCTCTTGCTGAAGCGGAGGTTGCCACCGCTTGGGAGGCTGGCCGCGCCCTGCAAATGGAAGGTGCGTTGGCTTTAGCGCGGTCTGCCTAGTGATTGGTCACACTCCCAGCGGCCGGCCCCCATCCACGGGAATGATGTTGCCGGTCATCATGGTCAAGCGGGTATGTACAGCCCAGACCGTTTCCGCCACATCTTCGGGTGTGGCGAGTTGTTTTAAAGGTGTGGCCTCAACCTGGGCCTGAATATATTCCGGGTCGAAGCGTTTGGCATACTCGCCCAGCACCCACCCCGGCGAAACTGAAACCACACGGATCCTTGGGGCCAGCGCCCGGGCCAGGGAACGGGTCATCGAATCCAGGGCGGCCTTGGAAGCGCAATAAGCCACATTACTGCCAACACCTGTCACTGCCGCCACCGATGAAATGTTGACGATCGTGCTGCGCTCGCGTTGGGCGAGCAGAGGTTGCATGGCCCGAATGGTTGCGAAGGCTCCGCGCCAGTTGACTTGAAAGATACGGTCGATCCACTCATCGGTCAGTGCCTCCAGATTGGCATGTGGTACTGGGGTTGTGATGCCTGCGCAATTGACCAATAGATCGAGCCCATCGAAACGTTGTTGCACGGCCTCTGCCAGCACTTGCAAAGACATGCTGTCATCCACCCGCGCTTGCATTACCAGATGGCCTGCGCCAGGCAGCGACCCGGCGACTGCCTGCGCCTTGGCAGGATCGTCGGAGTAGGTGAGTACAACCGTTGCCCCCGCTGTCGCCAGCCGTTTGCAAATAGCAGACCCGATTCCGCCTGCCGCCCCGGTGACCAGGGCTATCTGTTTGTGCATGGAAGTGTCAGGATGGGGTACGGGGTTGCTCATGAACATCTCCTCTACAGTCCGCTGTTAGTCAGCGGACTGTAGTCATCATTGCTTGTATCGTTTCACCCGCAGGTCGGCCTGGGCCTTGTGCCCTGCAAAATTTTCGATCGCACACAGGCGCGAACAATATTCACCGATCATTGCGCTGGCTTCATCGGTCAATACACGCTGATAAGTGACGGTCTTTAGAAATTTACCCACCCACAAACCACCGGTGTATCGCCCCGCCTTTTTGGTGGGGAGGGTGTGGTTCGTGCCAATGACCTTGTCTCCATAGGCCACATTGGTGCGTGGACCCAGGAACAGTGCGCCATAATTGGTCATGTGTTCAAGGAAGTATTCGTTATCGTTGGTCAGTACCTGCACATGTTCGCTGGCGATGCGGTCAGCCTCGCGCACAGCTTCGGCCAGGTCTTCTACCAGAATGATCTGACCATGATCCCGCCAGGCCACACCGGCTACATCAGCGGTTGGCAGTGTCTCTAATTGACGGGCAATCTCAAGCGGCGTTGCCTCAGCCAGGGCACGGCTGGTGGTGATCAGAATAGCAGGGGAGGTGGGACCATGCTCGGCCTGCCCCAGCAGGTCTGTGGCGACCATCTCGGCATCAGCGCTTTCATCCGCGATGATGAGCACTTCCGTCGGTCCTGCGAACAAGTCGATGCCCACCCGCCCATAAAGCTGACGCTTGGCCTCGGCCACATAGGCGTTGCCCGGGCCGATGAGCATATCCACCGGCTTGATCGTTTCAGTCCCGAGCCCCATGGCTGCCACGGCCTGCATGCCACCCAGAATATAGATCTCATCGGCGCCCGCCAGGTGCATGGCTGCCACTGTGGCTGCGGGGATCTGGCCATTGATGGGCGGTGTGCAGGCCAGCACACGTTTCACGCCCGCTACTTTGGCGGTCAACACGCTCATGTGTGCCGAAGCCACCATGGGGTAACGCCCGCCGGGGATATAGCAGCCGGCGCTGTTGACGGGAATATTCTTGTGACCCAGAATCACGCCGGGCAGCGTTTCCACTTCAATGTCTTGCAATGCGGCGCGTTGGTGCCGGGCAAAGTTCCGTACCTGGGCCTGGGCAAAGTGAATGTCATCGATGACCTGCTGCGGCAGTGTGGCAATGACCTCCTGAATCTGTGCTTCACTCAAACGGAAGGAAGCAGGACTCCACCGATCGAACTTTTCTGATAACGCCCGTACGGCCACATCCCCACGGGCCTGGACGTCGCTCAGAATCGCCTCCACGGTCGCCCTTACAGTTGCTTCTATTTCAGAAGCCCCAGCCTCGCTGAGACCTTGTTTCAGATATGTTGCCATAATGCAAAATCCTTGTCATGAAATTTGCAGGGCTGTGCCTGCCACCTTTGAAATGGCGATTGTATCAAAGGATGATGAGTTGTATTTGTTCATAAACTTTGAAACAGGCATCCTGTGTATACTTGAACGGGCCTGCTCTACTTCCCGGCCTGCAGGTAAACTTGCATAAAGGAGTACAGATGAACGAACCATATTTTCATATCAAACTTGGTCAGCGTGAATTGGTGAGACTGCTCTGGTTCCTGATCGGCATCGACCTCTTCTTTCTGTCCATGTATGTGCTTACAGCGATCCTGCTTCCTGATCTGACCTGGGGACCGATCGATGGCTGGTTCGACCTGGATCAGGATGGTTCTATCCCTTCGTGGTTTTCCTCCCTGCAGTATGTGGGCTTGGCTGTGGCGTTGTTTTCCGTTGCCAACCGCAAGACGGTGCGCGGGGTGTCTGTGCGTTTTTTGAACATCCTGAGCTTGCTTATGGCCTTCCTGGGTCTGGATGAAGCGGTGGAAATCCATGAGCAGTTCACAGAGGCGATGAAAGTGTTGCAGTTTGGTTGGCTACGCAGTGTGTCCCTGACGGGTGACCACGGCACCTGGATCTTCTTTTATGCGTTAGCCGGGGTCGGGTTGCTATTGCTGGTTTACAAAGACCTTTTGGTCGTATGGAGCGCATATCGCCGGGAAGCCCTGATTGTGGCAGTCGGCGGGGTGTTGTTGGTGATGGGAGAGGTGGGCTTGGAGGTACTAAGCTATCTCTTCTTGCGGACACCTGCTACCGGGATGCTATACAACCTGGAAGTGCTGTTCGAGGAAGGAGCGGCCCTGCTGGGTATGAGTGTGGTCTTTTACGGAGGCTTGATGTTCTTGATGCAGGGCCAGTTGCCGGAGGATTGATCGTCTACATGCCGGCTGTAACCTGCAAAAGCGTTTGTGACGCTGAATCAAAGAACGGGCCTTCCACTTGCGAATGGAAGGCCCGTTCTTTGATGGAGGCTGGCAGCGGGGGAGAAAATGATTCGTTTTGAGCCAGTTTCCGGCTGTGGGCGAGACGGGGAAATGTCAAAAGAAGTTACAGGAAAATGTCACGAATCCAGGTCTTAAAGCTTTAAGACCAAAGTCTGATCGATTCTTGCTCTATTGTCCATTTCATCTATGTTGCAATTTTCTTATCATTGAGCTACTTGGCCCTGAAAAGGGTGGTTCAGCTTTTTCATTCGAAGTCGGTTTCACGTTTATGGGAGAAAGAATGCGATCTACAAATCATTTTCATCGTTTTGCCTATGCCTGGTTGGTGGCTCTTCTGGGTGTTTTCTGGCTGAATGTATGGCATCGTGCAGGCGGTCAGGGTGCTTTGGTGGCCTCGCCTTTCAGCTACTGGCTTAGGGACACCTTTGTGCTGATCGTGCCATTGTTTTTGGCCGTCTGGCTGGCTGCGCTGTGGAGTGAGCAAGTCCTTGCCCGGCAGGGTGGTTTCAGGCGTTCTGCGATCACGGCGCTGATCCTGGCGGTGTGTGCGGCTCCCATGTTCCTGTTTATCGAGAACTTGCGCCCGCTGAGAACCGGCATTGGTTATGATTTCTATTTCTTTGTCAGCATCTGCCGCGGTTTGCATAGTTATACAAGCCTCCCGCTCATTGGCTGGGTGTTCCGCATGGTTTCGTATGAGCAGGTCCCTTTTGTGTATGCGTTGATGCGCGATGCGGCGGGTATGTTCGGCGGACTGTTTGTTATTGGTCTGTTGCTGGAACTGGCTGGGCTGGTCGATCTTCGCCAGCGCATGGCCGGATGGAATTTTAGTACACTGAAAACATTTGTTTCCCAGCCGGTTCGCTTGGGGAACATTTTCCACGTTGATCGAATGGCGCGTGTCCAGGCTCCACGCCGCGCCCTGCAAGTTGGCGTTTCATGGCTTACGGTGATCATGCTGGTGGTGGGGGCTTTGCCCATGCCCAAATCAGTGAGTGCTGCCGGAGCGCAGGCGCCCTCTTCTGCCTGCCGGATGATCAGCGCAGATGTGGTCGCGCTCGACCAAACCATCATCTACAACCGCCTCGGTGTGATGGATCCCGAAGGGATGATCTTTGCCTTACGCTCTGATGTGGTGGATAAGACCACGGGTCTTTCCGAAGCCCAGGGCGGAATTCTGACATCCGGGAACGTGCAACTCCGCTCAGACAAGCGTCCGCGTCCATTGACCCTGCGCATGAACGTGGGTGATTGTCTGACGATCAACTTCCAAAACCTGTTGAGCGAAATTCCCGTGGGCGGCCAGCCTGCCTCCCGCAACGTGGGTGTGTCGGTCATTGGTATGCAACTGGTCAACAGTATTCTCAGCGACGGTTCCAATGTGGGCCGCAATGCAGCCACCACCGGTACCGCAATGGCTGGGTTAACCGTACCTGGTGCCACTGCCACCTATACCGTTTATGCCGAACGTGAAGGCACATACCAGCTTTATAACTCCAACGATAACAATAGCTCTGAGGGGATTGGTACACTTGCCCATGGTTTATTTGGCGCGATCAACGTCGAACCGCGTGGTGCCGAATGGTACCGCAGCCAGATCTCGCGCGATGAAATGGATCTGGCTACCCCGGCTGAAGCCTTCACCGATGTGAATGGCAACGGCGTGTGGGATGCCGACCCAGCCGAGCCGTTCACGGACAGCAACGGCAACGCCACCTGGGATGAACATGCCACCACACCCGATGGGCACCCGATCCTGAACTATGATGCGGTCTTCCCGGCGGGCCATCGTTTTGCGGGCAAACCCATCCTCAAGATGCTGGATGGGAACAAGATCATCTATTCAGACCTCACGGCGGTGATCACCGGCCCGGGCCGCGGCTATTTTGGCCTGACCTCTGCCAGCGATTCGTACCCCCCCAACCCAACCTCACCGAACCGTAACGAGCCGTTCCGTGAATTCACCATCATCTTCCATGACGAGATCGCCATGACGCAGGCCTTCCCGGTCTTCGATGACCCGGAATACGCCTTCACCCTGCATGGCGTGCGCGATGGCAAGGGCATCAACTACGGCACCGGCGGCATTGCGGCCGAGGTGCTGGCTAACCGCCTCGGGGTGGGCCCGGCCTGGAATTGTCCCGAATGTAAACTGGAAGAATTCTTCCTCACCTCGTGGGCGCTCGGCGACCCCGCCATGATCGTGGACGTCCCTGCGAACACCACCGGCCCTGAACCCTTTGTGGATGCCAACAACAACGGCACACGCGATGCGGACGCCCTGGCTGAACCGCTTCTGACCGATGCCAATGGCAACGGGATCTGGGATGCGGCTGTAGCCACTGAACCTTTCACCGACCTGAATGGCAACGGCAACTACGATGCCTTGATTCCCGCCGAACCATTTACCGATTTGAACGGCAACGGTGTGTGGGATAACGAGGTCCCCGAAGAGGTCTTCATCGACCTCAACGGAAATGACCTGTGGGATGCCGGGACCCCGGCCGAAGTTTTCGAAGATGCCAATGGTAATACTGCCTATGACCTTGGCGAGACCTTCACTGATGCCAATGGCAATGGAGTTTGGGATGCGGAAATTCCCGCTGAACCGTTCACCGATGCCAACGGCAACGGTGTCTATGATGCGGGTGCTCCTGCCGAACCTTGGGTGGATGTGAACCACAACGACCTGTGGGATGACGCCCGGCCCAGCGGCGAGACGTTCGTAGACGAGAACGGCAATGGCGTGTGGGATGCACAGATTCCCGCCGACACCTTTACCGACGTGAACGGTAACGGTCTATGGGATGCCGCGCAGGTCGCGGAGGAATTCACCGACACCAACAACAACGGCACGTGGGATGCTGATATTCTGATCACCGGGCCCAAAGCCACCAAGGTCTTCTACCCGGATGATCCCTCCA
This sequence comes from uncultured Anaerolinea sp., assembly GCA_964547115.1. GTDB lineage: Bacteria > Chloroflexota > Anaerolineae > Anaerolineales > Villigracilaceae > Defluviilinea. Next base: position 7,689 of record CAZJMZ010000012.1, on the reverse strand, counting down.
ACGTATACCATACTTACATCAACGACCACACCAAGTTCCGCAACTTGCATGTAGGCAAGGAGCATCACATCTTCCATTTGCACTCCCACCAGTGGCTGCAGACCCCGGATGATGACAACTCCACCTATCTTGATAGTCAGGCCATTGGCCCAGGTGCGTCCTATACCTATGAGATCGCATATGGTGGTTCTGGTAATCGCAATAAGACCCCCGGTGACGCCATTTTCCACTGCCACTTTTACCCGCACTTTGCGCAGGGTATGTGGGCCATGTGGCGCAGCCATGATACATTCGAACGTGGCACCCAATTGGACGCCGATGGCCGGCCCTTGCAAGGCTCCCGTGCCCTGCCTGATGGTGAGATCGTCGCCGGTACTCCCATTCCAGGCATAGTACCTCTTCCCGACAAGCCCATGGCACCCATGCCGGGCAACGCCTCTGTGACTCCCGACGATGCCAACCTCGATGGCGTGATGGATTCCAGCCAGGTGGATCTCAACGGTAACGGTGTAGCCGATTACCTCGAGAACTGGCCTGTGCCCGCTGATAACTACAATCCGGGATATCCGTTCTACATCCCGGGCGTGGCTGGTCATCGCCCGCCGACCCCCGCATTGGATATGACCGACCCGGCCACCGGCGCTGTCATGGATGGTGGCCTGCCGCGCCATGTCATCACAGGCGGTACGGCTGTCTCGCAGTTCACGCCGCTCGATTTCACCAAGATACTTGAAACTGCCTCGGCCGTGTTCCCCGCTGAAGCTGGCACCCCAGCCGAACAACTGGCTATGAACTTCCATGCCCAACATTTCCATGATACCTACCTGCCCGATGGCACACAGGTCGCAGGATCGAGTGGGTACGAAACCAATGGCTTGCCTCCAGCCCCGGGTGCGCCGTTTGCCGAACCCTGCCGCCTCGATGATGGTTCCTTTAACTCAGCTGCGCCTTTGCGTGTGTACAAGGCCGCCGACATCCAGTTGGATATGAAGTTGAGCAAACTGGGCTGGCACTTCCCGCAGGCGCGTATGCTCGCCTTGTGGGAGGATGTAGGCCCCATGCTGAGCGGGCAGGCTGCGCCACAACCGTTTGTGATGCGTGCCAACTCCGGGGACTGCATGAACTACTACCACACCAACCTGATTCCCGGTGTGTACGAGCAGGATGCCTACCAGGTGCGCACCCCCACCGATGTCATCGGCCAGCACATTCATCTCGTGAAATTTGACGTGTCCGCCTCGGACGGCTCCGGTAATGGCTTCAACTACGAGGACGGCACCCTCAGCCCCGACGAAGTGCGTGAACGCATCAATGCCATCCGCGCGCATAATAGTTGCACGCCCGGTTCCGGCGCGGTAGACGATACCACCTGTCCGATCGCCGCGAAGCATCCCTTCTTCGGCGCCGGCCCGAACGACACCTGGCTGGGTGCCCGCACCACCATCCAACGCTGGTGGGCTGACCCGGTGCTCAACAATGCCGGGCAGGATCGCACCCTCGGTAATGTGTATACCCACGATCACTACGGTCCCTCCACGCACCAGCAGACCGGCCTGTACGCCACTCTCACCATTGAACCGGCCAAATCCTTCTGGCGCGATTCAGAGACCGGTATCTGCTTCGGTAATACGACCATCGTTGGCCGCGGCATTCCTGCCACTTTTGCCACCGGCGGCTGTACCCCGGTCAATCGTGCTGATGGCGGTCCGACCTCCTGGCGCGCAGACATCCTCACCGCCGATAATGCGGGTGTTACAACAAAGAACTACGATAAGGAGAGCTTCCGCGAGTTCTATTTCGAATTTTCCGACTTCCAGCACGCTTACGCGGCTGGCGGAGGCGCCTCCTTCACGCCCGTGACCATCAAGATCGGCAGCAAGAACTACACCATTCAAGTTGCCTCCATTCGGCCCGACGCGCTGTATGCCATCAACCCGGCGGGCGGCATCCAAAACCCGAACGTGACCCAGACTTCGCCCTGGCTGAAGATCAAACCCTCCACTGAAGGACAGGCAGATATTTGCCCGACCAATACGACAATGTCCTTTGTGGCGACGGGTTGTCCGGAAGCCATCTCTACAGCGGATGTGGGTACGTTCTCGATGAACTACCGCACTGAGCCGGTAGGCTTGCGGGTGCTTGATCCAGTGACCATGTCTCAGGCTAGTGGGTTGGCAGGCGACCTCTCGCTCGTCTTCTCGTCGACGATTGCCCGTCTCGACCCGCGTTTGAACAAACAACCAAGCTATTACCCACCCTTGACTGCTGATGTGAGGCCCGGCGACCCCTACACGCCCATGATCCGGGTGTATGAGGCTGATCGGATCCGTATCAAGGTTCAGGTTGGTGCGACCGAAGAAGGTCACAATGCCAGTCTTTGGTCTGGAAAGTGGCTCCAGGAGTTTGCCAGTCCCAATTCCGGCTGGCGCGCATCCCAGATGATGGGCATCTCAGAGCAATTCAACTTCGATGCGGTCACTGCAGTGGACCCGGCCATGAAGGGTAATGTATCGGACTATATCTTCTCGCCTGATAACTCAACGGACGGCCTGTGGAATGGTGTGTGGAGCATCATGCGCTCCTACTCCAAATATCGCACCAAGAGTAACAGTTTGGGCACTGACCTGCTGCCGTTGCCAAATAACCGCATGGATCTCAAGAAGAATGCAAAAGGTGAATATACTGGCAATGTGGTAAGCAATCTCAGTGAATACGACATTAAGACCAAGTACCAGTGCCCATTGAACGCCCCCAAGGTCACCTTCAATGTGACTGCTGTGCTGGCGAAGAACGCCCTGCCCGGTGGGCTGCTCGTCTACAACTCGCGCGGCGCCATACTGCAGGACCCAACAGCCATTCTTTATGTGCGCTCCAGTGACCTCGATGCCAGTGGCAAACTTAAAGCAGGTGTTCCAATTGAACCCTTGGTTTTGCGTGCCCGTGCAGGTGACTGTATCACCTTGAATCTGAAGAACAATCTGCCCACCAGCGCTTTGCCCGACCTGCCCGGCTATAACATGCTGCCCTCTATCATTGATCGTTACACTGTGGCTTCTTCTGCGCTGCGCGATACCTTCAATGCCAATGATGTGCATCCCTCGAACCGGGTTGGCTTGCGCCCGCAGCTGGTCTCATACGACACCACCCGCGGTGCCGGCAATGCCCTCGGTGTCAACACTGATAAGACCGTGCCGCCCGGCGGTAGCATGACCTATTACTGGTATGCCGGTGACCTTTCCTACAACCCAATTAACGGCAAAATGACGGCCACCCCGATCGAGTTTGGCGCCACGAACCTGATCTCTTCTGATCCGATCAGACATAGTGGCAAGGGTGCGGTAGGTGCGCTGATCATCGAGCCGCAGTGGTCTGTTTGGAAGGAAGACACAACCAGCCGTGCCTCCGCGAACGTTTACAACGATATGAACAAGAATTCCAAGCTGGATGCTGGTGAACCGTTGCTCTTCCGGGATTTCACCTTGATCTTCCAGGATGATCTTAACCTGCGCTTTGGTAATGGCACTCCCGTACCGAATGCAGCTGGTGAAGATGATGCTGAAGACTCCGGTATGAAGGCCTTGAATTATCGCACGGAGCCGTTGTGGTACCGTCTCGGAATCGACCCGCTGGCAGCTGAAGATGCCATGGCCTTGTACGACTTCACTTACGCCCTTGCCAACTCACTGGTTGGCGGCGATCCGCAGACGCCTATCTTTACCGCCAAAGCTGGCACCCCCATACGTTTGCGTGTTCTGCAGCCGGGTGGCCATCCGCGCAACCATGTGTTCGTCCTGCATGGTCATGTCTGGCAGCGCAACCCGTACCAAAGCAGCTGTCTCATCACCCCATGCCTTGGCTCTACGGTGATCGGTAATAATCCTTTGACCGAATGGCGTGGTGCCCAGGAAGGGCACGGCCCGACTGATCACTGGGATATCGTGCCTGTACATGGCGCCGGCGGCATGTTCGCTGTGACCGGCGACTACCTCATCCGCGATATGACCCCGATGAGCTTCTATAACGGGATCTGGGGCCTGCTCCGCGTATTGCCCTGATCGTATTTGGAAAGAAGCCCGCGACTTTGAAGATCATCCCCATCCATCACCGGGTGGGGATGATTGTTATAAAATGAATATTGAAAAGGAATTGTGTACGATGGAAAGAAAAAATATCATGCTCGGTATGTTGGGAGTGTTCATGGCATTGGCGGCATTATATGTAGTCTTTAAGCCCTCGGCATATCGCGGTATGGAGTTGAATCCGCCTGCCCCTGCCAGGCCGATCAACCTGACCGACTCGAACGGTCAGCCCTTTCAACTGGATTCCTTGCGCGGCAGGGTATCGGTGGTGTTCTTTGGATATACCCATTGTCCGGATGAATGCCCGGCGACCCTGGCCAAACTGAAACTGGCCATGCTTGATCTGGGCGGGCAGGCGCAGGAAGTGCAGGTGATCCTCATCACCACCGACCCGGCCCGCGACTCAGCCCAGGTATTGAAGGACTATGTATCAGTGTTCAACCCGGCCTTTCTTGGGCTCACAGGTTCACCAGCCGAAATGGAAACGGTCTGGAACGCCTATGGTGTGGTGGTGGAGGATGGCGGTGAGACACACTCTGAACTGCTCTATATCATCGATCGGGAAGGCAACCTGCGCCTGACCCTGCCCCCAGACCTGGACTCCTCGGATATTGCACACGACCTGAAGACCCTGCTTGACGAGTAGCCGGTTTACGCTGTATCAGCAGGCATATTGAACAGGCTTGGTCAGAGTATTCGACTCTGGCAACAGACTATAAAATGGGGTGAGCATGGACGATGATACAAAGCCAATGTTTGCCCGTCAGGCATAAGACGCAACGGGATGGAAGTTCGGCATCCGCGAACCGACTGTTCCCTGCCAGAAAGGAAATTGAATTTGAAACCCTCCCAATCGAAAAAAAACCAACAGCAACCCCAGGCTCGATCTCCCTGGTTGCCGGTGCTGGTCGGGGCCGCAGTACTTCTCGCCGCCTGGTTTGCCGTGCGCCCATTTCTTTCGAACCTGAATCCCGCTGAGGCTGTGCCCGAAGTTCCAACCGTGGCGCCCGCCTCGGTCGGAGTCCCTGTGGCGCCTGTCACCAACACCGTCATCGATGCGGGACTGGCGGTCACCTTTACGGCTAAACCTGTTTCCGGCCAGCCGGAACTTTCTGAACTCTCCTTTGCCTTCACCGACCCTGCCACCGGGCAGCCTGTGGAGCCTGAAACGCCGCCCTCGGTTTGGATCGGGTCGCAGGAGTCACGTATCAACAACACCCAGGGGTCACAACTGCTTGAATGCAAGGACAAGGTCAAACTGTACGTGCAAGGCACGCTGGATTACCGGCCCGAGATCGACCTCAATTCCTATTTCATTCTCACACTCAACAGCGACCCCACCATCTCGGTCATCGACCCGTTGGGCGGCGTGACAGGCATTTCACAACTGTACGCCATGATCGAGTTGAAAAGTCCGGGTGAAGATTGGGCGGTCACCCCCGATGGCAAATTGTTATTCGTCACCCTGCCTGCCGATGGGGAAGTGGCGGTCGTAGATACGGAGAACTTTGCCATCAAACAATACATTTCCAGCGGCGGGCGCCCCACCCGGATCGCGCTCCAGCCCGATGGCAAACGCCTATGGGTTACCAATGACACTGACAACCTGGATACCTCCGGTGTCACCATCATTGACATCGAAACCTTGAGCGTGCTATCGCGCATTCCCACCGGCACTGGGCGGCATGCGCTGGCATTTTCGGGTGAAGTGGCCAACACCCACGCCCATGACCCGCAGAAATCCTCCAATACGGCTGAGACCACCAGCTATGCCTTTGTAGCCAGCGAGCAGGGCACGCTCTCGGTCATCGATCTTGCCACACTCGATTTCGTAGCCAGCGTGGATATCAAAGGACAGTTGACCGGGCTTGCCTATTCGGCCCCAACCAACGTCGTCTATGTTTCGGCCGCCACCGGCATCGTCACCCGGGTGGATGCCGCCTCGCACGAAATTCTTGGCCAGGTATCCGGCGTTGCGCCGGGTGCCGCCACCCTGCGTTTTGACCCGGCCGGGCGCTGGGGCTTCGTCCTCAGCCCGGCAGAGAATTTGGTCTCGGTCATTGATGCTCAAACCAATACGGCCTCCATGCTGGCGGTGGAAGGCATGCCCGACAAAGTCTCCTTTACGCCAGGCTATGCCTACATTCACCTGGCGGAAAAGCCCGAGGTCATGCTCGTGGACCTGAACCAACTCACCCTCGCGGCCCCGTTGCAAGCGGTCAAGGTCATTGGCGGCCAGACCGCACCCAACCAGGCACCCGCTGAACTCTCCGTGGCCGATGCCATCGTCTCGGTGCATGAACACGGCGGGCATGTGCTCATCGCCAACCCTGGCGACCAATCGGTCTATTACTACATGGAAGGCATGAACGCTCCCATGGGTAGCTTCCAGACCTATAGCCGCACGCCGCGCGCCGTTACCGTGGTGGATCGTTCCATTCGCCGGATCGCCCCCGGCTCTTATCAGGCATTGGTCAAGCTTCCGCATGCGGGCAATTATGAGGCTGCCTTCCTGCTCGATACGCCGCGCATCCTGCACTGCTTCCCCTTCAACACTACTGATGATGCGAATGTTGGCGCGCCTGCTGCAACAACTGCCCGGGAACTTGCCATTGAGTTCCTCACGGCAGGGCGCCGTGTAAAAGCAGGCCAGCCATTCAACTTGCAATTCAAGATCAAGAATAGCCAGACCGGCGCGCCTATTTCCAACCTCACAGATGTATATGTGCTCGCCACCATTGTCTCGGGGCAGCGCAATGACCGCTTCAAAACCAGGGCCATGGCCGATGGGCTTTATGAAGCCTCGCTTCAATTTGCCGAGCCTGGCCTCTACAAAGTCTACTTCTTCGTCCCGTCCCTCAATGTGAATATCGAAGACCTGCCTTTCCTCACCCTGCAAGTGGATGCGCCGTAAATCGGGCCAGCAGAGGAGGACAGGCTTGCGCCTCATCCCACCCCCAGCCTGCTTCTTCAACTCGAGCCTTTGATTTTCATCCGGGCATTTAAGCACAACAGCCGACCAGATACTCTGGCCGGCTGTTGATTTAAAGGCGTTATCTTATGATGATAATTTAGATGTCTTCTGAACTTAGTGCGACTGCAGTTTGCCGGGAGGTAAAGGTTTCCGTCAGCAAGAGCATGAGAATGGTCAGGGCTAGATTGACGAAGAACAGGTTGATGCCATCCTGGATCAGTGTATGGTATTGCAGGGCTAGTACGCTGGGGAAGATCCACTTGAGCGCGTTCAGGAGCAGGGTTCCCTGCGGGTAAAGCCTGCCACATAGGCTGGCCAGGATGATGAATTCATTGCCAATGCCGGTGGCCAGGCTGCGGCTGCCTTCCACGGTCATCACTGTCAGTGTGGTGACGATTGATAGGATCGCTGCAGCAAACATGGATTGGTTGGAAGCGGAGATCCGTCCGGCTGAAGTCTGTATGAAACGCTCAGCAATGGCACTGCCGATCCAAATGGCCAGCAAGATGGGGACGAACAAGGCAAAGGAGTCGCGCCACCAGCTTGATACGGTCGGGAAGTCGATCGGGCTGCGGCTGAAGCCATATTGGTGCCAGATGTTCAACCACCGAACGCTGCCATACGCCAGCAGGCAGG
>CAZJMZ010000011.1:9221-25877 GCA_964547115.1 uncultured Anaerolinea sp. | reverse complement strand
GAACATCGCATCGGCATTATCCACGGTAAGCGTATATGGGTCGGTGCTGACGCCAAAGGGCATGCGCTCCAAACCCGGGATGAACCGATTATAGACAGATACATCCGCCACCCGCGGCTGGACCAAGCCATATAAGACGTTGACCAGCACGAACAGTGCCAGCGCTTTGAATAAGACGGCCAAGGGACGGACGGTCGCGTTCATGCCGCCCCCAACAGGCGCAACAGCACACTCCACGCCGTAGCCGGGTCAGGGAGGAAGAAGAACAACCAGCCCAGGGTCACATAATGGAAGGTGAGCAACACGCCTAAAGAATTCGCCAGCGTGGTGTTCCAATTCAACGCCCGAGTCTTCGCCCAATCGCTCCAGCGGTTATGGACAAACAATCCCAGCGCATGCCATGCCCCCCATGCCAGAAAATTCCATGTCACACCGTGCCATAAACCAATGAGTAACATCGTCGCCGATTGCGCCAGCAGGATCATCAGCCACTGCGGCAATGGTCGCTGTGCCGAGCGCAAGGCACGAGTCAACGGGTTGAAAAAATACGCGCGGAACCATTGCGTGAGCGTCATATGCCACGCGTTCCAGAATTGCGTGAGGTTCGGTTTGAGATACGGCGCGTCGAAATTTTCGGGCAGGCGAATGCCCAGTAACAGCCCCAGCCCGATGGCAATGTCGGTATAGCCGCTAAAGTCAAAATAAATGCGTAGGGAATATGCATACAACAAAACCCACAACCAGACTCGCGATTGCACTTCACCCGCCAACAGGTCACTCAACGCGAACCATGCCAACCCGTCGGCGATGACAAACTTCTTGACCAGCCCACGGAACAGGCGTGTGCCCGCCATCAGCCAGGTGGAGGCTTCGAGCGCGAGGGGCAGGCGCAGGTCCTGAGTGAAGCGTTCGATCCGGTCAATGGGTCCGGCGGTCAGAGTCGGGAAAAAGATCACATAGTTCACATACTCCCCCAGCGAAACCGAAGTCAGTCGCCCTGCGCGCTTGTCAAGCAGGGTGTGCAGCAAACGAAATGCGACGTAGGAAAATCCCAGCCACGTGATGGTAGATGGACCCACCGCATCTCTCCCAGCCCAGCCTGCCACAGTTCCAAACAACATTCCCCACCCTGACGGCGTTTTCAGCACCGCCAGCATGGCAACCAACCCAAGCATTGCCAACACCAGCATGCCGCTGAAAAATTTATGGGCCTGCACCAGCACAACTCCCGCCGCCAACGCCGCCAGCAAAACAACCAACGCCACTTGCGGACGCGGAATATCAACAGGAAACAGAACTTCGACCTGCGTGTACCGGTTGAAAGTGACCAGCACCGGCACACCGATCAACACCGCAAGTGCCCCTGCATTTTCGCGCCAGCCCCGCACCTCCGGCGTAGAGGTGATCAACCAACACAAGGCGACCAGCACCAACATCCACAGCGGCAACCAGAACATCCAATTGACCGGCTCTTGATAGGGTTGCAACCAGAACAGCGTGAGCGTGCTGACAACCAACAACCCCAACGACCTCCCGCGCGGGAGGCGATTCACCAACATGGCGATCAAAGCGAGAATCCCAACCTGCAACGCGGACATTTTAGAAGCCCTGATAGATCCAGGTCGGTGCGGTATCGGCGGTGAAGATGACGAGCAGGATCAAGGCTACACACAACGCCAACGCCAACAGGTTCTCACGTGTGAGCAATTTCATCGCTAGCCCTGCCGCAGATACGCTTCCATAAACTCATCGAGTTCACCATCCAACACGGCTTGCGTGTTCCCCGACTCGTGGTCAGTGCGATGGTCTTTCACCATCTGGTACGGATGCAACACATACGAACGAATCTGGCTGCCCCACTCAGCCTTGGTGTATTCGCCACGCAGCACCGCGCGTTCTTCTTCTTTCTCCGCCTGCTTCAACTCGACCAGGCGCGCGCGCAGGATCTTCATGGCGAATTCACGGTTCTGGGTCTGTGAGCGCTCGTTCTGACAAGTGACCACGATGCCCGTGGGGATGTGCGTGAGGCGCACTGCGGTGGCATTCTTCTGCACGTTCTGCCCGCCCGCACCGGATGAACGATAAACGTCCATCTTGATATCCGACGGGTCGATCTGAATATCGGCTTCATCCATCGCCACCTGCGGCAGCACTTCCACCAACGCGAAGGAGGTGTGGCGGCGATGCGCGGCATCGAAAGGCGAAAGCCGCACCAACCGATGCACACCCTTTTCAGAGCGCAGGTAACCGAAGGCGTATTCCCCGTCCACTGCAATGGTCATGCTCTTGATGCCCGCCTCTTCACCTGGGGTCGAGTCAAGAATTTCAGTTTTGAAGCCGCGGTCTTCGGCCCAGCGCAGGTACATGCGTTGCAGCATGCCGGCCCAGTCCTGTGAGTCGGTGCCGCCCGCCCCGGCATGGATCGCCAGGATCGCCGCGTCGCGGTCGTATTTGCCGGAGAGCATCGCTGTGAACGAGCGCTTCTCCACTTCGGCTTCGAGGGCCGCCACTTCGGCTTCCAGGTCAGCGCGCAAACTGTCATCATCCAATTGCGCGAGTTCGAGCGTGTCGTGCAGGCGGCGCATGAAAGCCCGCCAGGACTCCACTTCGGTCTTGACGGCATTATGTTGTTTCATCACCTGTTGAGCCTGTGAAGGGTTGTTCCACAGGTCAGGCGCTTCGATGTCTTTATCTAGCTGGGAGAGTTGCGTTTCTTTAGACGCGAAGTCAAAGACGCACCAGTAATTGCTGGGTTAGTTCCTGCACGGCATTCAAACGATTCACAAGGTCTTGCATATTGCTCCTTTATTTTCCCAAAATCCCATCCACGAACGAATCGGGGTCAAAGGGTGTCAGGTCTTCGGGTTTTTCACCGAGCCCCGCGAACAGGATCGGCAGGCCCAACTCGCGCCGGATGGCAAAGGCAAACCCGCCACGCGCCGAAGAATCCAATTTCGTAATGATGACGCCCGTCACACCCACGGCCTCTTTGAAAGCCTTGGCCTGTTGCATGGCGTTCTGTCCGGTGGTGGCATCGAGCACGAGCCACACCGCATGTGGCGCGCCCGGCATGGCCTTGCCGATCACGCGATGTACCTTCTTGAGTTCTTCCATCAAATTGAAGCGTGTGTGCAGGCGCCCCGCTGTATCGATCAGGATCAGATCCACGTTGCGAGAGAGGCCTGATTGGACGGCGTTGAACGCCACCGCACCCGGATCAGACTCAGGGGCACCTGCCACCACATCGACGCCGAGTCTGTCACCCCAAACCTGCAACTGGTCAACGGCCGCCGCCCGGAACGTATCCGCTGCGCCGAAGAGCACGGTGCGGCGCTGATAGTGAAAGCGCTGGCCGAGTTTGGCAATGGTGGTGGTCTTGCCCGAACCATTGACGCCCACCATCATAATGACGGAGGGTTTCACGTCCCAGATGAGGGTTGGAGGTTCGACGAGGCGGGAGCGGAGTTCGGTGCGGAGCGCCTCCGAAAGATCTTCGGAGCGGGTCAAGCCTCGGCTTTGAACGAGGCGGCGCAGCGCTTCCAGAATTTCGGTGGCGGTTTCGATCCCCAGGTCTGCTTGCACGAGCAGGGCTTCGAGTTCATCCCAAGTGTCGTCGGTGATATTGCTTGCGCCAAAGAGAGTGGCAATGCGCCCGAAGGTGGCCTTGCTCGATTTGGCAAGCCCGGCGCGCCATTTTGAAAACAGGTCAGCCATGAGCGGCGATTATAACATGGGGGTTTGTGTTATACTTTTTTGACTGAGGCACAAGCCTCAAATCAATACATAAAGGTGTAATCTCATGTCAAGCGAACCCATCAATGTTACCGATGCCGCCTTCGAAAAGACGGTTCTTCAATCCAGCGTCCCCGTGATCGTGGATTTCTGGGCGCCGTGGTGCGGGCCGTGCAAAATGGTCGCGCCGATCCTCGATAAACTGGCGAAGGAATATGAGGGCAAGATCGTGATCGCCAAGGTCAATACCGACGAAAACCCCGAATGGATGATGAAGTATGGCATTCAGGGCATCCCCACCATGTTGTTCGTGGCGGGCGGCAAGATCGTGCATCGCCAGGTGGGTGCCCTGCCCGAACGCATGCTGCGCGATACCGTCACGCAATTCATGGAAACTGTCAGCGCTTCCTAAACAGAAAGCTCGCAATTAGAATGAAGTTCAAGCTATTTACTTTTGGCGCTGTGCTGGCGTTGCTGGTCAGCGCTTGTGGAAGTTCGCCCGCAGCCGATGCCGTGCCAACCACCAACCCGGTGGACGTACAGAACACGGCCGTTGCCATGGCCTTTACGATCGTGGCGCAGACTCAGGCGGCCATCCCGACGAATACACTGGTCCCTACACTGGCACCTACCGAGACACTTGTGCCTACCAACACGCCCGAACTGCTCCCCACCGTGGCTGTGCTGGAAAGCCCCACCTTGGTGCCAACCTTTACACCCGCACCAACTACAAGTGGGGCAGGCAACGACAACTGCAACAAACCTCTGACCAAGTGGCAGGGGCCTTCGGCTTCCTTCAATGTGGTCAACGAGACCAAGCCAAAGGGCGAGATCATTCTACTCATGTCGGTTGCGACACCGTTCGGGGAATGTGGCTACTTGAATATTTATAGCGATAGTTTCTCCGGCCCGGCAGGCACGTATAGCGCAGCCGCTTTCGTGAACGGCCCGAAGAATTTCAAGGTCTTTGGTTCGTTCGAGATCAAAGCAGCTGGCTGGAAGATCGTGGTGCGAAACGAGACCATCGTCGCACTTGGCGCTTGTTACCCAAGGTGCTAGGCATGCAGAGACCCCTTCGTTTGTCCCTCACGGTAATTGGCGCGCTCATCTTGAGTGCTTGCACGGGTTCCGCTCCGGCAGTACCAACGGTCAATCCCGTGGAAGTGCAAAATACTGCGGTTGCCATGGCCTTTACGATCGTGGCGCAGACTCAGGCGGCCATCCCGACGAATACGCTGCCACCGCCGACCGAGACGCCAACTTCTACGCCTGCTCCCACGGAAACAGCCCTCCCCACCGAAACACCGCTCGTGACAGAAACCGCCACGGCGCTTGTGGTACCTACAACCGCTGGCGGCGCTGACCCGTGTGACAAACCGCTCACAGAGAGTCCATCCGGAAGCCCAACCAAGATCAAATTGGAGAACAAGACCGGCGCGCCGATCACCGCTTCGATCTACATGAACTTGACGCCCTTTGGCGAATGCGGCTACCGCGGTTATAACATCGCCGTAGGTGGCGCAGTCACCATAACCGACCTGGTGAGCGCCTGTTACAACGTCAGCGTGTTCGTGAATGATCCCAAAAGTCCCACCCGCTCCTTTGGGTATGGCTGCATCAACAACCCGGACCAGTGGACGTTTGTCATCACTCGTGACCAAGTAATATTGAAAGGCCGTTAGCCATCAGTGGCAACAACAAAAAAATCACCAGCCGAAATCTCGGGCCGGTGATTTTTTTGTTTTGGGAACCCGGGGTCTGATCTCGTCGTCTATTGGCCAAAGGAGATAGAATGAAAAAAATCTTAGCCTTAGCCCTGGCTGGTTTGTTCTTCCTGGCGGCCTGCACGCCCTATGCCAGCAACAAGCCAGTCACCGATCAGCCCGTCGTACCACCGCAGGAGAAACCAACGGAGACGCCCGTGCCTGTATTACCTGAAGACCCCATGACAAGCCGCGAGCCTGTTTTCATCGAAGAGCAGGGACTGTTGATCCGCGAAAGTTTTCCGCCACAGATCGCGCTGGCCCTCAGCGGCAACCTGCCCACGCCCTGTCATCAACTGCGTGCAGAGGTCAGCCCGCCGGATGCAGAGAATAAGATCGTTGTGGATGTATATTCCATGGCAGACCCGGGGATGCTCTGCGCACAGGTACTCAGCCCGTTTTCAGAGACCATTGAGTTGGGTACCTTCCCCAGCGGGCACTATTCGGTTTGGATGAACGGCGAGTTGGTGGGAGAATTCGATTCGTGACGGCTTGAGTTCACTCAGAGCGGCTGACATGTGCCAGACGCGCATTGGTCAACTTGACCAGGTCGCTGACGGGAAGTTTGATGTTCAAGCCGCGCTGCCCGCCGGAAATGTGGATCGACTCGTAGTTTTCAGCGGAGATATCAACAACCACCTGAAAGCCCTTATTGATAAGTGCCAGCGGGGAGATTCCACCCGCCTGCAGACTGGTTAATTCTTCCGCTTCACGTTCAGTGGGAAGATGCACTTTCTTTTCACCGAGGGCTGCAGCGACTAATTTCAAATCCACGGCGGCGGGGCCAGGGACGACAACCAGCAGGGGCTTTTTGGGTTTTTCGCGGGTGACGACAATGGTCTTGAAAACAGAAGCAGGCTCAACGTCGAGCAGACGCGCGGTTTCCGTCGCGCCGAGTTTCTCAGCGGGGAGTTCATAGGCAGTGTAGCGGACCTTGCGAGAATCCAGCATACGAGTGACATTGGTGGTAATGGGCATGGCGGCATTGTATCAGGAAAATTTCACAGGCGTTTTGAATGAAACAGGCGTAGTACAATACGGGCCATGAAAACCTTGGAACGTGACATCCGGCTGGATACTCTGATCGACCTGCTCCCTGCCAATTACAACCCAGTCCAGCGTGAGATCATCGAACGCGCCTACCGGGTGGCGGAGGATGCACACAAGGACCAGATGCGCCAGTCTGGCAGGCCATATATCACACACTGCCTTGAGGTGGCCTGTATTCTGGCGGAGATGGGCGCGCCAGTGGAGGTGATCACCGCCGGATTACTGCACGATACCGTAGAGGATACGCCAGTCACGTTACAAAACCTGCGTACTGATTTTGGTGACACGGTCGCCAATCTCGTGGATGGCGTGACCAAGTTGTCACATCTGCCACGCGTTTCCCGGGGCGACCAGCACGCCCAACCAGAGACAGATATTCCGGAGCCTGCACCATTGAACGAGCAGGAAGCCAAACGCCGCAAACAGGAACTGGCCTCCGAGACGCTGCGCAAAACCTTTCTGGCCATGGGCGAAGATGTGCGTGTGGTGCTGATCAAACTGGCCGACCGCCTGCATAACATGCGCACACTTGGATACACATCGGAAGAAAAGCGCAAGCGCATCGCCCGCGAAACGCTCGATATCTTTGCCCCGCTGGCAAACCGCCTGGGCATCTGGCACATGAAATGGGAATTGGAAGACCTGGGTTTCAAGTATTCCAACCCCGAAAAATATGAAGAGATCGCCAACGAACTGGGGAATGAAGAACAGATCGAACGGCAGGAACAGATCGAGCAGATCAAGGTCAACTTGATGGGGTTGTTGAAAAAACATAATGTCACGGTCATCGAGATCACGGGGCGCCCCAAGCATATCTACTCCATCTACAAGAAGATGATGAAGAAGAACAAGCCCTTCGACCTGGTGCGCGATGTGCGTGCCGTACGCATCCTCGTGCCGGATATTCCCGCCTGTTATGCGACCCTGGGGGTGATCCACACTTCATGGCGGCCCATCCCTGGCGAATTCGACGACTACATTGCCGCCCCCAAGGACAATTTCTACCAATCCCTGCATACTGCTGTCATCTACGATGACAAACGCCCCCTGGAGGTGCAGATCCGCACACCGGAAATGCACCAGAACGCAGAGTACGGCATCGCCGCCCACTGGCGCTACAAGGAAGGCCAGCGCGAAACCGACAAGATCTTCGAAGAGCGCATCAAGTGGCTGCGCAGCATGATGGACTGGCGTTCAGACGTCAGCGATGCCAATGAGTTCGTGGAGGGCATGAAGACCGATGTCTTTCAAGACCGGGTGTACGTCTTCACCCCGCGCGGCGACATCATCGACCTTTCAGCCGGCTCCACCCCCATCGATTTTGCCTACCACGTCCACACGGATATCGGCCATCGTTGCCGCGGCGCGCGCATCAACGGCAAACTCGTACCCCTGCACCAAGAACTGAAGACCGGCGACCAGGTGGAAGTGCTCACCGCCAAACGCGGTGGACCCAGCCGTGACTGGCTCAACCCCAATTTGGGCCTGGTTAAAACCCAGCGCGCCCGCAGCAAGATCAAAGCCTGGTTCAAAAAACAGGAGGACGAACAAAATCTCGCGCAAGGCCGTGCCGCTCTCGAACGGGAACTCAGCCGCCTGGGCCTGCCCGAAATGAATTTCGAGAACCTGGCGCGCGATATGGGCTATAAAACCCCCGACGAGCTCTTCATCGCGCTGGGCTGCGGCGACCTTTCGATCAGCCGCGTCATCCGCCGTCTGTCTGAAAAAGAAGAGACCAACGAAATCCTTGCGGCAGGCGCAACCACATCCAAACCCACCAGCACTGGCGCCATCGAAGTCGTCGGCCTGAAAGGGCTGCTTTCCCAAATGGCCAAATGCTGCCACCCCGCCCCCGGCGACCAGATCGTGGGTTACATCACCCGTGGACGTGGCGCCACCATCCACCGGCAGGATTGCCCGAACATGCTGCGCATCAAAGATAAAGAGCGCCTCCTGCAAGTGGATTGGGGCAAAGTTGAACACACTTTCCCCGTGCCGGTACGCGTCAAAGCCTTCGACCGGCAGGGCTTGATGGGTGATATCTCCACCCTGCTCGATGCCGAGAATGTCAACATCGCAGATATCAACGTCAACGTCAACCGCACATTGGCCGTCATCAACCTCATTCTGGAAGTGAAAAACCTCTCCCAGCTCAGCCGTATTCTCACCCGCATCGAAAACCTGCCCAATGTGCTCGAAGCCCACCGCATCAAACCGGGCTAACCCCTCACAACTGGTGAACCATGAACCTATTGAGCGTTGAACAGGCGCGCGCGCGGATGCTCGCACAATTTCATCCCGTCTCGTCAGAAAACATCCCTCTCAGTGCGGCACTCAACCGCGTGCTGGCTGTGGATATTCAAGCGGCGGACGACCTGCCCCTCTTCGACAACTCCTCCATGGATGGCTTTGCCCTGCGCTCAGCCGATTCGGCCAACGCCGCCCCCGCTTCACCTCTCACCCTGAGCGTGGTCGCTGATATCCCAGCCGGTACCTCCCCGAAAATTTTCCTCGCCCCCGGACAGGCGGCACGCATCATGACCGGCGCGCAAGTCCCTCAGGGCGCCGATGCGGTCGTCCCCGTCGAAGCCACCGACTTTCACAACCGCGACTCTGGCTCGCCGCCGCCCGCAACGATCCATATCACGCAGCCGCTTAAACCCGGCGAGAACGTCCGCCCGCGCGGCATGGATGTGCGCACCGGCGATGTGGTCCTGCCCGCCGGGCGGCGCATCAACGCGCAAGCGGCGGGTATCCTGGCCATGTTGGGCTTCGGCACGGTGACCATTTACCGCAAGCCGCGCATTGCCCTGCTCTCCTCCGGTGATGAATTGCTCGAAGTCAACGCCCCGCTCGAATCAGGCAAGATCCGCGACTCGAATTCGTACATGCTGGCAGCCCTGATCGAAAGTGCTGGCGCTGAAGTCATACGTTTGGGCGTGGCCAAAGACTCGTACGAATCGGTCTCGGCCTTGTTCGAAAGCGCCCTGCACCACCATGCCGACCTGATCCTGTCTTCAGCGGGGGTCAGTGTGGGCGCCTATGATTTTGTAAAGGACGTGATCGAAGCGCACGGCGCCATGGATTTCTGGCGTGTGAACATGCGCCCCGGCAAACCACTGGCCTTCGGCAACTACAAAGGCATTCCTTTCATCGGCCTGCCGGGCAACCCGGTCTCGGCGTTCGTGGGCTTCGAGGTCTTTGTGCGCGACACGCTCGGACGCCTGGGCGGCCTTTCGGACGGCGGCAGGCCCATGGTCCGTGTACGAAGCGGGGAGGAGATCCTATCGGATGGGCGGGAGAGTTATCTGCGGGCCGTTGTCCATGAGCAACAAGGTGTCCTGACCGCCCATCTAACCGGACATCAGGGGTCTGGAAACCTGCTTTCGCTGGTACAAGCAGATGCTTTACTTATTATTCCCGCTGGTGTAAAATGCGTGCCTGCTGGTCAGGAAGTAAACGCCTGGTTTTTATGAGGAGACATGTTGAACAAACTTAGGCAGGTTACCATTGGGCTGACGGTCATCGGTCTGTTGGTTTCGATCTACATGACCATTTACAAGATCACAAACAACGAAAGCATGTGCATCGGCTCGGGTGGGTGCTCCATTGTCAATGCGAGCCGCTATTCAGAAGTGAACGGCATCCCGGTGGCTTTGATCGGTGTGGCGGGGTATCTTGCCATCCTGGCGGTGTTCTACCTCGAAGCCCGGCCGGGGTTCTTTCAAGACAACGGGTTGATGATCCAGTTTGGGTTGACCTTGCTTGGGTTCCTTTTCACGCTCTGGCTGGTGTTCGTAGAAGTGACACTGCTCAAAGCTTACTGCCCGTTCTGCATCACTTCCCAAGTTTCGATGACCCTTATTTTTATCCTCACGGTCATCCGTTTAATTAAACAACCCCAATAGGAGGATTGCATGCCCCGCATCAAATGTCATTACGCCGATTGTGTTTTTTTGGATGACGGTTATTGTTCTGCCGCCGCTGTAGAGATCGACCCCGATTCCGGCTGCGCCACCTACTCGCCTTCAGATGCGGCTGAGGAGGAATGGGAAGAGGAAGAAGAGACCGAGTGGGAAGAGGGCGAGGAAGAGGAAGAGGACGACGACCTCTGGGAAGATGACGAAGAGGACGAGTTCTAATCAGTCTGGCCCAACTCAAATTGGAAACGCCATAAGGGCGGGTGTGATACCCGCCCTTATGTATTTAAGGCATACAACAAAACGCCCGCCGCCACTGACAGGTTCAATGAACTCACCCGCCCACGCATGGGCAAAGAGACGGTTACATCACAGGCCTTCAACTGCTCTGGCAGCAAGCCCTTTTGCTCGTTACCCAAGATCAGGGCCCATGGTAATTGCGGGACCAGCGTATGATAGTTCACATTGCCACGGGCCGAGGTGCCGATCAACTGCACTTCCCGGCTGCTTGACCAGGTGATGAATTGTTCGAAGGAGGTTTGCACCACCGGCATGGAGAACAAAGTGCCCATGCTCGAACGCACCAGGGTTGGGTGATAGAGGTCAACCCCGCCCTCCAGCAGGAACAGGGTGTCGGCGCCCACCGCATCCATGGTGCGGAGAATGGTACCGACGTTGCCAGGGTCTTGTGGCGAGACCAGCGCCACCACACGCTGAGCCGACGAGAGCTCGGCCAGTAGATAATTTTTCTGCCGCACCACGGCCAGAATGCCCTGTGGGTTGTCTTTGTCAGCCAGCGATTCAATGACTTGTTCAGAGACAGGCTGGGGGGTAAGCGGGAGGCGTTTCAGCAGGTCGCGAGCGAAGGTACTGGTCAACAGTTCCGGCGCATAGAGCACCGACTCCAACTCCCAGTGTAAATCCACCGCTTCACCCACATGGTGAATGCCTTCCACCAGAAAGAGACCACTTTCAAGCCGGGCCTTGCGTTGACGTAACGCACGCGCCTGCTTGACCAGGGGGTTGCTCAGGCTGGTGATCAGGGGTTTATCCATGGGCGTTATTGTCCGTCAACCACCGTGAGGGTGGCCACCATGCCAGCCGAGTAATGCCCCGGAATGCCACAGACCACCTGATACTCGCCAGGTTCGGTTGGTGCAATGAAGGTGGTGGTTTCGTCGCTGCCCGGTTGGATCTCCGCCATCCAATAAATGTTAGCTTTGTCTTCATCGTCATATTTTTCACCAACGGTCACCCCAGAATTCATGATGACAAAATCATGAACCACGGCTCCGCCATTAGTGAGATGCAATGTGATCTCCTCACCGGCTGGCACAGTAAATGCACTCGGTAGGTAGGCAAACTCCACCATATCCACATTCAACGAAGTGGATGCACCACCGCCTCCGCAACCAGCCAGCATAATGCTTAATAACAAACCCACAGCCAGCAATTTCTTCATTCATTAACTCCTTGTTTTTTCTGCTCCCAATTGTAACCCTTCCGTAGTAACATACCAGACATTCTTATACTTTACACTCAAAGGATCACGACTCATGACCATCCTCATCACCGGCGCGGCCGGGTTTATCGGCTCACACCTGACCTCCCGCCTGCTCGCTGAAAACAAGCCGGTCCGCGCCCTTGTGCTTCCTTCTGAATCCATTCCCGCTGAATGGGGCAACCGCGTGGAAGTCATCCGTGGCGATATCCGCAACCGCGCCGATGTGGAAGCCGCTGTGCGCAATACATCGCACATCTACCATTTGGCCGCGGTGACGCTGGATACCGGCCCCAAGGAGCTGCATCAGGCCGTTACCGTGGAGGGCACGCGCCATATCATGGAAGCGGCTGCGGCCCACCAGGCCAAAGTGATCCTGGCCTCGAGCGTGACCGTATATGGTATCAAGATCCAGACCGACATTCTGGACGAGGAACTGGCCTGGGGCGCGCCGGCTGGGTTCTATTCCACACACAAACAAAAACAGGAATTGCTCGCACGGGAACTGGCCGCCAAACTGGGTGTGGAACTGGTGGTCATCCGCCCGGGAAACGTCTATGGGCCGCGCGGCATCCAATGGGTCATCAGTGCCCTGCGCGAGATCCAGCGCGGCACCCCGCCCATCATCGGCGGCGGCCACGGCGATTGCGGTTTCGTTTATGTAGATAACCTCGTAGACGCGATGATTCTGGCCGCCGAGAACCCCAAAGCGGTGGGCCGCATCTACAACATCGGTGATGGCTTCGGGCTGACCTGGCGACAATACTTCAACGACCTGGCCCGCATCGCGGGCGCACCCAAACCCAAGGAGATTCCGCTTTGGGTAGGCAAACTGCTCGCCAACACCATCGAACCGGTCTGGTATGGCCTCAAGCTCAAGGGCCGTCCGCCCATCACCTACGAAGCGTTCAATTTGGTGGCGTCCAACCATCGCTTTCCCATCACCCGCGCGCAAACCGAGTTGGGCTACACTCCGCGCGTCAGGTACGAAGAAGCGTTGAAGGCGATTGAGAAATCGTTAAAATAACGCTCAGCTTCACTATTCAAGGTGATATGCGATCAATTCAAGCGTAAACATTCAGGTTATGACACAAAAAGTTTTATTTATTTGCACAGGCAATTATTACCGCAGTCGCTACGCCGAGTATTACTTCAACGCCCTCGCAGTAAAACAAAAACTGGGCTGGGCCGCTTTTTCACGAGGGCTCGCCACAGACCTTGGAGATGGCAACATAGGCCCCATCGCGCCCAGAGTGATTGTTCGCCTGCACGAACACGGTATCGCTTTGGATGGTGAAATCCGGTACCCCATTCAGTTAACTCTGGCTGATCTACAGGAGGCCGATCTTGCCATCGCTTTGTACGAACCCGAACACCGCAGATATATGCAAAAGCGCTTCCCGGAATGGGAAGACCGCATTACTTATTGGCAGGTCCCTGACCTTGACCAGGTCGGTTCGGAGATTGCCTTTCCCAAGATCGAAGAATACATCACAGCACAAATTCAACACATCAACAAAGGACACGGGCAAAACCAGTGATATAATCCCCACGTCCGAATTACCAGGAGCGAATGGAATGACTGACAACCTGTAGTCCATACACTTTTTCAGGGCACTAACCCGTTGCGATGATCGCGCCAACTCGTTTGGCGTTTAACAACCGAGGCTTGCCCTCGGTTTTCGTTTTAATTACGCAATGTCATTCTGAGCCGCACCAGCAGAGACCCTTCACTTCGTTCAGAGTGAAAAGCGTCCAACTACAGGTCAACATGCTTACTGTTCATCATCTCAATAAATCCTACGGCATACAACCCGTTCTACAAGATATTTCCTTCAGCATCAGCCAGCGCGAGCGCATCGGTCTCATTGGCCCCAATGGCTCAGGCAAGACCACCCTCATGCGTCTGCTGGCCGGCCTCGAACAGCCCGATTCAGGGACTGTCGCTTCGACGCGCCCACATCTCCGCCTGGGCTACCTCGCCCAAGGCATGGAATTCGCCCCCGATCAAACGCTTCAGACCGCCCTCAGTCTTGCCACCGTCTCCCAAGCCGAACTGGAGGCCGAGATCGCGTCTCTGGCTATGGCTTTATCCGCCAGCCCGAACGATACTCACATCCAAAACCAATACGACTCCACCCTTGAACAACTGGCAATACTCAACCTGCAACCCGCCGAAATTCTCGGGCCGCTGGGGCTGGCCGCATTGCCTCTCGATACCCCCATCGCCCATTTAAGCGGCGGACAAAAGACCAGGCTCATGCTGGCCCGTGTGTTGCTCAACGACCCACAACTGCTCCTGCTTGACGAACCCACCAACCACCTCGATATAGAAATGCTCGAATGGCTCGAAGGCTGGCTCAACGCCTTCCAAGGCGCGGCCCTCATCGTTTCTCACGACCGCGCCTTTTTGGATAACACCGTCACTTCGATTCTTGACCTGAACCCCGAAACCCATCGTCTGCGCAGTTACCCCGGAAACTATACCGATTACATCGAGCAGTATCTGCAC
The DNA here is from genome assembly GCA_964547115.1 of uncultured Anaerolinea sp. Classification (GTDB taxonomy): domain Bacteria; phylum Chloroflexota; class Anaerolineae; order Anaerolineales; family Villigracilaceae; genus Defluviilinea. Next base: position 11,399 of record CAZJMZ010000011.1, on the reverse strand, counting down.
GAGCAGGAAAAGCAGTATGCGGAATACCAGGACCAGGAAACCGAGATCCGTCGCATCAAACAGGATATTGCACGCACCAAGGAACAAGCCCGGCACGTGGAAATCACCACCACCTCCCGGCAGCCCGGCGTGCGACGCTACGCCAAAAAGGTGGCGAAAAAGGCCCTCTCGCGTGAAAAGAAATTGGACCGGTATCTCGAATCAAGCGACCGGGTGGAAAAGCCCAAAGCGGGCTGGCAAATGAAATTGGAGTTCGAGGCCGAGGCATCTCACAGCAAAGACGTTTTAGTGACAGACAGGCTCTCTATTGGCTACACGCCGGGTATCCCATTACTCAAGGAGTTGAATCTGCACATCCGCGCGGGGCAACGCATTGCGCTCACTGGAGCAAACGGCACTGGCAAGACGACACTGATCCGCACCATCGCAGGGAAACTGCCTCCACTGGCGGGCAGGCTCCGGCTGGGCGCGACCGTCAAAGTCGGGTATATGGCTCAGGAACAGGAATTACTGAATCCAAAGCTGAATGCGTTGCAAACCGTCCAAAGCGTAGCAGCCATGAATGAGACAGAGGCGCGCAACTTCCTGCACTACTTTTTATTCAAAGGCGATGCCGCCCTGCGTCCTACAGCAGAGCTTTCCTTCGGCGAGCGCGCCCGCCTGCAGCTTGGTCTGCTGGTGGCCCAGGGTTGCACGTTTTTGATCCTGGATGAACCTGTCAATCACCTCGACATTCCATCGCGGGCACGCTTCGAAGAGGCGCTCGCAAGTTTTCAAGGCACCATTCTTGCCGTCATCCACGACCGCTATTTCATCGAACGGTTTGCGTCTGAGGTATGGACGGTCACAGATGGAAGTATCAGGATCACCGCATGAACTCATCACCCACCCCCTACTCAGAAGTCAACGACCTGCTGCTGCACTTGCTCATCGAAGCTCAAGCCATCTTGCAGGACCAATTCATCGGGATGTATCTGTACGGCTCACTCTCCAGCGGCGACTTTGACCCCGATTCGAGCGACATTGATTTTGTTATTGTCACGAGGAGCCTGCTCTCCGCTGAGACCATTGCCAGGCTCGAGGCCATGCACCAGCAAGCCTGGGCGGCCAGCGACAAACGCGCCGGAAAACTGGAAGGCGCCTATCTTCCACAAGGTCTCATTCGCCGCCACGACCCACACGGACCCGCCTGCCCAACCATCAACGAAGGCAAGTTCTACCTCGACAGCCCCGGCAGCGACTGGATCATCCAGCGGCATGTTATTCGCGAATATGGCGTAGTCATTGACGGACCCGACCCCAAGACACTGATCGACTTCGTCTCACCGGAAGATATCCGCGAGGCTGTGCGTGGCGTGTTGCGCGAATGGTGGTTCCCCATGCTGGACAACCCCGCATGGCTGCGCGACAATTCACGCGGATACCACTCGTATGCCATCCTCTCCATGTGCCGGGTTCTGCACGCGCTCGAACACGGCACCATCGCCTCCAAGCCTGTTGCTGCCCATTGGGCACAGGAAAAACTTGGCGGCAAGTGGATCCACCTCATCGACTTGGCCCTGCTTTCCCGCAAACCCGTACCCGATGAGTTCGATCTATTAACTCCCGCCATTGAAATCATCCGCTATGTAAAGGACACCGTAACCGTATGATCTCCCACCCTTACAAAATCATCACCCCCCAAGACCTGCCCGACTATGAAGACCGTGCCGCCGATATTGCAGATGCCTCCTGGCCTGAATTCATGCTGCATGACCCCGTGGCGAAAAAATATTGGCACGAACTGTTCGACCTGTTCGGTGAGTATCAATTCGCCTTGCTCGATACCGAATCGAACCGCATGGCAGCCATGGGCAACAGCCTCCCTTTTTACTGGGACCAGCCCCTGGCCGAACTCCCCGAAGGCGGTTGGGATTGGGTCTTCGTCCACGCTGTTGAGGGCCATCAACAAGGCATCACGCCCAACATCCAATCGGCGATCCAGATCGCAATTCACCCGGAGTATCAAGGAAAAGGCTTGAGCGCTGTCATGGTCGAGGCCATGCGCGGCATTGCCAAAGTGCACGGCTTTCAACATCTCGTAGCCCCGGTGCGGCCAAATCAAAAGAGCCAGTATCCGCTCACCAGCATCGACGATTACATCACCTGGACCAATAGCGAAGGTCTGCCGTTCGATGC
>CAZJMZ010000011.1:0-9121 GCA_964547115.1 uncultured Anaerolinea sp. | reverse complement strand
GGCGCGTTGATACCCATGCAAATGGACATCGAAAAAGACGAAGGCGTTTACATCGAGCCCAATGTTTGGATGGTGCATGCGCTGGCTTGAGTTCAAACTGCTCCTGCAAGGTGCTTTATAATTCTTTCCATGAGACTCCATCACCTGCTGGCATTGTCACTGGTCTTGTTCCTCCTGGCATGCCAGCCAGCTGCACTGCCCACGGTCACGATCCTGGATGGTGATACGCCCATCACCGTGCAGACCGAGGCACGCGTCCCGGCTGTGATCCTGTCGCAGGCCGGTGTCACGCTCAACCCCAATGACCGTATCCTCGTCAACGGGCTGGTGTCAGCGCCAGAAACTGCCATTGCCAATCTCCCCGCCACGATTCAGATCCGACGGGCGGTAACGTTGACGCTCATCACTCCCACCGAGCAACGCCAGATGCGCTCCGCAGCTTGGACAGTGGGCGAAGCACTGGCCGAGGCCGGGTATGTGCTGCATGCGGGTGATGTGTTCGATGTGCCGCTTTCCGCTCCGCTGACCGAGGGGCTGACAATCTCGGTCGCCGCGCCGCGCCTGTTAACTGTCAGCGTGGATGGGCAGACCGTGCAGGTCCAAACGTCAGCGCAGACGGTTGGTGAGGCATTGGCTGAGGCGGGGATCCCGTTGATCGGGCAGGATTACAGCCGACCCGGAGAGCATGAGGCGCTGCCATCCGATGGACAGGTTCAGGTGATGCGAGTCAGCGAGTCGGTCCTGCTGGCCCAGAAACCCGTCCCCTATGAAAGCGAGTTTATTGCATCGGCTGATGTGTTGCTCGATCAAACACAGGTGCTGAACCCTGGTAGCAACGGGCTGATGCTGCAACGCATCCGCGTGCGGTACGAAAATGGGCAGGAGGTCGCGCGCATCACCGAGGAAGAGACCCTGGTGCGACCACCCGAAAAACGCATGGTCGGTTACGGCACCAAGATCGAGATCAAGACCGCCACTGTAGACGGCGTGCAGATCGAGTATTGGCGGGCCGTGCGTTTGTTCGCCACGTCATTTTCGCCGTGCCGATTGGGCGTGCAGGGACTGTGCTCCACACGCACGGCCAGCGGGCTGCCGCTGAAAAAAGGTGTGGCGGGCATGAAATACAATTGGTACATTCAGATGCGCGGCCAGCAGTTTTACATCCCCGGTTATGGATTTGCCGTGCTCGGCGATTCGGGCGGCCCGCACCCACTCGGGTATCCGCATATCGACCTTGGATACGAAGATGCCGATTATGTCGGTTGGGCACAATGGGTCACGGTATATTTCCTCACCCCAGTGCCCGATTCGATCGTCTATATTTTGCAATAAGGGTTCGCATGCAATTGCCTCATCGTTCGCTTTACACCATTCCCCGCCTCGATGCCCCGGCCGTGCTCAAACGTCACGGCCTGCGCCCCAACAGTAAACTCGGACAGAATTTTCTGCAATCCCCTGAGGCGCTCGAAGCCATCACCTTTGCCGCTGGGATACGACCAACGGACATCGTGCTGGAGATCGGCCCGGGCCTCGGAAGTTTGACCCGCTATCTGGCAGTCTCTGCCCAACAGGTCGTCGCGGTCGAACTGGACCCGAACCTGCTCGCACCACTATCGGCCGTTCTCGCCCCATATCCGAACACCCGCGTCATCCATGGCGATATCCTGGAGCTGGCGGTCCCTGATCTCATTACTGTCGAAGATTATCTTGTGGTGGCGAACATCCCCTACTACATCACTTCTGCCATCATTCGGCACCTGCTCGAAAGTCACCCCAAACCCCGCCGCATCGTGCTGACGATTCAAAAAGAGGTTGCCGAACGGATCTGTGAAGAACCGGGAGATCTGAGTCTGCTGGCGCTGAGCGTGCAGGTCTATGGCAAGCCGCACATCGCAGCCCGCATTCCCGCCGGGGCCTTTTACCCCGCCCCACAAGTTGACTCCGCTGTGCTGTTGGTGGATATTTACCCCGAGCCGCAGATTCCCGCTGCCGGTCTGCCAGTCTTCTTCAGGCTGATCAAGGCGGGCTTCAGCCAGAAGCGCAAAACCCTGCGCAATTCACTCTCGGCGGGGTTGCATATTTCCACACAGGAGTCGGGTTCATTGCTCGAGCGGGCGGGCATCGACCCCATGCGCCGGGCCGAAACGCTCAGCCTGCCTGAATGGTCAAAACTGGTGGATGAATTGAAGCCTACGGGCTGAAAGCGCAGCGAAAGCCGACGCTCGAATCGCGCGTATCAGCACCCGCCCAGCCCCGGTGCATGGCACGCAATTGGATATAGGTGCTATCCCAAAAACCACCACGCACAACACGATAGTAACCACGCAGGGGACCTTGCGGGTTATCGACAGGCGAATTCTGGTAGTAGTCATCCCCGTAGCGGTCATTCACCCATTCGGCCACATTTCCAGCCATATCAAGCACACCAAACGGGCTGGCACCCTCCGGAAAACCACCCACCGCCACCGCTCCCTTACCACAGCCACCATACCGCGCCAGCGCACAACTCAGGTCATCGTTGCCCCATGGGAAACGCCTGCCATCCGCACCACGCGCAGCATACTCCCATTCCGCTTCCGTGGGCAGGCGGCGGCCGACCCATTCACAATAGGCTTTTGCGCCAAACCACGAAACGCCCACAATGGGGTGATCTTCAAACCCGGCCTTGACCTGCCAAGTGCCATCTTTTTCAAATACCTGTACCAGCGCCTCATTGGGATTGAGCCAATCCGTACCGCCATCCTGTTGATTCCCTTGGGCAGTGAGGAAATTGGCAAACATGGCATTGGTCACTTCGGTCGAGTCGAACCAATAGTCGTTCAAACGAACGGTGTGGACCGGGGCGGCATCAGGGTTGCCGGAGGTCATGCCCATCTCAAAAGTCCCGGCAGGGATATATAGTGAAACCATGCCGTCAACCTCAGATGTCAACGGCAACCCGGGCTGATAGGCTACAGCCGGAGTAGCTGTGAAAACCGGCGTTGGTGTGGAAGCCAATACTCCAACCGGCTTGACCGTCTCGCGCCGCACAAAATCAAGTACCTCGAGCGCAGTCAGATTCCGCATTTGCATGCCGTATTGCAGGTTGTCGAGGTTGGAAAAATCCGTATAAGAATTGGAAGGGGCAAAGGTCAGGTGATTCGAATTCCGCATACCCTGCTGTGGAATATCCTGCACAGCCAGCCAGAAATTCCACAAAGGCAGTTGATACTCCAGGGCCAGACGCGCCGTGGTGTAGTTGATAAAATGATCACCTTCATCGTTGTCCGCTTTGGTGCTGAGGATTGGCACCACACCCTGATCGATAACATGTTCGATCACCCGCCGCAGCCGCCCCTCGAAGGTGGACGGATCCTTCTTAACCTCGAGCGCTTCATTTGTCCCTAACGAGATGATCACAAAACTGGGATGATTCTTGCGGATCTCGCAATCGAGCGGCGACTCATTGTTCGAACATTGTTTCCAGTCCGCCCATAGCGGGGCCAAAACGCCCGCAGTGCTCAATCCCTTTTTGGCAGCCAGACTCGTTCGTCCCCAGGAACCCTGGAAGTAGGTGATGGTCTCTTGCAGGTTGGCATGCTCACCAAGGTGATACACATTAGGGCCAAGGTCAAAATCGGCAAGAAAGAAGGGATTAGTGCTGTGGCAATCACCCACCTTCGAAAAGGCATGTGGGTTGTTGCCCATGGCTAACCCAATTTGGTAGATCTCGCGCACCCGATCACTGACCGAAGCGGGCACAACCGGCAGGGTCTTCCAGAAATCGGGGTTGGTGGGAATACTGACAGATGCAGGAGTCGAAATGGTCTGCGCCAGCCCGGCGGTCGGCGTGGACGGCACGACCAGGGCAAGAGGCACTGCACTGGGCGTGGATTCCGCTACGAACGGGTCACTGACCGGGTTGGAGGCGGCAACTGTTGGGTTTGCCAACGGTGCACAGGCCTGTATAAGGAAGGCGAATAAGACAAGAAAAGAGAATGGCTTCGGCATGGCTGGTTCTCACCAATAAAAGATGCGGGAATTGTACCAAACGCCCTAGAACATCTTCCGGTAGAACCACCAGACTTCCCAAACCCGCATGGCCGCTTCCAACTGGATCCGAAACGACATCTTTGATTTGCCGAAGCGTCGGTCTTCAAAATGGATGGGGACTTCCACGATCTTGAAACCCATGCGGTGGGCCACATAGGCCATCTCGACCAGGAAGACATAGCCGCTGGAGCGAATCTTCTCTAGGGGCATATCCTGCAGGGTTGCGCGCTTCCACATACGATAGCCAGTCGTCACATCGCGCACCGGGAAGTGAAGAATGGTTCGGGCGTAGGTGTTCCCAAAGGCGGATAAAAACTTACGCCACAGGGGCCAGTTCCGGTCCAGCGAGCCGCCCCGAGTGTAGCGCGAACCGATGACCACGTCGCAGATGGGAAGCTGACGGTCCATTTCCACCAAGACGGCCGGGTCATGCGAAAAATCGGCGTCCATTTGCACGACCGCCTCAGCACCAAGCTCAAAAGCGCGTTGAAAACCCTCCATGTAGGCCGAGCGCAACCCCAACTTGCCGGGGCGCCGCAAGACATGCAAGCGTCCTGGGTGGGTCTGGGCCAGTTCTTCAGCGATGCACCAGGTACCATCAGGGCTGTTATCGTCTACGACCAGCACGCTCAATTCAAGCGGCAGCAAAAACAAAGCGGAGACCAGTTTGGGCAGGTTCTCCGCTTCGTTATACGTTGGAAGGATGACGGTGATCTTCACTACTTTTTACTCAAGAGGTCTTTCTTCAATTGCTCGACACTGGAGTAGCGACCAAAGACTGAGGGAATTTCCACCACGCGGATCGAGAGTCGGTCAGGGCTTTTGGAGGCCTGCTCGCGGTCCTTCAACGGGTAGAAATAATCCAGTGATTGCTCCAGCCGGGAACGGATGCGTTCTTGAAACGCAGGGAGATTGGCAGGCGCCAACACCACAGCGAAGTCGGTTGGAGAGATATGCCCGAGGAAGTCGTCCGGAGAACTGGTCTCTTTCATCGTATTGATGATCATCAGACTGATGGCGCGGAGAACATCATCAGAAGCGACAAAACCATACGCCTCACGAAATGAGTCAAGATGGCTGATCGAAATATGCAACAAGGCCCAGCCGCTCTTGTGAATGACATCAGACAGGCGTTCTTCCACCAGCGGGCCTTCAGGCAAGCCGCTGACCGGGTTGGTCAGGGAACCCTGACTGACACGCTTAAGCGCGTTACGTACCCGCAAACGCAACTCCTGGACGTCGAACGGCTTGGTGATGTAATCATCCGCGCCAACTTCAAAGCCCTGCAGCCGGTCGGAACGCTCGCGTTTTTCGGTAAGGAAAATAATGGGGATATCACTGGTGCGGCGGTCGCTGCGTAAACGGCGCGCCACTTCAAAGCCGTCAATATCTGGCAGGCGAATATCAAGGATGATGAGATCGGGAGACGCAGACTGCCCCGCCCGGACGCCATCTTCGCCCCAGTTCACGGTAAAGACTTCATAACCCTGCACGCGGAAATATGCATTCAGCATTTCTGCGACATCAAGGTCGTCTTCGACGATCAGGATCTTGGGTTTGGCTTCAGCCACACTGACCGCGCCTTAGGAAATCGGTTCCTTTTGGATGACGAACTCACAAACCGCATCGCCCACTGCCACGCATTTGGATTCGTTGACCCGGAACTCGTTTCCGCCTGACACCCATTTCAACGATTCCTGCAGAATACCCGTGGCAATATAGCAGACCGGTTTATCGGCATTAGTACGCCCCCAACACACAGGACACTTGTGAATGGTCCACACGAACTCGGTATCCTTTTCCTCAACAGTGCTGTGTTGATCGCTTAGTTGCGAGAAGATCTTGGCAAAGGCCGGGAGACCAATGCGTAATTTGGATTGCAGAGGCAACACAACAAAGGCCAGGTCGGCAGCGCCGGCAAGGGCGCCAAAGTTCTTCAAGCCTTCAGCAAAAGTGGCACGCCCGGCACGGAGGGCCAGCCCCCGTCCACCACGCGGACCATACATCTCTTCCAAGGCAGTGCCAACCGCGGAAAGCTCTGCAAAGTCGAAGCCCTTGTCGAGGTTGTCGGCAGGATAGTTTTCAATGTAATGTGTCAACCCGGCAAGGTTGAGAATGGCATTCAAACCATTCTTGCCCATCACTTCTTCCAACGAATTGACAATAATACGTCCAAACTTGTTGGGGTAGTACAAACCGGTTTTCTGAACAGGACTCATTGCTTGACTCCGTTAAATCAATTTTGTGAGATCTTCAGCAGCTCGCTTAATATCGAGGAAGATCAAGCCCAATTTAGCCTGCTCGCGCGCCAAGGCGGTTAGCACAGCCTCTTCCCCCACCGAGATCAGGACGACATATCCTTTTTCGCCTTTGATATACACCTGCTCAAGGGTGCCGCGCCCCAACTCAGATGCAATGCGTTCGCCCAGCGAGAGCATCGCCGCCGACATGGCCGAGACACGGTCTTCCTCCACGCCCTGCGGCAGGGCCGAGGCAATGCTCAAACCATCCACGCTGACCACAGCGGAAGCTTCGATGTCGGGAGATGAAGCCTGCAACTCGCGCAGACGATCCACCATTTGTTGCGTACGTGACTTGGACAAGACAGCCCTCCTGCACAAAATTATTTCCAGCTTTAGGGCTGGTATATTATGCTTGGGTTAGAATTGAAGATAAATTTACCCTAGGGGGTAAAATGTGTCAAGCCAAGGCCTTTTTAGAACGGGCAGGCCATAACAGAAATGTAAATTTTCACAGACAAGAATCATCCATAATAAACACATGAATACCCGAACCCTGTTGGCCCTTCTCGTCATTGCACTGTTGATTGGTGTCGTACCCACCACCCTCACCGCCGCACAGTCATCTGAACCAGATAGCGGAGCAATCGTCTGTGCGCCTGATGTGTATGCAGTCATCCCCGATGACTGTCTCGTCGCAGGCCCATCTGCTTTTATGAGCGAAATGGCCCAAAAGGGCATGACCTTTCCCGCTCGTCCCCTGCCCGTCTTCAAGCCCGACCAAACGCTGACCCAACTGCCATACCGTTATTTCAGGCTGGAAAAGGAATATGTACCTGTGCTCAATGCGCCTCAGGGCGGCGAGACCGGCCAGGCCTACCTGCCCGGCTTTGTGTACGTCTCATACGTTGACCGGGTGGATACCGGCAAAGGCATCTATTACCAACTCGAGAACGGCGGCTGGATACCTGGCAAAGGCGCACGCGTTGGCGAAATTTCCGCCTACCAAGGCCTGCAATTCCGTGCAACACCACACACCACGTTTGGCTGGCCTTTCGAATACATCCCGGTTAAACAGGCACCCGGCTACAACGCTCCTGAAACCGGTCAATATCTCAACCCATTCGTCGATCTTTTTCGCGTCTACGATACCCAAACCGCCGATGGTGTGGATTGGAATATGATCGGCCCCAACCAATGGGTGGAGGGGCGCAAAGTGGCGCTTGTGCATCCCAAATCCGCGCCGCCTGAAGGCGTGACCAACGGCCGCTGGATCGACGTAGACCTTGCAGAACAAACCCTGGCCGTCTACGAAAACAACCAACTCATCTTTGCCACCGTCATCGCCAGCGGCCTCGAACCGTTCTACACCCGCCCAGGCCTGTTCCAGATCTACTCGAAAAAACCCACCGAGAACATGCGTAACGGTGACCCAACCGATTTCTATTATCTCGACAACGTACCCTGGACGATGTATTTCGATAAAGCCCGCGCCTTGCATGGCGCATATTGGCGCACACGCTTTGGGTACCCACAATCACATGGCTGTGTGAATCTTTCAGTGGGCGACGCACACTGGTTATACAACTGGGCCGTCGAAGGTGACTGGGTCTATATCTATGACCCCACCGGGCAAACGCCCACAGACCCGTCGTTCTACAAAGACTGGGCATATTGACACATCAAAACCTGCATGGTAAACTCTCGCCCGCTTGTTAGATGGTCCCGTGGTGTAGCGGCCTAACATGCGGCCCTGTCAAGGCCGAGATCGCGGGTTCGAATCCCGTCGGGACCGCAAAAAATCTCTTCCTCGCGAAGAGATTTTCGTTTAACAGGCTTCAGTGGAGATAAAGGCTCATGACCTAACAGCAACTCCAGATGAAGGACGACGCGTCTCGTACCCAGCCGGTAACTGCTTCCGTCCGAACATCCACATCTCCCCGAAAACAAATCCCGTGAGTACAATTCCATCCACGGAGACCATGATCATGGACCAATTCTTTGCAGGTAACTACCCCGGCCCGGCGTTCGAGTTTTTAGGCACGGCCCATCTGGCAGCGCTGGCTGCGCTGGTGCTGCTTAACCTGTTGCTCCTCACCTTTCGCAAAGCGGATGAGGCAACCAAACAACGCATTCGCTGGATAATGGCGCTGGTGCTGTGGGGCAATGAGATCGCCTGGCACACCTGGAATGCCGCTGTGGGCAAATGGACACTGCAAACCATGCTGCCTCTGCAGGTGTGCAGCGTGCTGGTGTGGGTCGGCGCGTTGATGCTGGTGACAAAAAATTATCGCATCTACGAGTTCATGTACCTGATGGGCATAGGCGGCGCAATGCAGGCGCTGGCCACGCCCGACCTGGGTATTTACGGTTTTCCGCATTTTCGTTTTTTTCAAACCTTCATCTCGCATGGCTTGATCGTGACCTCGGCGATCTACATGACCGTGGTGGAAGGCTTTCGCCCCACATGGATGTCGCTGGTACGCGTGGCAGTGTGGATGAACATTTACATGGTGATCGTGTACCTCATCAACATCAACCTCGGCAGCAATTACCTGATGATCAACGGCAAGCCCGCCACGCCCAGCCTGCTCGACCTGATGCCCGACTGGCCCATCTACATCCTGTACATGGAGGCGCTGGGTGTGGTCACGTTCGTGTTGTTGTACCTGCCGTTCGCGATCAAAGACTGGCGCTTGCGACACATCACCAACCGCGCCTCGCTCTCGCGATTGGACGGCCTATCAAAATAAGGTACAATACAAACCCGCCGGGGCGATGGCGGAATCGGCAGACGCAACAGACTTAAAATCTGTCGGTGGCGACACCGTGAGGGTTCGACCCCCTCT
>CAZJMZ010000010.1:4518-26095 GCA_964547115.1 uncultured Anaerolinea sp. | reverse complement strand
CCCGATTGGGTGAAGCAGGTCAAATCCGCGCCGCAAGAACCCGCACCCGCCCCGGCCAGCGACACAGCCGAATGGTTGCGTAGCCTGGACGCCGAAGAAGAGCGCGAGCCTGAATCCGCCGCTTCGGATGCACCGATCCCGTGGCTGCAAGCGCTGGATGTGGAACCTGTTGCGCCTGCAAATGCTGCCGCCGATGACCTGCCCGCCTGGTTGCAGGGGCTCGAAGCAGAGGAACAGGCTCCTGAAACCGTGGCAGCCGTCCCGGCGGAGGAGGCGGTTTCCGCCGATTGGCTGGACGCGATCGAAGAGCATGTCCCGGCTCCAACACAAGAGTCTGCCTCCAGCGAGGAAGTCCCCAGTTGGTTGAAGGGTCTCGATGAAGAGCCTGATGTGACCATTACGGCCGCTGCTGATGACCTGCCTGCCTGGCTGCGTGATGAGACCGGGGAAGTGGTGGCCGAGCCGACGAAGATCCAACCGACCAGGGCCAGCGACTGGCACCCCGCGCCTCAAGCCAAGCCAGAGCCTGCCCCTGAACCCGAACCAGCGCCTCAGCCCAAGCCGCAACCGGTTGCCAGCGTGCCTGTGGAGGAGACCCCCAAGCCGAAGCCTGCTGCGCGCAAACCCAAACCTGCGGCGGAGCCCAAACCCGAACCGTATCGCGAACCCGTCACCACGGTGAGAGGAACCGGAATGTTATCCATGCCTGCAGACCCCACGCTCGGCGCAGCGCGAACCGAACTATCGCGCAGTAACATTCCCGGCGCGCTCGAGTCGTATGGGAAGTTGATCAAGAAAGGCAAGTTCCTCGATGAGGTCATCTTTGACTTGCGCGAGGCGCTCTATCGCTACCCTGTGGAAGTGAGCATCTGGCAGTCGCTGGGCGACGCATACATGCGCGCCAACCGCCTGCAGGATGCGCTGGATGCCTATACCAAGGCGGAAGAATTACTACGCTAGCAAGCAGACCTGACAGGTTTCTGAAACCTGTCAGGTCTTATTTTTGATTTGGAGGAAACTGTGGAAAGATCGCTCGTATTAGTGAAACCCGATGGCGTGCAACGCGGATTGATCGGGGAGGTCGTTGCCCGCTTCGAACGCCGTGGATTGCGTCTGGTGGGCGCCAAGTTCATGCAAGTGAGCCTGGAGCTGGCGAAGCAACATTATGCCGAACATGAGGGCAAGCCGTTCTACGATGGCTTGATCTCCTATATCACCTCAGCGCCGGTAATGGCGATGGTGTGGGAAGGCCCGAATGCCGTGGCCGCGATCCGCCAGACGGTGGGCTCCACCAAGCCCGTCGAAGCCGCGCCCGGCACCATCCGCCACGACTTTGCCCTGGAAGTGGGCCGTAATCTCATCCATGCTTCAGACAAACCCGAGACCGGCGTACGCGAGACCGCGCTGTGGTTCAAGAGCGAAGAACTCGTGGATTGGAAGCGCGATGTGGACCGCTGGGTGTTCGAAAAATAAGCCTGCATAACACTGCATGACAACAAAGCCTCCTGCTGAATTGATTTCAGCAGGAGGCTTTGTTTTGGATGATCTGGCAGCGTTTTCGGTCTGTTACTGCACGCGCAGCAGCACTTTTCCGTCGCTCCACAGCTCTTCAAGGTCGTAATACTCGCGCATATCGGGCGAGAACAAGTGCACCACTACATCGCCAAAATCGAGCACCAGCCAGCCTTCCCGCGACTGACCTTCAATGCGGCCGCGTTTCTTGAAATCTTTTTTTAGAGCTTCGAGCACGCCTTTGGCCAGCGCATCGAGCATGCGGTCACTGGTGCCGTTGCACAGCACGAAATAATCGGTAAAGTTGGCGATATCTTTAATATCGAGCAGGAGAATGTCTTCGCCCTTTTTGTCCTCCAGGGCTTCGACGATCTTATGGGCAAGTTCGAGAGCGTTCAGGTTTCACCTCAATTTGGGTTGGATTGGAGCGGTGCGGAATACAAGCGGGTATAAACCGCGCCTGATGGTTGCAGGTCGCTTTTGTAAAGATGCACTGAGTCTACCCTTGCAGTGCCCAGATAGTCAATCGTTTGGGCCTCCAGTACGCGGCGGATCTTTTGCCCGTCGGCAGCCGAGAGGCCCTGCCGGACGCGTCCCAGCGTGAGATGCGGATGAAATGGCTTGGTCTCCGCTGCGTAGCCCAGCCGTCCGCAAGCCGACTCGATGCCGCGGTACAACGCCTCCAGCGCAGCCGGAGCCTGGATCCCCACCCATAGTACCCGTGCCCGCCTTGGGCTGGGAAAAGAGCCGAGCCCGCCGATGGCCAGGTCGAAGGCAGGGATGAGGTCCGCTTCGGTTTGGAGTGCGCGGGTCAACAGCGGGATGGCGGCGGGCGAAACGTCTCCCAGAAATTTCAAGGTCAGGTGAATGGCGCGCGAGTCCACCCAACGGACGAGGCTATTGCCCAGTTCCCGGCGTAAAGGCAGGGCGGATTGTTCGATGGCTGTTTGTAATACAGGGGAAATATCTACCGCGATGAAGGTGCGGAGCAGGCTCATGCCCGAAGCGTGTTATTTTCCACTCAAGGTGCGCTCGACCGCTTCTTTGAGTTCGAGGAAGCCGACCGGCTTGGTGAGGTATGTGGATGCGCCAGCTTCCATGCCGTTTTTGATGTCGGTAGGCATGCTTTTGGCAGTAATGACAATGACTGGGATGCCCGCCAGTGTTGGGTCGCGCCGCATCTGACGCAGGATATCCAGCCCCGATAATTCGGGCATCATGATATCAAGCAGGACGATATCCGGTCGCTCTGCCAGCATCATGCTGATGGCGGGCGGGCTCTTGACGGTTTTCATGACGCGATAGCCGCTGACGTGCATCATCTCCGCGAAGAGGTTGGCGGCGTCTTCTTCATCTTCAATGATAAAAACGGTCTTTTGATCCATTTACAAGAGAAGATAGCACAAGGATAATGTTTCGACAAGAGGTGGATGATTACGGATGCATGGCAGGCTGGTGAGGTGTAAGAATGGGGCCAGAGTTTGTATCTAAGGCGTGTATCTATCCACTGGAGGTTCCATGACCGAATTAGATGAATTTCGAGCTGAAAAGGATGACTTTTTCAAAGGTCATCCTCAGAGTCCGTTGACCCGTGAGCAAAAAAGGGAGTTCAAAGGCTTGCACTACTTCCCTGAGACAGATGCCTTGCGGCTGGAGGTGCAGGTTGTGCCTTTGAACGATCCGCAGGCCTTTGTGATGCAAACCACCACCGGCAGCGTACAGGAATATGTACGCTTTGGCCGTTTCAAATTTCAGGTGGACGGGCAGGATGCGGAGTTGACCATTTACCAAAGCGAGCATGGTTTCTTCCTACCCTTTGTTGATGCATTGGCTGGTCAGGAGACCTACCCAGCCGGGCGCTACCTCGAACCAGAGCCGCTGCCAGGTAATCGCTTTCTGGTGGATTTCAACATTGCTTATAACCCCTATTGTGCTTACAACGAAATGTGGTCATGCCCGATCACGCCAGCGGAAAACCGCCTTAAAGTGGCGATTCGTGCGGGGGAAAAGTTGTTTCATGCTTGAATCAAAACGGCAGGCATTTGCCTGCCGTTTTGATTATTTCCCTGAAGGTGGGATGCGGTTTTCGCCAGGGTAAAGGAACATATCGGCCATCAAGTAGGCGAAGGTGTAGGCGTCGTTGGCGCCGCATTCGCCGGGCACTGCTTCCACCAACCCGTTGCCGTCTGCATCGTTGCCGTTAAGCAGGGTGTTGCCGAGGGCTTCAAGGTCGGTGATCAGTGAATTCATCTCAGGGCCGAATTTCATCCCGCTCAATTGCAGGGCTGTCTCCAGAATGGAGTTGAGGCGCGTTTCCATGTTCTTCACGCACATTTGCAGATTCTCGCCGTTGGTGCGGATGGCGGGCGTTGAGTCGGGAGCGTCGACGGCCAGTTTGGCCTGCAGAGTGGTATCCTGGATGTAGCCATCCTGGGTGCCGTTGGGGAAGGTGCCGTACCCGTCAGTGTTGATTGAGCCCGGTGTGTTATCGATCACGCCATCACCGTTGTAATCGCGGAACTGGTCGCTTTGATCGCCGACGATCTGGTTGATAATTTCCTCCAGTCGCGTCCTGAAGGTGGTTTCGTCGCCTGCCTCGTAGGCGGCGCGCAAGCCCACGATCTTGGACTCTTTGTCGCCATTGATCGAGATATTGACGAACGAGCCGCCGTAATACCATAACCCCTGGATCAGGGCGAGTTGGTCTGGCGTTTTATCGTAGGCCACCAGCAAATTCTTCACCGGCTGCAGAGCCTCGGGAGGATATACCGAAGAGTAGACCACAGGTCCCGTAGGCTGGGAATTATTTGAGCCATCCTGCTCCTGTGTGACGAGCACAATATGATAGCGCTGGAAATAATTCTCCTGATCAGGGTTGGTGAGGATGACCTGCCCAACCCCAGATTCATTCAAAGGCGCTTCGCCGATCTTGCGGACCGAGCCGTCGTCTGCCGCCAGCCAGCCCTCGTAGTGCGTACCCTGGGTCGGGACATTTACATTGTTGAGAAACAGGGTTACCTGATCCATGGGAGCAACGCCGCTGAAATCGTCGAAGCGCAGGCGTCCGGCGGGAATATCAGGGTCACGGGTGGGGACCGGCGTGGTGGCGGGGTTGTTGCCAGGCACCACATAGCGGATGATGATCAGGCCCAATGCCAGGGCCAGCGCGGTTTCAAGCCCCAGCCTGAGCCAGCGATAGCGCGATGGCTTCTCGACGATCACCTCGCGCGGTTGCTGGGCGGCTTCGTTCATCTTGCGCGACATCTCGGCAAGATGCAAGGTGCCGGGCGAGATGGTCTGCCCGTTGAAGAGCGCCATGAATTCGCTGGCCAGGGCTCCCGCGCTTTCGTAGCGCATGGAAGGGTCCTTGGCGAGTGCCCGTTCGAGCAGCGCATACATGTCGGCTGAGATGCCTTTGATGGGCGGCGGCGTTTCGTTGATATGTTTCATCAACATGCCAAAAGTGGAATCGGATTGGAAAGGCACGCTGCCGGCCAGCATTTCGTACAGCATCACCGCCAGAGAGTAGATATCGGTGTGGTGATCCACTTTTTCACCGCGAGCCTGTTCGGGGCTCATGTAGGCAGGCGTCCCTGAGACAGAGCCGGTGGTGGTGTGGAGGGTTGAGTCCACAAGGCGTACCAGGCCAAAGTCGGTCAGCACCGGTTCCACATCCAATGGCAATGTTGTTTCGAGCGTAATCTCTTGGGAGGGGGAGCGCAAAAGTACGTTTGCGGGTTTGATGTCACGATGCACAAACCCCTGGCTGTGGGCATAATCCAGCGCGCTGGCCACGCCGCGCAGGATCTGCGCGACCACGGCAATGGGGATGCGTTCCTTGCGGTCGTGCAGCGCTTTCATGTAGTTTGCCAGCGAGGGGCCGGAGATGTATTCCATCACCAGGCACGGCGTTTCGTCCTCCACGCTGTAATCGAGCATTTGTACGATGTTGGGATGTTTGAGTTCGCCAATGACTTCGGCTTCACGCTTAAAGCGCGCCAATTGACCGGGGTCACGCTCGAGCAGGCCGCGCATGACCTTTACCGCAACCTGTCCATGGAGTTCATGGTTCGCCAGATAAATTTCAGCCATGCCCCCACGGGCGATTAAGTCTCCGATTTGGACGCGTGCGATTTTCCTTCCTGTCCAGTCAGCCATGCGAAAATTATAACCGAGATTGATTCATGTGCTGTGTATAATATTCATTGAAGAGACATACATGGATCAACTTCCCGAATTCCTGCTCCACGACCTGATGAAAACCCGCATCTTTACCCTCGGGACGGCTGAATCCTGCACCGGTGGTCTGATCGCCAGCCGCATCACAGACGTGCCCGGATCCTCGGCCTATTTTCTGGGCGGCGTGGTGGCCTATGCCTATCCTGTCAAAGCGGACCTACTCGGTGTGGCTTGGGAGACCCTGAACACTCACGGCGCTGTCAGCCGGGAGGTGGTGCTCGAAATGGCGCGCGGCGTGCGGACACATCTGCATGCGGATATTGCCGTCTCGGTCAGCGGAATTGCCGGCCCTGGTGGCGGGACAGAGGCCAAACCGGTCGGCACGGTATGGTTGGGTTTGGTTACCCCTGCAGGGGAGTGGACACGGCTCTTTCATTTCCAGGGCGACCGCGCAAAAAATAAAGCCTCCGCGGCAACGGAGGCTTTGAACTTTGTAGTGGATTATCTGCAGGGCAGGTTGTAGAACTACGCCTGCGCGAACGTATCGATCAGCAATTTGAAATTCCCGCCCACGGGGTACAAGATCGGGCAGGTGCAGCCGCGTTTTTTATATTCCTCCACTTTAGCCTTGGCTTCGCTGGGTGTGCCAGAGGCAGTGATCTTGAGCACCAACTCATCGGGCACCAGGTCTTTGGCTTTCAACACCTGTTCCTTGGTGGCAGGCCAGCCCAGGATGGATTGGATCTCACGCACCACATCCTCAGAGACATTTGAGGCCTTGGCGATGTGCGGCTGCTGGGCGATGTACTGGCAGAGCAGCATCTTGCTGTAATCAATGGCCTTGTCGTGATCTTCATCCACCGAGCAGACGATCAATTGCGGGCGGTCGAAGCCTTCCATCGAGCGGCCCGATTTTCGCAGGCCCTTATCCAGCAGTTCCATGGCTTTGTCGTTGTATTCCGGGGCCACACAATAGTTCAAGACCGCACCATCAGCCACTTCACCGGTCAATTCCATCATCATGTCGCCAGTCGCACCGATCATGATCGGCACGTTGCGCGGTTCGCGCCGTCCGTAGACCACATCCAATTCAATATCCTTGACGTGGATGAACTCTCCATCAAAGCTCACGCGTTCGAGATTGAGCAACTTGCGCATGACCGTGACCGTTTCCTTCATCGCGATCAGCGGCTTCTTGCGGTCGATGCCCACATTCTTCGCTAGCGGATCCCACCATGCGCCAAGACCGCAAATAACGCGGTTCGGGGCCAGGTCGTCGAGTGTGAGAAAGGTGGCAGCCAACAGGCCAATGTTACGTGTCCAGTTATTGATCACCCCTGACCCAACCTTCAATTTGTTGGTCACCGCTGCATATGCTGCCATGGGCACAATGGCATCGCGTACCAGGCGTGACTCTGCCTGCCAGACGGCCTCAAAGCCTTTCTCTTCAGCATATTTGGCATAGTCCAGCCCATCTCGCAGGTCGTGCGAGTCTTGCAAATAAAGCGCAACACGTTCAGTCATGGCATTCTCCTCAGTGGAATTTTTGAAACGCGCTGTCACATACGGCTATTCACCGTTGTTTTCTGTAAGTATATCGCCGGGAGCCAGACCCGGCGGCATGTGTCCTGCCTGTAGTGCTCTATAGGGTCAGTGGGCTTTCCATGGACTTCACCAACTCGAAATCTTCTGGCAGGTCCAAATCAAGCCCGAGGGAGGGTAGCTCCACGATCTCGAGCCGTGCCCCTGCTTTGCGTGCCAGTTCGCAATGCCGTTCGAAAGAGTTCTCGCCGAAATCATATTCGATCAAGCCCGGCGGGCAAATGAGCAGGGCGTTCGTCCCTTTACGATGCCGATCTGGAGCGATGACCACCACTGGCGCTTCGGTTGCGCGCTGGATCAAGGCCAGGATATCATCCTTGGTGATGAGCGGCAGGTCAGCAGGCAATACCAGTACGCCGTGCGTGGCATAAACCTGCGCCACAATCGTTGCGCGTTTGAGTGCGGTGTTCAATTGCGGCTGGCCGTTTTCCTGCACCGTGCGTGCCCCAAGACTACGGGCCACGGTCAGGGCGTTTGGGTCGCGGCTGACCACCAGCATGCCATCGACCTCTTTCAGGCCCGAAAGCGTTTCGAGGGTATGTTGTAAAAGAGCCCGATTCAATTCTGTGCGTTGGTCTTCATTGAGCGTGCCAGCAAGACGTGACTTGCCATGGCGTAACGGTTTCACAGGGACAATGGCCCAAAGTGTCATGGTTGCTCTCCAATAAAATTCAAGACTTCAACTGCCAATCGCCGTCTGTCTTCATGACTTTTCATCACCGTATATGTTACCAGAGCACGCATATTCAAACCCCGAACACTTTCGATAAGTTGCGAATCAACCACATCCAATATAAAACCTGAGGCAAGGTTGCGATAATGATTGGCGACTGCCAACGCCGAAGGTTCAATACCCAGTTCTCTATACATCTTTGCGGCAGGACCCTTCACCGTTTCACCGCCGATGATGGGCGAAACTGCATAGACAGGTTTGCCCTGAATGGAGACCAGTTGCAGGATAGGGTCAATGCTCACCCACGGATTCGACGGGCAGATGACGACTGCATCAGCCGATGCAAGCGCTTCGACCGCCCCCGGGGCTGCCTCTGCCGAATCGACCCCATCAAACCTGAAACCTTTGACCTCCGGTTCACAGCGCCTGCGGACAAAATAATCCTGAAAAGCTAGCTCGCCTTCAACTGTTGCCACCATGGTGCGCACCGGCTGGTCAGACATGGGTAGCACAGTATGTTGAACACCCCATGCTTTGCAAAAATCTTTTGTGATGCTGCTGAGGGGTTCACCGGCTTTCAGCCGTCGCGTCCGTTCGAGATGGGTGCCAAGATCCTGGTCGCCCAGCCGAAACCAATTTGGCCCGCCAAGCTTGGATGCATTCTCGATCACCTTCCATGATTCATCCACACGACCCCAGCCAGTTTCAGGGTTGGCCAGCCCGGCCAGGGTATAGCATACGGTGTCCAGATCGGGGCAGATGGATAACCCATAATGTTCAAAGTCATCACCAGTGTTGACAATGACCGTTAGATCTTCGGGCGGCAAAACTTGAGCGAGGCCGTGTGCCAGCTTGGCGCCGCCAACACCGCCTGCAAGGGCTACGATTTTCATGGTTGAGTTCTGTCCTTAGAAATATTTGGTGATCTCAGCAAGCTTTTTTCTTTCCCGTGCCTCTGGTGTGATTGCCGGATACCCTAGAAAGAACATGGCATGAGGCTCCCAATTCCTGGGCAGCTCTAAAACTTGTTGAATGGTCTCCTGCACAAACAGCGGACTGCACACCCATACACTGCCCAGCCCTTCAGCATGTGCGGCCAGCATTAACTGCATGCCCGCATTGGCCACCGATTGCATCGCCATGCGGAATTCGGCCCGTTTGCGTTTGGTGTCAGGGTATACATCCATGTCGCTCATGTCGAGGCAAAGCAGAATGAGCACAGGTGCGGCGATGATGCGTTCGTGTGAACGGTTCAGGCGTTTCTGAATTTCTTCGTGGGGGAGGTTGTCCTGTTTAAGGTCGCGCTCAAATTCCAATTCCATGGCTGAAGCCAGCCGTTCTTTGACCATGAGATCGGTCACTACGCAAAAACGCCATGGTTGGCGGTTGTGTGCCGAGGGGGCAAAGGTGGCAGTGGTGAGAATGCTCGTTAGAACCGAATCAGGCACGGGGTCTGGTTTGAAGCGGCGGACTGAACGGCGGGTGCGCAGAAAATGATGCAAGTCCATGGTGGACTATTTGCTCACGTACACGTGGTCCGGTTGGATCTTGTAGATGACGCGTACTTGTCCTTCGGTGATGGTCCAGGGTTTGTCATCGTAGCGCAGCGAGAGTTTTTGAATATGCTCGAGTGCGCCCTCTTCAGTGACTTCTACCACCGTGCCGCGGATCTGGATATAACGGCCAAATGGGTCTTGCGGGTCGGTGATGAGCAGGGCCACATGCTTGCGGGCACGCATGTTCTTATCTTTGGTGCGACCTTTGGCGGAGTTAAGTAGAATGTACTCACCATCCACGTCGAACCAGAGGGGGGTGAGCTGTGGTGAGCCATCAGGCATAAGTGTGGCAAGATAGCCGAATGCGCGTGCTTCGGGTGCAAGCAGGTCGCGGTGCGATTCAGGGATAAGTTTCATGGAACCTCTGGGGATTGGACGTTCTCAGCGGAATAAATCTTGCGCCTTGGGGCGGATGAGTTCAGACAAAGCCGCTTCACGCATGGGGTAGGGGAAGCCGCGCACATGCACCACGGGCGTGCCCTCCGCGGCCTGACCCATCATCAAAGATGCGGCGGCAGCCAGTTCGTCAGCCACGCCCACGGTCGTCACTTGCAAGGTGTATCCGAACAGGTCGGGCTTGCCGCGCAGATCTTCCATGCCAGGGATGCCTGCAATGCCGATCGCAACTCCAACCGTGCCGTTGCGCCAGGCGCGGCCGTGCGAATCTATGATCAGGACACCGATCTTTTTTCCAGTTTTGGATGCGACTGCGTCGCGCATCTGTTTCGCACTTTGGTCTGGATTCTGCGGCAGGAGCAGGACCCACTCTTCGACCGCATCACCCACCCCGGCCACGTTCGAGTGGTCGATGCCGGCGTTGGCGCACACAAAACCAAGCTTGTGTTCAACAATGACAGCGCCGACGCGGGTGCGCAGGACCTCGTTGCTTTCCTGCAAAATAAGTTCCACGACCCTTGAGTCTTTTTCGGTTTGTTTGGCGATTTCGATTGCGCGCTGAGAAGGCGTGACTGTGGCGAGATTGACTGCCCGCCCCTCAGCTTTTGAGATGACCTTTTGGGCAAATACCAGAATATCGCCATCTGCCAGCGTGATCTGGTCTTGGCGCAGTGAGCCGACAACAATATCCGCCAGGTTGTCGCCTTGGCGGATAAGCGGAATATGATGGAGGGGGGTAAGGGTAAGGGGCATGTGCGGGTTGCAGACTGCGCATTACGTAGTGTGCAATACGCAGCCTGAAAGCGGTTTACTTTTTCTCCACGCCTGTGATCTTGATCCCTGCATGCGTGGAACCATACTGTTTGTTGATGTTGATCAAAACACTGGTCAGGCCTTCAACCACGACCGAGTTTTCGATGGGGCCGGCATCCCAGCCGGTGAGCCCGGCGGCTTCGACCAATTGGATGGCTTCGGCGCGGGTTTCTTTGCTGGTGCCGGTGACCAGTACATCACAGTCCACATCGCCTTCCTGTAACAGGTGTTCGTGCGAGATATTTTGAAAGGCGGCTGCGATCTGCGCCTCTTCGCCCAGAATTTCGCGCGCTTCCTGGGTGGCCGACCCGGCGGGTGGCATTTGCACTTTGGTTACCTTGGGTGGCATGATAGGAACGGTGACATCAATCACCAGTTTGCCTTTGGCCAGGTCTTTCACGCTTTCGAGTGTGTCGCGGTGCGCAGCATACGGAACGGTGAGCACGATAATATCGGCGTGTTCAGCGGCTTCACGGTTCGAAACGCCGACCAGCGAGCCGGAGCCCTCGAGCAGTTCCATTAATTCGGATGCGGCAGAGACGGCCTTTTCAGCGGAGCGTGAGCCGATCAGAACCTTGTACCCGGCTTTCGCCCAGCGAAAGGCGAGACCTTTGCCTTCCTTGCCGGTGCCGCCCAGAATGGCGATGGTGACCATCAGAGATTGTTTTTCCATGAGACGATTCCTCTATAAAACCTTGGCAACTTCTTTTTGATAGCGTTCCCACACCCTCGGCGCGATTTCGCGGGCTTTGGCGCCGATGGCTGCTTCGTCGAGTGTCAGCAGTTGGCGATCTTTCATCAAGACCCGGCCTGCCACAATGGTGGTGGTGACCATACTTTGCTGAACACCGAAGATAATATGCCACGGCAGGTTGCCCGCGGTGAGTGGTGTGTTGGGATGGTAGTCTACAAAGATAATATCCGCAAAGGCGCCGGGTACAAGTTGCCCTATCGTTGCAGCCGGGAAGAAGACGTTAGCCAGTGCAGCGTTGTTGTAGATCGCCATTTGTTGCACGTCGTAGCCGCCCATGCGGCGTGGGTCGCGGTGGTGGATCTTGTGCAGCAGGTAGGCAGCCTTCCATTCCTCCCACATGGCGTTCGAGAAGCCATCGTTGCCGAGGCAGACCTTGATGCCCGCCCGCATCATCGACTCAATGGCGGCTACGCCAACGCCGTTGTTCATGTTCGAGCGTGGTTGATGCGAAAGCCACGTGCCAGTCTCAACAAGCAGTTGTGTCTCGCGCGCATCAAAATGGACGCCGTGGGCAGTGATGGTTTGGGGGCCGAGGATGCCGTGCTTGTGCAGGCGGTCGATCACGCGCAGGCCGGTCCTGGTGAGGCTGTCATATTCATCTGATTCGTGTTCGGCGGTGTGAACGTGAAAGCCCGAGCCTTCAGGGAGCGCGGAGCGGCACTGGTCCAGGGATGAGTCGGAAAGTGTCAGGCTGGCGTGCAGGCCAAAGGCGGCGGCGAGAAGCGGGCTCTTTTCCTTTTGGATGAAGCGCACGTTTTCACGGATTCCAGCTTGCATTTTTGCTTCGCCATCGCGGTCCGTGACTTCGTAACACAATACGCCGCGCAGGCCAGCCTGCTCCATGGCCTCGGCGATGATATCGAGTGATCCGTCGATGGCGTTGGGCGAGGCGTGATGGTCGATGAGTGTGGTGGTGCCGTGTTTGATGGCATCGACCAGGCATGGCAGGACGGAATATTGGATGCTTTCCGCATCGAGCGACCGATCGAGCGGCCACCACAACTTTTGCAGGATCTCAGGGAAATCTTTGGGCGCCGGGCCGGGGATGGCCATGCCGCGCGCGTACGCGCCATAAAAGTGAGTGTGTGCGCAGATGTTGCCGGGTAGCACGTATTGTCCGCGGGCGTCGAGCCGTTCGGCGTTGGGATATTTGGCGAGCAACGCCTGCTCATTGTCGATCTCAATAATGCGGTCATGCTCGATGTATATCGCGTATCCTTCGAGGACGCGGTTTTCTTTTTCCCAGGTGATGAGTTTGGTATTGGTGATGAGCATGTCAGCCGAGTCCGAATTTGTTGGGGTGTGGCAGGTTGACGCCGTTGGCGGCCAGTTCTGCGACGGCGTAGAAGGACGCTTCGCGCACTTCGGGGTCGTCGCCATAGAGGGCATTGTAGAAGGCACTGATCACGCCTTCATCACTCATCCGCTTGAGGTAGGGCAGGGCGGCCAGCCGTTGCTCGGTGGTGCCGGATTTGAAGGCATTGAGCAATACGTCGGTGGCGGCGCTGCCTTTGGGAATACCCTTGCCCTGCTTACCGGCAAACTCGATGAGCCAGGCTGATTCGGAGGGCGGTGTTAACTTCCGTGGAATGCGCGAGCCGGGGTGCGCCAGTTGCTCGAGATATTGATTAGCCAGGTTGCGCACGGCCCACTGGTCGTCTTCCACCTGCATGGTTTGGAGAAGCCCCATGGCCCAGGGTTCGCCCACATGCGCGAGGCCGTGCACCACGGCGCGGCGGAGCATGATATCGGCAAGGGTGGCGCCTTCTTTGAGGATCGCGTGGCCTTCGACCGGGTCATTGGCCAGGGCTTCGGCGGCAGCGCGGCGGAGTTCTTCATCGCCCTGCAGAAGGGCACGCGCCACGGCTTCGAGCGCCTTATCGGTGCCGATGGCCACGAGCGCCAGACAGGCCGCACGACGTACCGACCCAATGACCGGGGATTGGATGATTTCCTCCAGGGTTTCCACGGCCTTGGTGTCACGGATGGCACCAGCACCCAGGGCGGCCAGAGCCATCACCTCAAAGGAGCGGGAAGCCAGCGATTGACGGAAGAGTTGTGCTGCGCCGGGGTCATTGCTGACGACGAAGGCTGCCATGGCCTGGGCCCGCAGGGAAAGCGGCTGGCCTTCGGCCTGCAGCAGGTTGAACAGGCTGGCAAAGACCTTGCTGCGCCAGGCGCTTTGTTTGGGTGTATCACGCAGCCAGCGGGATACGGTGAAGGTACTTGCGTGCAGGGGCAAAGTGGATTCTTTGAGCAGGTAATCTGCAATGGCCGATGCATCACTGCGGGCGGCAAGATAATACATGGCAAGGGTCTTGCCGTCCCATTCAGGTTGGGCGGCCAGGGTGATATCCGCTTCATTGTCGCCGATGGCGCCACCAGCGAGGTAGCCGTTGAGCACGGGGTGCAGGAAGCGCAGTTTGCCGTTGGCGTGAGTGATGAGCAGTCCGCTTTCGATGATCTTGCCCAGCAAGCCTGTGGAAGGTACGTCACCGGTCTTCGATTTCTTGAGTTTGATGCGCTGCGAATCGGTGAGGGCGATCTTTTCAGCGGTAATGGTCTTGAACGAAGAGTCCTCTTCGCCTTCGATGGGTTGGTCTTCGACGATCTCGTATTTCCTGACCCATGAGCGGGCCTTGGACGAATCGAAGATGGGCTGCGATGTGAGCACCACTTGCATGGCCAGCAATTCAAGCGCGGCCACCGGTGTGCCGCTGGGAGCCAGCCTGCGGATGTGGGCAGCAATGGCATCGAGCACGCGCGGCCCGAGGCCGTCACCGGCATAAGCGGCCCATAATTTGAGAGTCAGTTCGAAGGGAGTCAGAAGCGTGTTGTCGGCGCTGATCCAGCTATTGAGCAGGAAAGGATCCACTTGCCCGGGTCCGGCTTGTGAGGCGGCTTCCAGTGCCACGGTCTGCGACCAGAGGTGGCCCCAGGCGATGATGAATTCGTTGGTCTTGCGCGTGTCCCAGGGCAGCAGGGCAAGTGGTTGAAAGCCCAGGCTCACCAGTCCGCTGAGTTGGTTGGCGCAGCCGGTGGTGACGATGCGGGCGGCGGGGTAGGCCTGCAGGAGGGCTTTGAGCCATTCGGTCACTTGCGTTTGACTTTGCGGTTCGAGCTCGTCAAAACCATCGAGCAGCAGGAGTGCCGTGCCGGATTTGAACGCCTGCTGGACGAATTGTGGCATGCGGTTGAGGTCGAAGATGGGGGCGCGTTCGCTGGCGGCGTTGATGATAATGTTGAGCGGATCCTTGGTGCCATCGAAAGGAAGCTGCAGGTCGGCGACGTGGTAGAGGAAGGGAATGGCATCCTTGCCCGCCTCCAACTGGACCTTGAGATTGGCAGCCAATGAGGCGAGGTGGGCGAGCGCGACGGTTTTTCCGAGCCCGGCGCGGCCGGTGATGACGAGGTTGGTGCTGCCTGAAAGCGCGTCGGTGAGGGTGAGTGAGGGGGCCCGGTAGATGGCCGCAATTTCGGGCCACATCGGCATGTAGGGCAGCGTCATGGTGATGACGTCATCAGGCACTGTGACGGAGCCGGGTTCCACCCGGGGTGGCGGAGCCAACAACCGCGGCTCCACGAGCACTTCATCAAGGGCGAAGAGCGGGGCAGCTAAATGCATGCCCTGGGCGCGGCGGAGGGTGAGGCGGCGATGATTATCTTCCAACCCGCTGGTGCGGCGGACCTGGGCTGCTTCACGCTGTTCCCGCAGGTTCTGACGGAATTGGCCCCAGAGTGGACGGAGCCAGCCGAGCAGGAAGGTGAAAGCGATGCCGAAGGCAAAGCCGAGAAAGAAGGAAAGGGGTTGGATGACAGGCATGCAGGCTGAATCCGGGTATCAGTTTGCGAAGAGAATACGCCCACAGGTGGGGCAATTGCATAACGAGGAACGAGCGGATTGTTGCAAGGAGGCGGTGAGGTTGGTGCCACAGGCGGCACAGGCCGACTCACTAATGGCTGCCACGGCCACGCCCCGGCGTTGTTTGCGGATCTGGTCGTAGGTGCCGAGCAGAGCTTCTGTGATGGCTCCAGCGGTGGCTTTGCGTTCGGTTGCAAGCCGGTCCAGGTCGCGAGTGAGGGTTTCGAGTTCCTGGCTGAGGTCGCGGTTTTGTTCGAGTACCCGGGCTTGAACCTGGGTGAGGTCGGCCTGGGCAGAGGTCAGTTCTTTTTGGGCGGTTTCGGCAGTGAGCATGGCTTCGAGTTCGCGTTCTTCGAGCGTTTCAAGATGCTTTTTCAAGGACGCAATGTCTTTCTCGAGGTCTTGCAGTTCCTTGGGGTTGCGTACGCCACCGCTGTAAAGGATCGTGCTCGCTTGTTCGATCTTGATGCGTTGTTTTTCCACTTCGTTCTCGGCGGCGCGCAGGGCGCGGGCAGCGGTGTTGTGAGCAGTTTCAGCGGTCGAAAAGGCTTGGGTTGAGGTACGCAGGCTGAGGTCGTTTTGAAGCGTGTCTTGAATCCGCTTTTGGCGCGCGTGAATCTCGTCCATCCGGCTGTCCACTTGTTGTAATCGGTAGAGTCCCAGCGCCGCGCTCATGGTTCGATTATAAACTACTGGGCGGGTAGATTGTAGAAATTGTAGATGGCGCTGCCAAGGTTGGCAAAGAGCTGGTTGGCATTATCGAAGACGATCTGCACGGGGTGGTAGGCATAAATGGCAATGACGTAGTTGCCACCTGCTGTGTAAACGATACCTGCATCACTGAAATTGCGGATGACACCGTCGTTGCCGGTGATCCAGCCGTGTTTGTGGGCGAAGGCAGTGCCTTCCGGGATGCCAGCCTCGACTAATACGCCGATCTTATCGGTGGAGAGGTCGGCGATGATCTGTTGGCAGATGGACTGGGTGATCTTGTCTGGGAAGGCTGCGATCAGCGCACCGCCGCTGGTGGTGGCGCACTGATACAGGTCAGCCAGCAACATGCCCATATCGAGCGGGGTGGTCTGGTTGTAGGTGTCGGGGTCGGTGAAGACGTCGGTGCGCGAGTTGGAGGCTGTTGTGAAGCGCTGGAGCAAGGGCGAACCGGGGGAGAAGAAGCCGGCGAGGAAGGTATCTTCCAGGCCGATGGCTTGCAGGTTGCGGGTGATGATGAGCGGGCCGGTGCCGGGGTCGATGCGGTTCATCATTGCGTCGGTGGCGTTGTTATCAGACTTGCGGATCATCTCGGCGATGAGGTTGCGGGTCTGGTCATCCACAGGGTTCGAGCCGTTCTTGATGTAATACGAGACCAGCACAGGGATCTTGATGGTACTGGATGCGGTGAAAGCAACGTCCGGCTGAACGGAAATCTCCTGGCCCTGATCCAGGGCAAAGTGGATCTCCTGCCCGGTTTGTAGGTCAAGCAGGTAGAGACCGATCACTCCGTCGTAGTTGGAGGTGGTGATGATCTGTTTGAGCAGGACCGCCAGGTTGGAGAAGGTGGGGCGCGCGGTGGCGCTCCGGTTGAAGGATAGGGATACGGACCGGTTATTAGGGGAGCGCAGAGTGTCTTCGATCAGTTGCACGGCGCGCGGGACATCGAGCACCCGGCCGGGGGCGCCAGGTGTGAAGCTGGTGCTACCGGGGATCGGCTGTGCCGGGGTGGGTGGCTCGTCGTAGCGCGGTACGATCTCGGTCTTCAGGTATTCGTCCAGGCGTTTCTGGTCAAGTTTGGCGCTGAGGGGAATATCAATCGGAGCGGGTTCGCGGCTCCAGAGATAATTCCAGAACCCAGACCAGAAGGCCCCGCCGGTGCGTTCCAAATCGGCAGCGGCGATCATATTATCCATGTCGAGTTCAAAGCCCACTACGGCCGGGTCGATCTGAAAGACGGCTTCGCCATAGCGTGCTTCAATGGGGGAGGTGTATACCTGCAAGACGCGCTCAGATGCGATCTGTGGATCCACGCCGCCAACAGGTACGCCCGCGATGGTCATGCCGCTGGGATAGTTATTCCGCTGACGGCTGTAGCCGATGAGCGCAATCACGACCAGCACCAGCGCCGCGGACAAAATCACAATGGAAATACCCCGTAGAATGGGGATGGAACGACGGTTCCTCACTCTGCCTCCAAAAATCTGACGAACATCGTAAAAAAGTATAACACACCCATTTTGGGTGTTTGTGCTAGAATATTTGCGAAAACTGGAGCAGACCCTAAAGGTTTCCTATGCAACTCAATACGCGCGTCACGCAGTATTGCCACGGCTGAATTTCAGCCTGTTTGCGGTAACCCTTTAGGGTCTTGCCATCTCATGACAGGACGGTCCCATGCTTCGCTCTTTCCTCATCTATCTCTCCAAAGCCGCCTGGGCGCAAAAACTGGTGACAGGCTGGAGTTTTGCATGGTGGATGGCCTCCCGCTTTGTGGCGGGTGAAACCATCGCCGAAGCCATTCGTGTGGTGCGCGAGTTGAATGCCAAAGGCATCAATGCCACGCTCGACAGGCTGGGTGAGCACACCTCCACCGTGGAGGAGGCCAATGCCTCCGCGGATGCCATTGTCTCTGTTCTAAATGATATTGATAAGGCGGGGGTGAAAGCCAACGTCTCGATCAAACTGACCCAGATCGGCATGGGGCTTGATGAAGAGATCTGCCAGCAGAATCTGGTCCGTATTCTCGAACAAGCTCGGTTGCACGGTAACTTCATCCGTGTGGATATTGAAGACACCCCTTATACCGATGTCACCATCCAGATCTTCAAGGCCATGCTCGAGCGTGGCTTCAACACCCGGCAGGTGGGCATGGCGGCGCAATCGTATCTGTATCGCGCCGAAGCTGATGTCAAAAGCCTGCTTGAGATCGGTGCCCGTTTCCGTCTCGTCAAAGGTGCCTACAAGGAACCACCCGATAAGGCCTACCCCAAAAAGGCCGATACCGACGCCAACTACGACCTGCTCACCAAGATCCTGATCGACGCCGCACTCAAGATCGAAGCCAACACGCTCAGCCCCGACGGGCGCATCCCGCCCATCCCGGCCATCGCCTCGCACGATGAAAAGCGCATCGCTTTCGCCAAACAGTACGCTGAAAAAGTGGGGCTCCCTAAAAACGCCATCGAATTCCAAATGCTCTATGGTATCCGCCGTGACTTGCAAGAGCAACTCGTCAAAGAAGGTTACCCGGTGCGCGTATATGTGCCCTTCGGTACGCACTGGTACCCCTACTTCATGCGCCGCCTTGCCGAGCGCCCCGCCAATATCTGGTTCTTCATTTCCAATTTCTTCCGCCGGTAACTCCCTCTCAGCGGAAGAGGGCTGGGTGAGGTGCGTTTATAATTGCGCCATGTCCCCTCTTGCCCTCGTCACTGGCGGCGCTCATCGCCTGGGAAAAGCCTTCGCCTTGACCCTCGCCCGCAACGGATATGACATCGTCCTCCATTACCATGCAGCGGAGGACGATGCGCTTCAAACCAAGCTGGAAGTTGAAGCGCTAAAGAGACACTGTTCCCTGGCCCAAGCTGACCTCACCGATCCCGCACAGCTCCAGCAACTACTTTCCACCTTCCGCTCATTAAATGTCCTGGTAAATTCGGCGGCCGTTATGGCTGCTGAAAATATTATCTCGTTCCCGCTCGCAGATTGGGACGCGGCTCTCGACTTAAACCTGCGAGCACCGTTCCTGCTGGCTCAAGCCTGTGCCCCAAAAATGCCCCCCGGCAGTTCCATTATCAACATCTCAGATATGGGTGCGCACAAAGCCTGGAGCCGATACCCCGCCTACACGGTCAGCAAGGCCGCGCTGGAATCGCTGACCAAAATCCTGGCCCGGGCGTTAGCGCCGGATATCCGCGTCAACGCCATTGCTCCGGGGTTTGTGTTGCAATCGGACGTGGTTCCGGCAGAAGAGTGGCAACGGCTGATCGGACGGGTGCCGCTCAAACGGGCGGCACGCAGCGATGAAATTACGTCGGCTTTGGAATTTTTGTTACAGAATCAATATATCACCGGGCAAACCATTGTCGTGGATGGGGGTTATTCTCTTATATAAATATATCGCTGGTTGAGTAGCGAGCGCAAGTTGCGAGCGTATCGAAACCAGCGCTGTTCAAGTTACTTAATTGTTGGACTCAAAAAGTTGGTTTCGATACATTCCTCGCTATTGCCCGGAACTACTCAACCAACGACATAGATTGACGAGAGGAGCTGCCCATGTCTGAGATCAAAGAACTGGCCGACAAACTGGCCTCTGAAGGTGAGAAATTCTTCGCCCTCTTTGCCGGGCTCACCGACGCTCAATGGCAATTGGATGTGTACACTGAAGGCGAACTATGGACGATGCGTAACGTACTTTCACACTTCGTCACGTCAGAGCGGGGGTTGGTGCGGCTCTTTGAGCAGATCCGGCAGGGCGGGGCGGGCGCGGCGGACGATTTCTCGATCGATCGCTACAACGCCTCCCAGCAAGCCAAGACCAAAGACCTCACGCCACAGGAACTGCTTGAACGCTTCAAAGAAGTGCGCGCCGACTCCATTGCCTGGACACTTTCGCTGACCCAGGCCGAATTGGATATCAAAGGCAGGCATCCGTTTCTTGGCATGACCACACTGCGCGAGATGATCAAGATGCTCTACATCCACAATATGACCCATCTGCGTGATATGAAAAAGGTTTTGAAATAATTGAACACAAAGGACATGAAGCACACGAAGTGAAAATCAAGGGAAGTCTTGTGGTTGCGCCGCCGATCGGCCTTGGTTAACTTTGTGACCTTCGTATGTGAAAAATGAATTTAGTTCCCTTCAAACTCGAACGCTACTTTGCCAAGTATGAATTCAATACCGAATTCCTGCTTTGCTCATCCGACTGTGAAGCCATGTCCATTGCGGACTTGCTGGCCCTCGAGCCAGGCTCTGCCGAAAGATTTCAGCACACCTGGCTGGGCTACACCGAATCACAGGGACACCCGGCTTTGCGCAGCGAGATCGCCAGGCTGTATCAGACTGTCCGACCGGAGGATGTTCTGGTGCACACTGGCGCAGAGGAAGCGATCTATCTCTTTATGCTGGCCATGCTCAAAGAGAATGACCATATCATTGTACACACACCGCATTACCAATCATTGAGCGAAATCGCAAAAGCCATTGGCTGTTTTGTCAGCCCGTGGCGGGCGCGGGAGGAAAATAACTGGGCGTTGGACTTGGACGAGTTGCGTCATCTCATGCGTTCTTCCACCAGGGCCATCGTCATCAACACGCCTCACAACCCAACCGGTTATCTGATGTCAAAATCGGATTTTGAGGCAGTGAATAGTTTTGCCAAAGAAAACAAGCTGCTGCTCTTTTGTGATGAAGTCTATCGTGAATCAGAGTACGACCCGGAACAGCGCATCCCGGCAGGAGCGGATATGGGTGAACATGCCGTATCGCTGGGTGTCACCTCCAAAACCTATGGGCTGGCTGGTCTGCGCATTGGTTGGATCGCGACAAAGAATCGCCGGGTCTATGAGCAGATGGCTGCGCTCAAAGACTACACCACCATCTGCAACTCCGCCCCGAGCGAGTTTCTCGCCGAAGTCGCCCTTCGCAATCGGCACAAACTCATCGCTCGCAACCTGGGCATCATCAAAAGCAATCTCGAGATCGTGGACGACCTCTTCGCCCGTCACTCCTCGCTGTTTTCGTGGGTGCGTCCTCAAGCTGGCTCGATGGGTTTTCCGAAATTATTGAAAGGTGACATCGAAGACTTCTGTGATGACCTCGTGAAAAAAGCGGGCGTGCTGCTCCTGCCTGGTTCGATGTACGATGATATGCACAATCACTTCCGCATCGGGTTGGGGCGGAAGAACCTTCCGCAGGCAGTGGAGCGGTTGACTGGGTATTTGTCGGAGCATGAATAATCTGCACCCACCCGCCCTGCTCGACCAGCAAATCTGATGTCGCTTGTAAATCTAAACTCATACCGAGCTAGTCAAAGTATCGTGAATTGCTAACACTCATTCGGTCTTTCACTTTTCTTCTCTCTGCCCTTGCCTATCTTTTCGGCGTCAGCCTCGCCGATTATCTTGGCAGGCCGATCCAGCCTGTTGCCTTCTGGCTTGGGTTGATCATCGTTCTGCTCCTGCAACTCGTCACCAACCTGTTGCCCGAAGTCTACCGCCCGCACAACGAAC